>CAYOJL010000102.1:0-6006 GCA_964404235.1 uncultured bacterium | reverse complement strand
GTTGGTCGTCAAGGCTCCTGAAGCAAAATTCACAGATGCTCCAAGGGTATCACTTATACTGATATAGCCAAGGACATCCTCAGAAACAATATAATATAATAAACCATTCTGGGTTACAGAATTTCCTGGGATCGTTCCGCTATATGCTCCCTGCCCATTATCTACCATAGAAGTTGTATTATATGAATTACTTCCCCCTGCAGCGTAGTGGAGGGTTACACTCTGTATGCCTGTATCATCTGACACATTAACACTGACCGTTGCATCAACCAATGCACCTGGTTCTTCTGGATCAATAGATAAGGATGATGTAGTGGGTCCCAGTAAATCTGCAAAACTATTATCAGAGGAATTGGATATTAATGCCCATTGACTGAAAGAACTCTGGTTTGTAGCGACCACTTGGCCCACAACTGTATCTATCACCGTTTCAGATACGGCGATCACAGCCCATGGCTCTGATGGACCTGAATTTCCAGGACGCTTTGCTAGGCGTAAAGTATTAGGTGAAGTAATACCTGGTAAAATATCGTATGATAGACCTATGTCCGTTACAAAACTTCCTTCAATATCTGTAGAGAGCTCATAATATTGTTCTGGATATACCGGATCTGTAATAAGACCATCTGGGTCAGAGACCGGTGTATCCTCATCAATAGGCGGTAGGGTAGATACGCTCTGCACTGTAACGGTTCCACCTGCAGAATTCACAAAATCCAGTATAAGTCCAATTGGATTACCCAAAGCATCAGTAAAGGTGATCGGTGGTGTATTGCCAGAAGGAATGGTCACGGTCGTATCCGTCAATTGACTATCATCAGCTAAAAGATTCAAGAAAATGTCGATAGTATGAGTATTGGATAATAACACCGTCGGATCCGATCCAGTGTTGGTATCAAAATAGATACTCCCGTTATAGGTGCCAGGATCCAGGTTCGCCGTATTCAGTACGTCTACAATGATACTGCCCTCTGTGGTTCCTGATATTTGCCCCGTGATCTCTGTTCCGAGCCAGACCCAGCCCGCATAGTCTGCATCAACAACTGTTCCATAATTCAATGGATAGTCTCCATTATTCACAAGCCCCAATTCAAATGACAGATCAGCACCCTGAGATGTGACCACGGATATGGATGTGGCAGCAAACTCAGCTGTGGGTGGTATCCATCCCTCACCATTGAAGGTCGCTGCAAGGATATCACCTGTATTAGCGGATGTGACAAAGTTCATCTCTCCGTTGACCGGTCCTCTATTGGAAGGGGTAAATGTAATACTCACTGAACCTGATGATCCTGCTGGCAGGGTCAGGTCAGAAGAGAGATCCGTTGAAAAATCAGCCGAACTACTACTAATAGAACTGATCAGTAGATCTGTATCACCATTATTAGCATAGGATAGGACCTGAATAGAGTCCTCGCCAAGGAGTACCCCTGAAAAACCGATATCCTGGTGACTCAACCTCATTCCAGTAAGAGCCAATGATGAGCTTCCTGTGATATAGGTATCACTCGTTAGAATAATATCACCCGTATAGTATCCATCCTGATCTGGTGAGAATGTAACGCTTAATTCAGTTGATGATCCAGGCTCCAGGATCGAATCAGATAAGACCTGTGTATAGACGGCGGATGGCACTGCGATCTCTACAATATTAAGTGTATCGGTCCCAATATTATCGATCATGAATATTTGACTTGTATCTGTAAGTATATTTCCAAATAAGTGTGAGTCACTGCTTAAAGAAAGGACCGGTGCCACACTGTAAGCGGACAGAGGAACGGATAGATCCTCATTACCCAGTGGGTCATCACTTGTTATATCAAGTGTCGTACTGACCATTGCAGTATCCGATCTCAAGAAGGATACATCCAATCCGATGGCCTCACCTGGCATGACCTGAACAGATAGACGCATGCGGTCCATAGTATTCCGATCTGCTGGAGACTGCTTATCATAAGAATGATCCATGGAACCGTTATTGGTCCCAGGTGTTGGGACATGTCCCCTAGAGCCAGAACGCTCTCTACCTGTATCAGATGATCCGCCCCTATCGCTATTACCACGGTCACCGGATGCGCCTGTGGTATCAGAACCAGAGTTGGATGACCCGTCTGATCCCATGGAAGCAGAACCACTACTTTCCTTAAAGAACAATGGCCGTAGAATATCAGCGATCCTTGAGGTAGTACGTGACTCTGAAATGTCAACGGTGAAGCCAGCCAATGTATCTTCCACAAAGATACTATCCACAAATAATGTGTCCGTACCTTCGTTCGATATATTTAGGACAAGGGTCTCGAGCTGATCGACACGTACATCTCCGAAGTCCAACTGGTCATCTGATAGAGAAAGGACAGGCCATGAGCTTGTCCCGGTTAAATATATTTGATTCAATGGAGCATCCAGATCATCGGTCTGGATCAATATAGTATCCATCAATGATCCAAGTGTCAGGTCTGGAGTGAATACCACGGATAATTGTTCTGAACTACCTGCAGGGACCACCATCATTGATGTATCCACACTGTACCAGGATGATGATGTGGTTATAGAGCTGAGTGTGAGATCTCCATTTCCTATATTCTCTATAGTAAGGTCCCATGTGGATGTCTGATCATGATCCACAGATCCATAATCCTGTACAGAATCAGCAAGAACGATCGTACCTCCGATAGGTATTAGGGTCAGTGTATCATTTGTAACACTATATAGGTCGGACGTATCCCTGGGCATCAATACATAGTGATATTCCTGTCCATTGATCAGGTGACCCTCTTCACCCATATCTGTAAAACTGGTATCAGTTGTTGGAAGGACCGCAAGCGTATCAAATGAGCCCTCTCCTATAGCTTTCAAAAGTGTATAATCCACAATATCCCCATTAGGTGTTCCGCGAGGATCAAGTGGATATCCCCAGCCTAGCTGGATGGATCCATTACCACCCGATCCAGAAAAACCATCTACAGGGTCAGGGGGTTGTAGGGTCTGATCATAGAATAATGCACCCATATCCATTATAGTGCCATCCTGATCCGATCCAATAGCAGGGTCACCGCCATCGATCGCAAAGGATTCCCAGTGCAATGAAAAGTCAAGACCTGGACCATTCACAAACAGTGGGTCGAGATCAAGATTGCCTGTACCATCTGCTCCACCGCTCACGATAGAATAGGTTGTATTGACATTTCCAAAGCTTCCGATCTCTGTGTTCCCATTACTGAACAATATTGAGTTGGTCAATGTCACAGAAGCGCCCGCAGCCGCATAGAGTGCACCCCCATTTCCACCCGCTGTGTTATATCCCATGGTCACATTCGATAAACCTGCACCACCGCTCATGATAGCGATACCTCCTCCATTTCCAGAGACCGCGTTAGCTGCTATGATAAGATGATCAAGGTCTGGAGTGGATCCATTATCTATCTTGATGCCTCCACCCTGCGTACCACCACCGCCGATAATGGTAAAATTAGAGATCGTTGTTGTATTGTCCTGACCCCCATCTATAGTGAGCACAGGACCAGTTCCTTCTCCTTGCAGCAGTGTCTCAGTGGGGTCACCACTGCCACGAAATACCAGATTCTTGTCTAGTAGAGAGATACTACCCACATAGGTACCCGGAGCAACCTCGACCGTATCATTCTGAAAGGCAGAATCAATGGCCGTAGCGATCGTCGCATATTCTGAAGGTACAAACAGAATGATATTCTCAGCTGCCTGTCCAGAGAGTGATAACGTATAGCTTGCTTCATCAGGGTCATTACTTCCAAATACCAGTGTGGCAGAGTTTGTCCCTTCTGCCGTTGGTTCATATACCACCGACATGAAAAGCGTATCTAAAAAGGACAGAACGGATGCATCTGCATCGATAGAGAACTCAGGGTCACCCTCAAGTATGATCTCCTCGATCTCTAGGTCGATCGTACCAATATTTACGATACTGAGATCTAGTGTCCTGCTATAACCTAATCGTGTAAATGGAAATTCATAATTTGATAGACTATCATTCCCCGCTCCTTCGACCGTGATATCAGCGAACTCATTGATAGCCGATCCTATGAGTATCAGTGTATCCAGGTCACTGTAGGGATCATCCGATAGGATAAGAACCGTATCTGTGTAGACCTGTACAGTTTGCGGATTAAAATTAATGGAGATCTCCATAGAATCATTGGGAGCTATGACTCCAGTCAATGGATATGGAATGAAATATTCGGTCTGATTGATGATCGAATCGATACCAAGGTCTGCCACACCATGATTATTTATCCAGAAAGATAGAATAGACTCAGAGCCTTCCGTTACATAGCCATAGTCCAGGGAATTTATATCGAGAGATATGGTGCCTGAAAAAGCCGCATTGCGTCCTCCAGGCGTACCCAGATTACCATCATAACCATATGCCAGACCTGCCGCAAGCCAACTACTGGATAAAGAGTTATCATAATCAGGTCGTATCAGTTCCATGGAGGTTCCAGATGCAAATGGGAATGGTTCATCAAATTCTACAATATCCATTGCAAGACCTGACCCATCCTTCACACTAAGGCTCTCTCCAAAATTGCTGAGACTAATGGCAGTACCATAGACATAGTCTGGAACATAGCCACCATTACTTGTACTGTCTAAGGACTGACCCAGTAGGGCATGATCTTCAATACCGATCTCAAGATCCGGATCGATACTATGGGTCTCACTATTACCACCACCCTCTAAGCTCCAGCCTCCAAGGTGTAGAGGTGTGAACCACTGATTGTAAAGCTCGAACCATTCCTTGCCTCCATCAGTTCCTTGTGGATTAGGCATGATCTCATTGACAATGAGTGCGTTTTCCACATCTGTCCTGTGAGGAACATCTGTATCGAAAATGGTGTTATTTGAGCCTTCGGAATGCTCATTAAAATGGACGTGCTGACCGAGTCCACTCAGATCATAAAGAGCAGGAAGAACAGGGTCAAGTGAACCCTCATTCATCCGCCAATAGCCTATGGTGTTCTCATCTAGACCAAAGTCTGATACTGGTATGAAACCAGTACTGTATCGCACAACATCTGAGAGTCGAAGCTCATCCACAGTGGTAGATTGTTCTTCGGCAGATAAATAGAAGTTAGAAGACGAGACCAGATGATCAATGGTCATTGCAGCATGTCCATCTATCCAAACGATCGTATTATCATCGACCGGAGTAAATGCGACATGGTGCCAGGATGAGGTATCGACCATGAAGGTGCTTCCTGTAGGCTCATTCAACTTATTTAGACTTAATTGAATACTGTCGCCTACGATAGATTTTGTTAATTCTAGTTCCGCAGAAAATCCAAATACGTCCTTTTCATTTTCACTTGCATCAAATCTAAAGAAGCCTTCCAAGGTATATGGGTCTCCCGCTTGGTGGATCGGGGTGGCAAGATCGACAATTCCCTTCACACCAACCAGTTGGACAGAGGTACTATCAAGTCCCAACCTACAATGTTTGACCCAACCAAGGAGTCCCTCATCCCCATCGCTATCCACAGCAGAGGCCCTATAAAAATAGGTTATATCCTCTTCAGGTATAGGATCGATATACTGTAAACCATTGCTCGTGGAGTAAGGACTTGCATTATACCAATCCTCATTTGGATCTAGGGAACGATATACATTATAATGGTCTATACTGGTATTTGCCTGATCATCCCATGTAAGAGAAATACGACTATTGCTCGGGGTCGCTATAATACCCTGTAACCGGGTTGGTTGACCTGTCTGATCATAGTGAAATGCGCCTATATCTGAACGGGTACCATCACTGTCCAACGAGTCAGGGTGACCCGTATCTATCATCCGTGAGTCAGGAAGTAGATTATAATCTCCATTTTCAGCATCTACAAAAAGTGGATCCACATCCACATTGCCGTCACCCCAGGTAACGGTGCCGTTATCGTTAGTGGCTATACTGTCCTGGCCGCCCTGGATATCTGTATAGTATACATTAACTGTGCCAGGTTCTCCGGCACTTGAAAATGC
>CAYOJL010000101.1:0-6016 GCA_964404235.1 uncultured bacterium | reverse complement strand
TTCCAATTTTTTGAATCCCATTTTAATTCAACCTCTTTTGGTAACTTTTCAAACTCTTCATGATCTTTATCCCAATCAATATTTGTGATCTTTAAAACTGGGAATTCATTCTCTCTCATTTACTTATCCCTTAAGGAAATTTAGTAATCAACCTTTTTAGCAACATTCATTCTTATCACATTGACAATACCGCATATTATATAAATGTAAACCCACAAGTGTAAATGCAGGTATGAATTTTAAATTTTCTGCAAGGGTTACCCATCCAAACTTAATATTGAATATCATCAAGAATAATGCTACCCAGCTAGTCCACAATCCATATGTGACCCATTCATTTTTTGTTGCTCTAGTAGCTTGGATAATTGCAAAAAAAGATATGAACAGAAAAAAATAATCCATCCATTGCCACCATAAAGGAGCCGTATTACAACAACTCGCGGAACAAGCTGATGCTATGAAAAAAAATGGTGTTGCTAGACAATGTATCATACACAGTCCACTAGCCAGAGCACCAATAGCATCAGATTTTATTTTAAATAATCCTGTTGATGGATCTTTAAATTTTAGGGTTATTGCTTTGACCATATTTAATTTTACCTTGTAAAGTTATTGGCGGTGCTACTATGCCATTAAGATGTCTTGGGATAATATTGGCACGAAGATTATAAATGTAGCACCACCATTCTTGTTCACTTAAAACTTCCAATATATTGAATATATTTTTCTTTATTTACAGTCACTTTATTCCAAGTATCCTGTAAGATCAAATTTATTTTCTTATCGATCATTACCTGTATGTCATCTCTGTATCTTTTGTAAGCATAATAATCCGTATCTGCTAAGGCATTCATTTCATTTTGGAAAAAAGTAATCGGGTTTAAGACAGAGTAGCCTCTTATAAATTTATTTTTTTTCTCGCTTGACCATTCAATTGTACGAGCAACATCTTTATTGAGCATATTCACAAGGCCAGATAAGCTTCTGTTTATTATTCCTTTATTCAAACTTGTATCAGCGGCATATAAAGTGGTTTGTAAAGTTGGGAATCCTTTTAATAATTCCTCACGCAGAGTCTCTGTTGGTAATTCAAAGATCTTATTACTTTGGTCTCGACTCACATCAAGATAATCTGTCATATAATTAGTCGGATACTTTAAGGATGAAAACTGATGCACAGCACCAGGAATAATGATACAAAATGCCAACCAAATGGAGATCATTTTCACTGCTTGGTCAGAGCTTCCATTTCCAGAGACATTTACAAGATAGAAAATAGTAAACCACATTAGAAAGTATAGAAGTATAATAAGGAGACAATTGATATATTGTTGACCATCCCCTTGAAAGACTCCTGAAAAGAAGGCATAAGGTATTGTTAAAATGAATAGTAAGCTAAACGTAAGGATATAGTAAAAAGAAAAACGTGAAAGTAACCACTGCTCTTTAGACAGATTGTTCAAAAAAATGAGGTTATCAAATCTAAGATCTTTTTCTAGCCCACCAATGTTAAACAGCAATATGATTACTAATATTGGAGCTAGATATAATAAAACAAAATTGAAATCTAGAGTCCCTATTGCAATTCGCTCTGGATTTGCAATTTCTTCAGCAAAATCGCTATCAAAAATAGTACTCCAGTTGGTTACCCGTTTATAATACCCATATTGCTCAGACTGGCCTAAGCTAAAAACCATCATTGGTGATGGATATTTAAAAGCATATGACGGCGTATTCCAGATCGCCCAATATGGAATTGTTGGGTCTCTCCTTGGTTTGTCTACAATGCCTTGCTCTATTTCTTCATATTGAATAATCATCCTATCTATAGACCTTTCATTCTCAGTCTTGATAGCCATTATTTGCTCTTTATGAGTTTTGAATAGTTCATAACCATTTTGGCAACCGTAAATAACCGCCACTCCAAAAAGTATTAGCGAAATGATCTTAAATGGGGATCTAACTAAATGAACAAATTCACTTCGAGCTATTTCAATGTATCGTGTCATAAAATAATTTTTTTATTTGTATTTAGTTTAATCATAAACGTTATCAATAGAACCCACCAGAACAGACAGAGTATATCGATCAAATAGTGATTGATCTGATCATTTATTTTTGGAGCATTATAAGAAAAACCCTGAACAGATCTAAAAAAGGTACTGTCTACTGTCCATCCCCAATCTCCAGTTTTTGATCCCCCATATGCATGTTTATCATTCAATGCTTTTATGAGAACCCTTCTGTAGTCTTCTGCTTTTTTTAAAAAATCAAGATGGTGTATCATATCAGTACCGCAGAAACCCATGCTTGCACTTTGTAATGATGCAAATGGATTTAATAATCCTGAAACTTGATAGAGACCTTTTTGGTTCTGAAGAATGTTATAATTACTTCCAAAATGTTTATCCCAGACAAGGTTCCCATACTCCTCATCTTCTTGCATTACAATTCCATCAAAATTAATGGGAAGCTGTTGAAGGCTATCAACCTTATACTCAGTTAAATATTTATTTTTTAATTCTTCCCTTCTTTTATCAGTTGGGTTATGACCATCTATGCCCTTTGAGCGTTCTTCTTTCATGGCAGCTTTAAAGGCCATTCTGCTTGGCAAGGGATGAATTTTTTCAACCGCATTCCCCCATATTTTAGGAAGAAAAATTGTCCAGAGGATCCAAGTAGCCAATATCGCAGATAAAGCTGATGTATTATTTTTTAGCCTGGCTGAGAAATAGGTAGCCAAGGAAGTGATAATGTAATAGTAAGAACCGTATGAAAATATCAAAAGGGTCAACCTTCGAAAGACCTCTGGATCAGAACTAATAAGCATACTTTGAATAAATATCGTTATTAGGAGTAAAGATAATCCGTATATCCATATACTTAATGATTTTGCAAAGATCAGGCGGGTTATTGAAATACCCTGAAATATTAAAAGCTTTAATCTCTGGGTTTCTTTTTCATTGCTTATGGAGCCATATGCTAAAAATATAAGAAATAATGGAATCACATATTGCAAGAGTAGGGAAGATTTCAGTTTTCCAAATTTCGAAATTGACAAAGATTGTGAAGCCTCAGAATACACGATCTCGTTCTGTACATGACCTTCAAGTTGAATTACGTTGCCAGTAATATCGTTAATTCCACCATCCATACTATTTAAAAGGTTATTGGGTTTGAAAGCATAGGAACCATAATGAGCTGCTCTATGAGGATTCATGGCTTCTAGAGTATCCCACTGTTTACGGACATGTTTTTGAGCTTTGGTTCGATATTCTTGTTGAGTACTATTTTGAATTATCCCCATCCAAACAACTAGTGAGAGACTCAACACAAAAAATATTGTTAAGTAGATAAATACTCGATTACGTACGAACATTTTCCATTCATTTAAAATAATATTGATCATAAAGCTTGAATCTTAATTCTGCATGTAGTCAATATAGATATTCTCTAATTCATTGGTAGAAACATCAGATGTGTCCATTTCCTTTACCAATGCACCATTTTTTATGATGCCAATACGATTGCAGGTCTCACGAACCCTAAATATATCATGTGAAGCCATTAGGATCGCTGCACCATCAGAAGACAGCTTTCTAAGTAACCCAGAAAGCTCATTACTCGCTAAAGGGTCTAAACCACTTGCAGGCTCATCTAATAAATAAACCTTGGCCTCTTTTGCAAGGGCTATTGCAATACCTACTTTTTGTCGCATTCCTTTTGAATAGGTCTCCGTGCGCCTATGATGGGCGCTATTATCCAAACCACATTTGTTTAGAAACTCCTCAAGCTTTTTATAACTATAGTTTTTACCAGTGAGCTTACTAAAATAATCAAGGTTCTCAATTCCTGATAGATAAGGATAAAGATTTACGTTCTCTGATATATAACCAATATGCTTTCGAGCATCATTGTAACCTGAGGTAGTATCAATTCCATTTATAGAAGCATTCCCTGAATCAGGTTTTAAAAAACCAAGTAAAATATTAATAGTAGTTGATTTCCCTGCTCCATTAGAACCAAGTAATCCATAGATCTCACCTGTGGATACTTCTAAAGAAAGCTCATTGATCGCTGTAAGATCTTTGAAGCTCTTTGTAATATTTTGCACGCTAATAACATTTTTCATTTTTATAATTCCTCTGAATTCTTTTTTGATAAAAAAATGTTTTCATATTTAATTAAAGTACTATTCTATATTGAATGTTTATACTTCGTCCTTTCTCTGGGACTATTGACTTTATTCTAGAAAGGTGGTTGTAATATTCTTCATTAAAAATATTATCTATTTGAAAAATAACTTTATGATTCAGTTGTGATGAAGGAATCATGTAGCTACCATTTAAACCAGCAGTAAAGTAACCCTCTGTTTTCTTTTCAAATTGTCCTAGCCTCGTTTGTGGTGATACTTTTTTTACTTGCAATGCTAACAAAAAAGGATCTATATCTACTTCAGTTGAAAATAGAAATTTATCTGGTGGCATATATGAAAGAGGTCTATTACCTGAGATGTTCTCTCCTCTTAAAATTGAAATACTACCAAAAAAATTGATCGCTCTTGTTAGTTTGTAATATAGCTCTGATTCAAAACCATATATTAACGATCTCAATCCCTGCATTTGATATTTATAAAGCCAACCACTTGATCCAGCACCCCATTCAATGAAATCTGCGCCTGCACATGGATGATCCTCACCAATAATAAATTCTTCTTCACAGTCTCCTGTTTTGGAACTAATGTGGTAATTGGGACTATAATTTCGATAACTGGTCAACCTTATTTCACTTTTATCTGTTTGATAAACCGAAGATGCTTCTATACCAATTGTCTTTTCCAGTTCCAGATTAGGCTGGCCAATTTCATAAGAGTAGGTGCCCAGATGAGGGCCATCTGAATATAGGTCCTCAATACCTGGAGTTCTTCCCGTAAGCATCGTACCAAAAGAAAATTCCCAATCCTGCCAGTTTTGAAAAATACCTATCCCCGCAGAGAAAATGGAAAAATCCCTTTTCACAATCTGATCTATATCTATATTTGACACCCCATGATAAATATCAGGTGTAACTGAGATATATTCAGCACGCGACGAAATTTGCAAAGTGAATTTATTTATCTCTCTTTCAAGCAAACCAAATATAGCCACGTTCAATTCTTTTGTATCAGGTGTCCAATAGAATCCCCCTGCTTGAAAATCCCGATGTTGGAATAGAGATCCAATGTGCAATCGTGGACCTTTCAATGTGCTTTGTAACGAAAAGATCTGTTGGTCCAGTATAACAGATGGATATGAACTGTTATTTTCAGATTCAGTATGCCCATAGACTATGTAGTGCTGATCGATATCTAATGTCTGAAAACCCATAAATGAAATATCTTTATGGAAATCAAACTTTTGAGTTCTTTTTTTCAAATCGATATCAACCCCATCAATATGTCCTTCAAGGCTTCCAGGGATACCGTAATTCATGGCAAGCTCTGCATAAGAAAAAGTTGAACGATGATCTTCACCAAAATAAGTATAACTCCCCATCACTTCATTATTTGACAGGGCAGTGTTTGCTAACGTTCCAATTGGAGATGTTTGGTCGCCTGAGTTTCGCCTAAGCATTGAAAACCTCAACTGGTGTTTATAGTTAATTGGCTGATAGTAAACTATATTTCCAAATAAACTCGAATTAAATGATTCTGTGCCAAAGATAGCTTGCAAACTTGAGCTTTTAAATCTGGCATCTGAGTCAATTTGCCTAGATACATCAATGACACCCCCGATTGTATTTGAACCGTAAAGCAAAGCCTCCGGCCCACGAATGATCCTTACTTTACTATAAGCAGCCATATCCATGCTGACGGTATGATCAATGGATGTATTGGAAAGGTCACCAGTTGTTATACCATCTTCTGTGAGCAAAAATCTGTCACCTGAATATCCTCTTAAAACCGGCTGTATGGTCCCCTGACCCATGGATCGAATAGCTAAACCCGTTTCTTCTTCCATGGTCGCTGCCAGAGATG
>CAYOJL010000100.1:0-6104 GCA_964404235.1 uncultured bacterium | reverse complement strand
ACAATTAGATATTCTGGTTTAAAATAAGGCAATATTGTTTGTTCAAGAAAATCTTTTGCGGTGGTTTTTGAAAATGCTTTGGTAAAATCAATGATATAAACTAAATCTATTCCTAGAGAACAAATAATATCTAACTTCTGTTCAAGGCTCATTATCAGTGACAATTTATCAGAATTTGAATCTAATACATGTCTTGGGTGCGGGTCAAAAGTGACCAAAACCGATGGAATCTCTCTAGCATGTGCATGATTAACTACAGCAGAGAGGATATCATGATGTCCGCGATGTATCCCATCATAAGATCCAATAGTTAAAACTGATGATACTAAAGGATTTTGTACTTTTATGTTTCTTACGATTTCCATTTAGTTTCAAAGTTTTCAATTCTAATAGAATCCTCTATAGAAAATGGTCCTACATTTGTCCTTATGAGTGAATTAAGATATCCTACAGTATTTAATTTTTCTGCAATATCTTTGCCTAACACTCTTATATATGTACCCTTCGAACACTTTACCCTAAATGATATGATATTATCTTTATAGTCTATTAATTTAATTTCATCTATAAAAATTCTGATAGGGTTCCTGCTTACATTTATATTTTTTCTAGCGAGTTCATACAATTTCTGGCCATTAATTTTTTTAGCTGAAAACATTGGAGGAACCTGTAATGATTCTCCTAAAAAGGAATCGAGAACCTTTATTATTTTCTTTTTGCTAAGGATTGGAACTTTTTTAATATCAATAATATTACCTTCTGGATCTAGTGTATTGGTCATTTTCCCCAACTCCAGTTCAGCTTCATAAACTTTGCTCTCATTGATAAAATTTGATAATTTTTTCGTATCTTTTCCAGTACCGATTATTAGCACTCCCTCTGCAAAAGGGTCCAATGTACCTCCATGTCCCACTTTTTTCCCTTTAATAATTCCTCTGATTCTTTTTACAATAAAGAATGAAGTACATCCTCTTGGTTTAAAAATGTTAAGAATCATCACTATCATGCTTTATTTTTGAATTTTTCAATAGGCGTTCAATCTTTTCACCATACTCTAATGATTCATCCATGTAGAAACGAAGATCGGGGATATTCTTTATATGAAGCTGTGGACCCATAAATTTTTTAAATGCTTTACGTTTTTTATTTATTTCTATATTTATTTTTTCATATGAATATTTAGGATTTATTATAGAATAGAATATATTAGCAGATTTTAAATCAGGTGCCACATCTGCTTTTATAAAGGTTACAAAACCTAAAAATGAGAGATCCACATTTTTAGAAAGAATGCTACTTAAAATATCAAGAATCTGTTTGTTAACGCGCTCTACGCGGCTGTAGGGCTTTTTCGAATTCAATTTAATTCTAGTTTTCGTTTTACCTCTCGAATCTCATAAACTTCTATGATATCATCTTCTTTGAATTTCTTGACCCCATCTATACCTATACCACACTCTAATCCTTCTTTCACTTCTTTCGCATCATCTTTATGACGTTTAAGAGAATTTATCAAGCCTTCATGAAATAATTCGCCTTCTCGAATTAGACGCGCTTTTCCATTACGAATAATTAGTCCCTCTATAACCTTACACCCAGCAATAAAACCTATTTTTGGTATTTTGAATTGGGTCAAGACTTTTGCTTTACCTAAGCTACTTTCTACTTTTTCTGGTTCTAACATACCTTCTAAAGCTAATGTAAGTTCTTCAACAGCTTGGTAAATCACATTATAGGTTCTAATATCCACTCCAGCTTGATTTGCTTGTAATCGAGCATTAGAACTTACTTGTACATGAAACCCAATAATTACTGCTTTAGATGCTTGTGCTAGTAAAACATCTGATTCTGTGACCATACCAACATTTTTATGTATTACTTTAATACCAACTTCTTCAGTTTTTATTTTTTCCAATGATTCTGCCAGAGCTTCTACTGATCCATCTACATCACCTTTTATAACTAAGGGTAAAGTTTTCATAGATCCTTCTTTAATGAGCGACGACATTTTATCTAATGAAAATACCATCTTCTTTTGTTCAATTTCCCTCCTAATTCTTTGTCTTTCTCCTGAAATCCTTTTTATTTCTTTTTCATTATCAACTACTGCAAATATATCGGCTGCTTGTGGCACATTCTCAAAACCCTGTATTTGTATTGCATCTGAAGGCCCAGCTTGTTTCAACCTTTTTCCATGTTCATTTGTGATAGCACGAACTTTTCCAGGGAAATCACCGCATAAAAATGGATCTCCAATATTTAAAGTTCCTTTTTGAATCAAAATAGTACCCACTGGCCCAAGACCTTTATCTAATCGCGAGTCTACTACTGTTCCTCTGGCATTACAGTCTTTATTAGACTTTAATTCCAAGACATCTGTTTCTAATAAAAGACTCTCCATTAAATTATCTATACCAGCACCTGTCTTGGCACTTATTTCAATGTCTTGAACTTTACCACCCCATGATTCAACTAGAACTTCATGTTCTGATAAGGAACGTCTTACTTTTTCTGGATCCACACCTGGTTTATCCATTTTATTGATAGCAACTACTAGCGGGACACCTGCTGCTTTTGTATGATTAATAGCTTCAATTGTTTGTGGCATTACCGCATCATCAGCAGCAGCGACCAATATAACAATATCAGTGACTTGAGCACCACGTGCTCTCATCGCTGTAAATGCTTCATGGCCAGGAGTATCTAAAAAAGTAATCTCTCTATTATTATAATCAACTTTATAAGCACCTATATGCTGCGTGATACCACCTGATTCGCCTTCCGCTACTTTTGTATTTTTTATATAATCTAATAAACTAGTCTTCCCATGATCCACATGTCCCATTACTGTTACTATAGGAGCTCTAGGTGTTGCATTAGCAATATCTTCTTCACTAGAATCATCTAGATCAAAAAGATCTTCTCCGACATCTGTGATCTTTTCAGGAATAAATTTAAAATGATCAGCAAGAAGTTCTATCATATCCCAATCCATACGTTGATTCTTTGTGACCAACATACCCAACTCTATACATATTTGAATTATATCACTGGGTGTTACTTCAAATATTTTAGCTAGCTCTTCAACATTAGAGAATTCTACTACCTTTATAGTTGGCCGTTCAATTGATTCTACAACCTCTTGTTCTTCTTTAATTTTTGATTTTTTATAAGACTTTTTCTTGGATTTAGTATCCATCTGAGCCAAAATACCTTTGACTTTTGTTTTTACCGATTGTTGAGCTTTATTTTGAGTCTTTGCTTGATTTAGACCACCTTGCTTACTTCCTCCAGTTCCAATCTTTGTTTGTATATCCGATAAATTGATAGATCGTAATTTTTTTGTGGTTTTAAATTTTTTCTTTAATTCTTTTGCTTTTGTATTAGATCCATGTTGTTCATGTTTTTTACTTTTAAGTTTCTTCTTTTTTTCCTGATACTCTTTCTCTCGCTGTGAAACTTCATCATTTTTTTCTAGTGTCTCTTTTGCTAGTTTTATCTTTTTCTCTTTCTCTTCAGCTTCTTTTCTTTTTATTTCTTTTTATTCGAGCTCCCTTTGCTCTGATAAAGATAAAAGCTTGAGTTTCTTTGTGGTTAGTTGTTGTTCTTTAAGTTTTGTATCATGTATTTCTTTTCTTACTTTTTCTTTACGAAAACGATCAACTTGTTCCTTGTCTTTTGCAAATTCATCCATTATCATCTTCTTAATATTCTCATCAACTGGGGACATATGACTTGAAACTTGGACTTTTTTTGACTTAAGAAAAGTGAGAATATCTGTGTGAGAGATATTTAATTCTTTTGCTACTTGAAATATTCTAATTTTTGCCATTATTTATAACTTTTAATGAATATTGATATACGTATTTGTATTCTAATGATTATTTATTCTTCTTCTTGCGAATCATTATCGTTTATAGTTCTATCTAAATCTATTATATCATCTATTTCGAGGTCTTCTTCATCAGTTTCAATTTCTCTTTCAATAAATGACTGTACAGCTTCATAGACATCATCTAATGAATTTTCATCAATACCATCTATAGATAATAAATCATCCATGTCGGTATCAAGCAAATCGGATACAGTATTTATACCTTCTGATGAAAGAATACCGGCTGGTTTTTGGTCTAATCCATCTATATCTATTAATAATGTTTTATGATCTTCCTGAATTCTTTCATATTGCTTAACTCCATATCCATCAATCTTATATTCAGTTATTTTAGATGCAAGATTAATATTCATCCCGTTCCTACCTATAGCTGCATCAAGATTTTCATCATCAAAAAGAGCGACACAATAACGTTTATCATCATCTATAAATAATTGTACAGGTTTTGCAGGAGACAATGCTCTACTAAGTAATATTTCTGCTTGTTCACTATAATTTACTATATCAATTTTTTCATTATTTAATTCTCTTACAATAGCCTGTATTCTACTACCACGCATGCCTACACAAGCACCAACAGGGTCGATTCTACGATCATTTGATTTGACTATTATTTTTGCTCTCTCTCCAGGATGACGTGCAATTGCAGTAATCTCTATTATGCCATCCTCTATCTCCGGAACTTCTAATTCAAATAATTTATAAAGAAAATGATTATCGCTTCTTGAAACGACTATATCAGGCCCTTTTGCTGTAACTTCAACTGATTTAATTACAGCTCTCAATGATTCACCACGTCTGTAGCGTTCAGAAATTATCTGTTCCATTTTTGGCATTCTTAATTCAGCTTGTTCAATATTAATATATATTCCATCCCTTTGAACTTGATGCACTACGCCAATGACAATCTCACCAATTCTATTTGCATAATCTTCATAAATATAATTCCGTTCTACATCTCTCAATCTTTGAGCAAAAAATTGTTTTGCTGTAGTTACGAGTCTTCGACCAAATACCCTTGGATCTATTACTTCTACAAAAATATCTCCGACTTCAAGATCTACAGCTTCTGGTTCTTTCTCTATAGCTTCATCAAGAGTTATTTCAACTTTATAATCATCTATTTCTTCAACAATTGTCTTTTCAGCATATATCTCAATTTCACCTTTATCAAGATTTACAATACAACTACAATTCGAAGAGTCACCATATTCTTTTTCTATAACATAAAGAAACAGTTCTTCTAAAATTGTTGCAAGTTCAGAACGCTCAACATTTTTTTCCCGGGCTATTTCCGAGAATACTTCAATTAGTTCTCTGTTAACCAAAACATCTCCTGAAAATTATTTGAAAGATACATTGACCTTTGCATCTACTATTTGTTCATAGTCTAAAATGATACTTTTACTGGAAGATATTAATTCAATATTTCTTTCATATACGTTTGCGAGTTTACCTTTTATTTTTTTTTCTATTTTATTTTCAAGGTAAGAGACTGTGAGTGATCTATTAATATTTTTCTTGTATTGGAATGGTAATTTCAAAGAATTATCTAGACCTGGTGTAGAAACTTCAAGCCTATATCCATTAGGATACATGGAATCAATCTCAGTGGAATCTCTAAGAGCCTTGGTTAATGAAGCAGTATCGTTAAGAGTAATATCCTTCTCTGAGTCAATTATGATCCTTAAATAATTACCACGCAGATCCTCTTTAGCATCTAGAAGAATTTGACCTCTTAATAAATGGCCTTCAACTATATTTTTTAATGTATCATTCATTTTAAACAAAAGAAAAGCGGGTTTTCACCCGCTTTTCAGCCCGCAATTATACGGTATATCTTCCCATTTTTCAAGAATTTAGCTAACGACCATACCCTTTAATTCTTCTGCTAATTGTTTATGATCTGTACTAAGATCATTTTCATTCAATAGACTTTCTATTATTATCATTGATTCGCTAGTTTTATTTTGACCAAGTAAGATTCTTACTTTCATTAATTCTAATGTTCTAGAATCATATTTTTCACTATTTTTTAATGCCTTATTAATCATTATGAGGGCATCGTTCATTTTATTATAATTAATAGATATATCTGCAAGCATAATCACAGCAGAAGGAGTTAGTGGGTTTTTAGGATTTTTTTTCAAAAAAGAACTTAAATATTCTTCAGCATCTTCAGTCTCACCAGCATCATACTTAATTTTAC
>CAYOJL010000099.1:0-6144 GCA_964404235.1 uncultured bacterium | reverse complement strand
TTGGTGTGTGGATAAGAGATATGTTGGTCGTTGGACGTGAAGCGTATTATCTAGAACCAGCTGATCCTAGGTACACAGGTGAATTACTTCGTGGGCCGATCGATCCCGGTGGTTTTCTTTGCTATACTCCATGGGCAGGGAACTATAAGGTCATCTCAAATTGTCAGACCATTCTTAATAGTTCTGAAGCAGATGCGGGAGCTAAAGGATTTGCTCAAACAGTCAATGCTTATTGTTTGATGCGGGTATTAGCTCTAACAGATGTTAATGGAGCACGGCTGAATTATGATGGAGACATAAATGTTCCTACGGCAACAAAGGCCGAGGTTATGGCGGAAATAGTGAATCTATTAGATGCAGGTAAAACAAATCTTGAAGCAGCTGGAAGTGCTTTTTCATTTTCACTTTCAAGTGGTTTTACTGGTTTTGATACTCCTTCAACATTTGTTCATTTTAATCGTGGCCTTAGAGCTAGAGCTGCTGTTCTTCAAGATGATTGGAGTGCAGCTCAAACAGCTTTGACCTCAGTTGATGCATGGATGAATGGTGGTGATCATGATGCTGGTGTTTACCATGTTTTCAGTTCAGGTGCAAATGATGGTGATAATCAAATGTTTGAGGATCCGAATGCAGCAACACTCAAGTTAATGGTACATCCATCTTTCTTAACGGATGCACATGAAGGTGATGCTAGAGTTACAAATAACGTTCTGGTTCGTTCAGATACGATTACTTATGATGGATTACAAAGCTATTTAGCGCCAACGCTATATAGCGGTTCATATGACCCTGTACCAATGATGAGAGCTGTTGAATTGCAGCTTCTTCAAGCTGAAGTTCACATTGGAAATGGTGATTATTCATCAGCAGAATCAGTTATGAACTCTGTTCGTTCTTCAGCTGGCGTAGCTGAATACACTGGTACAGATGCTAGTAATGCTGTTGATCGCGTTCTTCATGAAAAACGTTACTCGCTGTTTCTTGAAGGACACAGACTTACAGATATGAGGCATTATGGTAAAACTGGAGATCTGCCACTTGATCGAGATGGTGATGCTGTAGTGACCTTTCCAATACCAGAAACAGAAACACCTGGTTAAGTTTATTTATTGAATAAGTTAAAAGGCCTCGAAAGAGGCCTTTTTGCTATTAAAAATAAGAGGAGATGAATGATGCATAGAGTTATTTTATCGATCATTGCTATACTATTCTGTTCTTGTTCACAGGATAATGTGATCATGCCAGATCATATATTGACCGCTGATCAAAAACATAACAAATTCAGTAAACTTATACCTCCAGTGCTAACAGTAAAGTCTGGTGCAGTTATAAAAGCAGATACATATGAAGCTTCTGATAGGCAATTGCATGCTAAGGCTAATCTTGAAGACCTTGCAAATATTGATTTTGGACCGATACACCCTATAACTGGCCCTGTTTATGTTGAGGAAGCAGAAGTTGGAGATATTTTAGCAGTAGACCTTCTAAAGATAGATCTGCATGATTACGGTTGGCAGGCAATTGTAGGTGGTTTCGGATTTTTGACCGATCGTTTTCCAGATCCAAAATTGAATATCCACAAAATAGATGTCCAAAATAAAACCTCTATGTTCAATGACAAGATAAAGATCCCGCTTAAACCATTCCCTGGGATCATGGGCGTTGCACCAGATACAGAGGAAATGTTATCAACCATTCCTCCTAGGGCTAATGGTGGAAATATGGATGACCCAAGTCTTGTTGAGGGTACAACAGTTTATTTTCCTGTTTTTGTGAAAGGTGCATTATTTTCTATTGGTGATGGTCATGCAGTACAAGGATTAGGAGAGGTTTGTGGGACAGCAATTGAAGCACCTATGACCTTTACCTATCGTCTACGAGTAATAAAGGATAAACCTGAGATCAAAGAACCTCAATATGAAACAGATGACTATTATGCGGTCACTGGATTTGGAACAACCATTGATATTGCGACTAAAAAAGCAGTGAATTACATGGTGGATCATTTAAGTAATAATTATGAAATATCAGCTGAAGATTCATATATGCTATGCTCTTTAGTTGGAGATCTGAAAATTGCGGAAGTGGTTGATGTGCCTAATATGTTGGTCACTATGCATTTTCCTAAATCCATATTGAACCAGTTATAATTGAATTTTATTTAAATTAATAAAGGGCCCTTTTAAGGGTCCTTTTTAATTTATGATCTTTTTATAGTGTTTATCGAATGCTGCTAATAAACTTTCCTGACCAGAGTATGGAGCAGGGGAATACTTTTTTGATTGAATACCAAGTTGTGATAATTCAGATATATACCAGTCCTGCTTATTGGTCATATCCCAAAAATCTACAGCATCTTGTATATTGTGATCTTTTGAATCAATAATTTCTTTTTCAAAAAGCCAGCTACAGGTAACTATAGATCTATTAATACTTACTGGCCAAATAGTATGATACATCACATACTCGGGATGGAGGCTCAACAACATATTAGGGAAAATAGAGTAGTAATAGACCCTTTTTTTATCTTCTTCTTTTATATTAGGAAGAGGAGGACAGCAAAGTTCTCCGCTTGAAGTGATACTATCCTTATCCTCATTAAAATCCATATATCCACCTAGAAAAGGACCATGAAAAAGATCATTACGGCCACCCATATAATTATGGATGGCTGCTAGTTCAGGATGTAATATTGGACAGTGGTAGCATTCGCAATAGTTCTGTATGACCAGCTTCCAATTTCCTTTTACCTCATATTCTTTTGTTTCAAGAGTTTTAAGATCAGAGATGTTCCAATTAGAGAATCTTTCATTTATAGGTGAAAACACTTGATCAAAATCTTCTGGATCATCTGAAAGATTAATAAAAATAAACCCCTCCCATTCCTTTATGTGGATGGGGAATAGTGAATAATCACTCTTATTAAAACTTTGTACTGAACCCATATGGGGGGCTCCAATAAGTTTTCCATCCAGTGCATAGGTCCACCCATGATAGCCACATTGTATAGATTTTGAGAAGTTGCCATTTTTTTCAATACATATCCTCGTACCTCTATGTCTGCATACATTATAATGAGCCCTAATGATTCCTTCTTCATCTTTAAGGATGATCACACTTTCATCGCCGATACTTATAGTCTTGTATTGACCAACTGCACTTAATTCTTCAGATCTTCCAGCGCAGGTCCATTGTGATTGAAAGATTTTTTTATATTCTTGATTTAAAATTGTTGAACTTGTATAAAAGTCCCTTTCAAGTGTGTGTGCACCTTTAGTAAGCGTATCAGCTGTTTTTTTGAAACTCAACTTTTTAAGACCTTTTTTGCCGCATTATATCCATTCATACCATGTAGACCGCCTCCAGGATGAGTACCTGGACCGCATATGTAAAGATTTTTAAAAGGAGTACCATATTGTGAACTAGAAGCGGTGGGTCGCATGAATAATAATTGATCAAGGGTCATCTCACCATGGTTAAGATTCCCCTCTGTAAGCCCAAATTCTGTTTCTAGATCTTTTGGAGAATGGATAACAGAGGTTTCTACTAATTGCGTGAGATCAGGGATCTTTTTTTCCAAGACCCTAATCGTATTCTGTTTTAATTGTTCCTTTGAATCTAGATCCCATTCACAACCTCTCAGGTGATATGGAGCATATTGAACCGATGCGGATAGAACATGTTTTCCCTCTGGTGAAAATTCAGGATTTACAATGCTAGGTATTGAGAATTCCACATATGGGTCTTTAGAGATGAACCCATATTTTACTGCATCAGATGCTCTTTCTAAATATTCCATTGAAGGACAAATGGAAAATATAGTATTCATTTGATCACCAGTGACCCCCTCGATCTTAGGGATATCTCTTAGTGCAAAATGAATGCGTGCTGTACTACCTCTATATTTTATGTTTTTGATCTGAGTATGAAAATTTGGATCAAGATTTTGAGTCCCAACTAAGTTAATAAAAGTATTGTGTGGATCAAGACCGGATAGGACCTGATCTGACATGATCGTTTCACCTTCCTGTGTTGTCACACTTTCATAGCTGTTATTCTTGATGTTGATCGATGCGACCTTTACATTTGTTCTTAGATCTGCATTATGAGATGAAAGAATATTATTTAATATTTCTGGAAGAACACCTGTACCACCTTTTACAATACTAGAATTATGTATGACACCCTTAGAATAAAGATGTTGATGTAAAAAATTATAGCCAGTTGCTGAAGCATATGGACCATAGGACAGACTATGAATTCCCGCAGTGGACAATGCACTTTTCAGTAATTCATTTTCAAACCATTCATCCATGAGTTCCGGCATCATCATAGGTGCAGTTCTGGCAAGATCTACAAGACCTTGCGGACCTTGTCCCATAAGAGGGCCTAATAGGCTTCTCATTGAGAATGCGTCCAATAATCCAATATCAGGCAAACTAGGAGGAGTTAGTTGATAAAGTTTTTCTAAGAATTTTGTCAATTTTTCAATATGTATGGTAAAGTCTTTCCATTTTTTGGCATCATTATTAGAATGATCAGCAATTGATTCGCACGTTACCAACGGGTCTTTATGAAAAAGGACGTGTTCATTTTCTTTCGAACCAAGAGCAATACGTTTTATATCCATATCCATGAGTTCTAGATCTTGAGATTGAATCTGTAGTTCTTTAATTATTCTAGGGTCGATCCATTTTATGGTATCATTTATGGCATTACACTTAAATCCAGGAGCAAACTCATTGGTAGATGCTAGTCCTCCAATTTCCTCTCTGGATTCTAATACGAGGACCTTTTTTCCTGCCTTAGCGATCACTGAAGCTGCGACAAGACTGTTTACTCCACTTCCAATTACAATGATGTCATATTGTGCCATGATCAATGTAAACCTAGAATCTTTTTTGCTGCCATTTCACCAGGGGATCCTGTAATGCCTCCTCCAGGATGTGTGCCAGAACCACACTGAAAATAATTTTTTATTGGAGTAGTGTAATCTGCCCATTTTACTGCAGGGCGCAATGAAAATAATTGTTGAATGGTTAATTCTCCGTGGAAAATATTACCTTCTGTAAGCCCAAAGGTATTTTCAAGGTCTGCGGGTGTTAGAACCTGCCGGTGTAATATAATATCTTTTATATTTGGTGCATATCTAGCTAAAGCATTCACTACCGCATCGCCAAACGCTTCTCTTTTTCCATCATCCCATCCGCCTTTCAGATCATATGGTGCATATTGGACAAAGCAAGACATGACATGTTTACCTGGAGGTGCCATCTCAGGATCTAAGACAGATGGAAGAATTATATCCATGAATGGCCTTTTAGAAAAATTACCATATTTTGCATCATCATATGCATGCTCTAAATAATCAAAATCTGGGCTGATAGATATAGCTCCTCTGTGATGGTGCCCTTCACCTGGTAAGCATGTGAAGTCTGGTAGTCCATCTAGTGCGAGATTTACTTTACCTGAAGAACCCCTTATGCGAAAATTCTTGATCGACCTTACAAAATCAGAGGGGAGTTCTTTTTCTTCAACCATTTTTAAAAATGATAATTTAGGGTCCAGCCCTGAGATGACAATATCAGATCTGTATTCATCGCCATTGTCTAGTGCTACACCGGTTGCTCTTCCATTTTTTACAATGACCTTCTTTACAGAAGCTTCTGTCATGATAGTCGCTCCAAAGTGTTCTGCTGATCTGGCAATAGCCATGCTGACCTCACCAGTCCCTCCTCTCTGGAATCCCCAAGCACGGAATGCCCCATCAATATCGCCCATGTAATGATGCAACATGACATATGCAGAACCAGGTGATCTTGGGCCCATGAATGTTCCAATAATACCACTGGCACTCATGGTAGACTTCAACGGTTCGAATTCAAACCATTCATCTAGAAAATCAGCAGAACTCATGGTCATGAGTTTGGTCAAATATTCAAATTGCTCTTTTGAGAGTGTTTTAAAATGATCAAGTAATTTTTTTGTTGCTAGGACATCTGATATAGAAGGCCTCAGTGCGTTTGGTGCAATGGTTTCAAGTATGGGCCTTACTGCCATCCCAATTTGCCCCATAAGAGGGCCAAAGCGTTTATACGCTTCAGCATCTTTTCTTGAATGTCGTGCAATTTCTCTATATGTTTG
>CAYOJL010000098.1:1490-6149 GCA_964404235.1 uncultured bacterium | reverse complement strand
CATCCCCATTGCTGAACAGATTCTAAACCTGATGCACCTTCAATTATGTATCCATTATCATCGGTCCTAAAACAGTTCTTATCATTTACAACGATCATCCTTGTAAGTTCATTATGAGAAAATCGATTGATGAAATGGATTCCTTTTATTTGATAATAATCATTTAATGAGATCCAATTGCTCCCATCCATATTGCCCCTCCAGATGTTTCCTCCACTCGAGGCACAATATATCTCTTCATTCTGATGATCAATGACCGATGTACGGATTCTTCCAGCTTGGTTATTACTACCTCTCTCATGCCACTCTCCTGGTACATCTGTGGTTATTTCTCTTGAAGGGGTTATCGATGAAGAACTTTTCCGTTTTAGGGTATTAGAAATGAATTTATTGTTGCGTGTATTTTCATCCATTCGTTTCCAATCAACATCAGATGAAGATCTATGCATATTCTCCATCCATTCGTTTCGATTTTGCTTGAAAAGTTTCCTATCCTTTTTTCTTTCAATTATTTCTGTTGGGATCGGAAAATCAAGAGGGTCATCAATTAAGATTTGGGGAAGAATAAATAATGAAAGGACAAGAAATATTGTTATCGAGTTTTCAGGATTTAGAAAGGATTTGTTCTTTTTAACCATATATAAAATTAGCAGAAAAAATTTTATGATACAGTATAAAGCAAAAAGGGGCCGTCTCCGGCCCCTTTTTACTTAGGAGGGTGTTCTTTATAAAGTAAATCTAATCTTCTTCTTCTGCTGCTTCTGCCTTTTCTTTTTGTATCAGCGCGAGATCTTCAATTTCTTTTAATCGTTTTTCAAGGGCTTTGGATTTTTGTTCAAGATTTGAAATCCCTTGCTTTAATTTTCTATCAGTACCTTTCATCTCTGTACTTAGGTCGTCAATGTCATTGATCACATTTCGGAATTTTTTATCTGTATCTCTCATGAAAGTTTCAAGGTCAAATTTTACCTCATCGATCATTGCTGCAAGAGAATCGGTGTTTTTTTCTATAAGGTCTGTATTCGCAATTATATCTTTTTGTGCCTTTCTAATATGTTTGCCACGCCCAATGAACCTAAGATTATATGTATGAAGGCTATCTGCATATGCCCCTAGTACCTTATCAACGTGATTTTTATCTGCTAGATTCAATTCATCCATTCTTCTATTGAGATCTTCTGTCATTGCATAATAGTAAAATGCACCAATAAAAAGTGCACCTAGCATGATAAAAATAAATTTTTCTTTAGCGTTCATTGATCTTCCTAATCTTTATTTCATTCCCTCTAGGCGTTTTTCCCATTCACTCATCTCAGATGTGTCTTGTTCTGTGTCTTCATTATTTTCTATCTCACCTGTACTAGAATCTTGTTGTGATAGTTCTTTACCCTCCATCAGGTCATGAATGATCTGGCTACGGCGGTCTGAACTATCTTTCAATTCGCCCATAATACCTTCTACTTCCTCATTGAAATCATTTAATGTCCTTTGAAGGCGAGTTACAAGCTCATCTAGCAGTACCTGTCCATAGCTTGCATTAATTCCACCTAGAAGGTCATCTAGTTTTTCACTCAGGTAGTTGTTTCTACCATCTTTACTTTCGAAATCTATACTCATATATCTTCACAAATTAACAATGAATTAACAAATGTCAGCTCGGGAATTTGATAAAAGAAAGGTTTTTTGGCAACCATCAAATCAAGGTGAATGTTTTATTGATCTATACCCTAGATCATTGAGTGGTTGAATTAAAGCCAAAAAAGTACGTTTTTGAATAGAATAAGGCAATCTATCGACAGATTTTATTTTTTGTAATTCATCAGGAGATCCTAGATTGGTAACTGGTACATCCATTTTTCCCATACCAGTTATAGTTATTTTATCATTTATATGAACTGTTACTGCAAGAAGGCGTCGTCCTGTTCCCCAATCATATAATTTATGATCTGTAAATAAGAATGCATCTTCGGGAGCATATTCTAAAATAACAAAGCCTTCATTCTCTAATAATGATCGGATCTCTTCTAAAGCTTCTCCCCTTGGTTTATCATAAGAAAAATGCATGACCATTCTGGGATGAGTAGGGCAAAAAGAGAATTGTACGGCAAAAAAGGATAATATTATCGTTGATATCGTACGCAAAATAGGTTATTTGATATTAGTACCTATTCTGTTCCACCTAGGAGTCCATGTATCTAGATTTAAAGAGAAGTAAGCAAATAAGGCTTCGCCTAGTATGCCATTATAAGGGACAAATCCCCAATATCTTGAATCCAAACTATCATCCCTATTATCCCCCATGGCCCAATAATAATCTTGAGTTACTACATATTCAGTTAGTTCATTTGCGGGTTTTCCATCTATCATCAGAAATTTAAAATGGTCATCTTGTATAGATCGACTCCATGGAGTAAGGAGATTACCACCATGTGGAAAATATTCTTTGTATACCGACTCTTTTCCTTTTCTTCTAAACACTTCATTAGGGTCTTGTAATGTGAATTGATAAGATACTTCATCATTATCAAGTGTAGCAGTATGTCCTTCCATCATGATGATCGGAAGAAGGTATCTCCAATTGGTCTCTTCATGAATTGGAAAGGTATCTCCTTTTTTAGGTACATAAATAGGCCCCAGGTTATCGCGATTGATATTTGTCTCAGAGCTAAGGAATATATCAGGTTGTTTGAATTGTTTTTGCATACCTGGTGTTAGATACTTACCATTTTCCCACATAGCGATCTCTTGTTTATTAACATATAATTTTTTATCGGAGACCTCCAATGTATCACCTGGGCCAGCTACACATCTTTTAACATATTTCACATATTTGTCTCTCGGATATTTAAAGATCAGGACATCTCCTACTTGAGGTATTCTAAAAGCAGGAAATTTATAATAAGGAATGGAGAACCCTATGTCAGTATATGGAATTCCAAGCCAATCAGGTGTACGCATACCATATACGAAACGACTACCTATCAAGAAATCTCCTGTCATAATAGTATTTTCCATACTCCCTGTCGGTACGATATAAGCCTCTAGGACCGTTACTTTTATCAAGAGAACTGTTAGGACAATATATATGATCGCTTTTGTCTCAGAAATGAACTTTTTATTTCCTGTACTAATTCCTATTAATACAGCTCCAATTCCTAGAAAGAAAACTGTAACTACGATCCCGAGTTCATATCCACTTATCCTTAGACCGATCACCAGTGCAATGACCAGATAACCTAATGCTGCTAAAATATTGATCTTATTATTTGAATCGATTATATTCATCGTCTGTCATATATCCTATATAGAACGGGGCTAGTTTCCAGAGTTTATTTTATATCTTTATTATGCAATATTTCAGGTTTATTGCTATGTAATATTACTGAAATAGTATCAATTCTAAAATTCGACCCTACTGAGTTTTCATTACAATATAGATCGATCGTTGAAAGCATTATTTTATTGATTGAATTTATTCCATTATCCTTTTTCATTTCATGTTCATTTTTATAAAAAGTACTTACTGCAATAAAGATCAAGCGATCATTATCCATAGCTATAATATCGATGCAATATTTTGAAGGATCTCCCCAGTCCAAATGAATTACCCTCATCCCACTATTTTTGATGAAAAGAGCAGCTAATTTTTTACCTATCCATTTAATTCGATCATGACTGACCAACCATGTAAATGTTGGCATAAGGTCTTTTACCGGTTTAAAGGATCTGCGGTGAATAGGTGTTGCTCGATACTGTTTCAGGGCCTGCATATGTTTTTTTGTTCCATAACCGCTATGTTTCTCAAAACCATATTCAGGAAAAATAATAGAATATTCTTCCATGATACGATCCCTGGTAACTTTTGCAATGATCGATGCTGCTTTAATGGAATCAACTTTATCATCACCGCCAATAATACCTTCATTTGGAATCAACTGATCATTTAGTGCATGCCCATCGATCAACGCTTTATCTGGTACTGTAGAAAGATCATTTAATGCTATTTTCATGGCCTTAAAGGTTGCTTCTCGAATATTTATACTATCAATTGTCTCTACATCGACCTCCCCAAGCCCTACTCCTATTGCTTGTTCATATATCAATGGGAATAAAGATTCTCTCTTCTTTTTGGATATTTTATTTGAATCACTTAAACCCTCAATAGTGTGATCTTCTGGGAGGATCACAGCAGCAGCCACTACTGGTCCTGCGAGTGGGCCTCTACCTACCTCATCAACACCAGCTATGATCGGCATTTTGTTATATCAATCAATTCTATTCTTTACCTGTTTGACTGGTGCCGGAACCCCCCATGACTGGTGACCAATGCGATGTTCTCGTTCTCCATTCCCCATCTTCTTTAACAAATGTTTGGCTAACTCTTGTCAGGTAATGACTGACTGCTGTAGAGTTCTTTGGTTTCATATTTCCCTCTGAATAGTACATCGCTACTGCGGCTTTACCTTCTGCTAGAACTATAACTTCAATGTGCTTAGGATTGATGTTAACATAATCATAAGTTTCAGGTCTTCCTGATGGGTCAATGATTTGCATGAGTCCACCACTTGACCAGAACTCTAAAGCACAATCTTTAGAATAATCTATCTCTGACTTAATCATCTTATTAAGATAATTAAATCTTTTCTTAATAGAATTCTA
>CAYOJL010000098.1:0-1480 GCA_964404235.1 uncultured bacterium | reverse complement strand
GTTGATCTTCAAAGAATCTCCCATTTTTCTTATCACCTGCAAATACAGCTGAACAGATAATAAATGAGGAAAGAATAACCTTAATTAACTGTCTCATAATATCTCCTTTGTATCTTTAGTTGTAGATAAATAATATTTTATACATATATAATAATAGAACTATTAACCGAAAAATATAATAGCTCACTTTAGCTATTTTTTAATTCTATTATTTAATATACGCTTTGTTGATAACTCATCTTTACTCTAAACTTTGTCCCTTCTTTTAAATAAAAGGAACACTCATGGATAGAAGACAAGCTGGTTTTATCGCTTTTGGGATAATCATTTTCATTATGTATGCATTTGGTATCCATACATTTGAGGCTGTATGGTCATTTCCTAGTCAGAGAGCAATTCCACTTATGGTCATTGCACTTGTGGGAACAGGAATATACGCAACCATACAATTAGGTTTCCCACAGATCAAATACTTAAAGCACGGTATAGAGGTCACAAGAGGTGTATATGATGACCCAGATGACGAAGGTGACCTTAATCATTTCAGAGCATTAACGACTGCATTATCAGCCACCGTTGGTATCGGAAATATTGCTGGCGTCGCTACAGCTATTTACTATGGTGGTCCTGGTGCATTATTTTGGATGTGGGTCACAGCTTTCTTTGGGACCACTCTTAAGTACGCGGAGTGTACTCTATCATTAAAATATCGTGAGATGGACGCTCTAGGTAATACTGCTGGTGGACCTATGTATACCATTGAGAATGGCCTAGGTAAGAACTGGCGGTGGATGGCGGTTGCTTTCGCTTGTTTTGCTGTTATCTGTTCCTTTGCAACTGGTAATTCTATCCAATCCTTCACGGTATCAGACCAACTATACTCCGAGATATCAAATGTTGTGGGCAATTCACATTTTCTTACGATAAAACATGAGGTCTGGACTGGTTTTGGGGTCTCTATTTTTCAGTTCATTATCGGTATCTTAATGGCAATTATTGTGGGTATGGTGATCATCGGAGGCATTACACGCATTGGAACTGTTACTGGATATCTTGCTCCTGTAATGGCATTAGTATATGTAGTTGCCGCTTCCATTATCATAATATTGAATATTGATAAGATCGCTGAAAGTTTTAGTATGATCATATCCATGGCATTCAATCCTCCAGCAACAATTGCTGGTACCGGAGGCGGGATCTTAATGACCATGCTCTGGGGTATAAAACGTGGTCTCTATTCAAATGAGGCTGGACAAGGATCTGCGGCTATCGCTCATTCAACTGCAAAAACGAAATATCCAATTCGTGAAGGTGCAGTAGCGATGCTAGGACCATATATTGACACGCTTATCATTTGTACAATGACCGGTCTTGTCATCATATCTACAGGCGCATGGAAGCATACAGAATATTTTGTCAATATAACCGCTTCTTCAGCACTTGAAGCAAAAATGGCAGTTGAGTCTGGTATCTTTCAGGG
>CAYOJL010000097.1:5324-6322 GCA_964404235.1 uncultured bacterium | reverse complement strand
TTTTATAATTATATGCTACAAGCTTAAATAATGCAGAACACAATAATCTTTTATTCTCTTTATTGAATACTGCTGAAATAAAATCAAAGCTTTTATTCCCAACTCTACATATCCTATGGCCTATTTTAAATGTAGATGGGTGGGATGCCTGTTCTATATAGTGCACATCCATACTTGCGAGTATGGTACTTTCATCCATTTCTCTTCTAATTCCAGAAAATCCAAGTTCAATATAAACATCTACTCTTGCTGATTCCATATACGATAAATATGATGCATGGTTAATATGACTCAAAGCATCCATATCCCTCCAGCGACTTTGAATAGTTGACCAAAATTCAAAATCTGAAGACTGTAAATTTCTCATGTCCATATAATGAACTTAACCAAACCGACTATTCAGTTTCATCAAAAGATTAAACTTAAAAAAATAATTTGTTGTAGATTTCTAGATATGAAACGGTTGGTTTTTATCATATCATTTTATTATGCGTTATTGCCAGCTCAACCAAAGGAAGGAATTGAGTTTAGGCTTCATACCATTTCAGGATTTGTCATCGATAGCAGTAACTCTGAGCCAATGATGGATGTTGATGTGGATATTTACACAGGAAATAATATTCTAAAACATTCAACCATCACTGATGAATATGGATTCTATACTAAAAATATCATAGGTTATCTTTGGAAACCTAAGATCAAATTTAGCTATCATAATTATAAGTCAAAAAAATTCAGACTAGACCCATCAACATTAGATTCATTAGAAAATATGGCATTAAATGCTTTTATTGCCCCCCTACCTTTAGATGAAAGAATTCCAGATCTAAAAAAAGGAACTCTCATAAATAGAGCAGAGACATTTTTTATTAAGGGAAATATTTTTTACAATTTAATAGATCAGAATCATGCTGAGCGGATCATCATACAAACAGCAGAGGCAATAGAGAGTGAACCAGGGTTCATTGTCATAAAAGTTAATGATGAGATCTATGATG
>CAYOJL010000097.1:0-5314 GCA_964404235.1 uncultured bacterium | reverse complement strand
GCAAGCTCCACGAATCCAGTCTTTTTATCTCAAGATCTATTAGAGCCTTCAATTATTTATGGATCAGTTTTTAATGTAAGTAGTGGAGAACCTGTAATAGGCGCAGAGATCATCCTAGATGAACCATACAAGCGACGGATCTCAGATGAAAATGGGAAATTTGCATTTCAAGTTGACCAGCCCGGTAACTATCATGTTACTATGAATCCACCGCCAGGTTATAAATATTTTAATATTTCAACACCTGAAATATTAATAAAGTATGGTCGTGGAGGTTGGTATAGATCGAATTTTTATGTAAGACCTTGAAAAAAGGTATCAAACTATTAATTACTTTTTTATTTATAGGTTCAAACATTATGGCTAAAACTGAAATAACTACCCTAGGCGGTGGCTGCTTTTGGTGTGTAGAAGCTGTTTTTCAACGACTAGAAGGAGTTTTATCAGTGAAACCAGGGTATGCAGGGGGTCATGTCGATAACCCCACATATAAACAAATATGTACTGGTAAAACAGGACATGCCGAGGTAGCACAAATAGAATTTGATTCAGATATTATTAATTTCGATCAGATCTTGAATGTTTTCTGGCAGGCACACGATCCTACTACACTCAATCGACAAGGAAATGATGTTGGTACACAATACCGGTCCGTTATTTTCTATCATAATGATGAACAAAATATTCGTGCAGAAAAATCTAAGGAGAATGCTGATAAATCTGGTTATTGGCCGAATCCAATCGTGACAGAGATCACAAGTTTAAATAATTACTCTGACGCTGAAGACTATCATCATAATTATTACAATGATAACCCAAACCAACCATACTGCATATTTGTGATCAAGCCCAAGTTAGATAAACTTGAAAAAAATGGTATTATTGACTAGCTCTATTTAAGTAGAATCATTTTCTTTGCAATAGTATTATTCTCTGAACGTAATTCATAGAAATAAACACCACTTGATACTCTTTTTCCATTAATGTCACTACCATCCCAGATCACTGAATTGTGTCCTACCCCAAGGATTCCATTGATCATTGTTTTTATATGTCTTCCATTGACATCATATATAATAATGGAAATAAACATTTCTTTGGGTACAGTGAAATCTATGCTTGTTGATGGATTGAACGGGTTGGGATAATTATCTCCTAGTTCAAAATGACTAGGATATATATCTTTTTCTTTTCTCAAGTAAGATTGTGAAACATCATAAAATCCATTTCTTTGAGAATTCCCTCTATAGGTAGACCATGAATATTGTTCTCCTATATCATCAGATATATCTAAAACCTTTAAATCATTATTCGTACCAATGATGATCTCAATATCACCATCTTGATCTAGATCTCCTACATCAGGTGTAAATTGGATACTATCATTTGATACATATGGAAAATTATCGTAACTCGATCCATCATTTTTAATTATATATATATATCCATTTATTGTTGTATTTTTTACCTCTAGCCGTAAGTTATTATTTATATCCATGATAACTGGTTCCGTTACAGAAAGTCCTCCAATATTCACTGGCCATCCATTAACCTCTGAATTGGCCTGAGGCTCCCATGCATGCAACATATGATCAACAGAATTAAAAATGATCTCCATTGATGCATCTTGATCAAGATCAGCTATAGATAAGCCTCCATATACTGCTGCACCTTCAAAATCATTACTTTCCATTAATGAACCATCATCATTGAAAACATAGATCTCTCCTCCATCCAAACCAACCATGATCTCGATTTCTAAGTCTTCATCCATATTTGCTAAAGTAACGGGGGTATTTATATTGGAGGATAGATAGATTGGAAAACCCGAACGAATACTACCATCATGTCCAATCCCATATAAAATACCCTCTATCGATCCCACAATAATATCTGGAAGACCATCTAGGTCGATATCTGCTACAGCTGCCCCATTACTTAGATCGCCCTCTATCTCAACTGGAAAGCCATTTATATACTCTCCCAAATAATCAATGAGATGAATAGATGAAGTGGAATCATTCTTAGATATAAATAGTATATCTAATTCATTAGGATCTTCAAAATTATATAATATTGGATATGATGTTATCGGGTCTGACTGACTGAACAACATAAATTCAGAAGCATCCTTATTTAACGCATAGACATCTCCGCTCTCAGTTCCAAATAAAAGTTCTTTATCATTATCACCATCAAGATCACCTACAGCAACTGAGGTGGAGATCATACTATTCACATGAAATGGAAATCCAAATACGTCAAATCCAGATATCCATTTACCATAAACTGTAGTATCAGACACAAAGAATATTTGAGGCATAGAATTGCCATATAGATCTGTGATAAGTGGAGACCCATAGATTCTAATATCATCAATAGGATATCCGTCCTGATTGAATCCAAAAGGGATTAACACCTCCATATCTGATTGGTACTCATCAAAACTAATGCCACTAGGAATATTTCCACTTACATCAGCATGTATTGATAAATTGAAGGGAATATCACCATAATTCATATTATCTGATGATGTAATTAGAAATTCTGCTTCAAAATCATCTCCCGACCCAACGATTTGATCATGAATAAATTGATTATTGACCACATTCACAAGAGAGTCACTTGATGATAAAGTGACAATAATATTATCGATAGGTGCACTTCCATTTGAATTAGATAATAATAATATGACCTCATTAGTGTCTCCAGGAACACAAAGACCAGATTCTGATAATACAGTAACATCTAGACATGCCATACTCGGCTCGACATTATCACTGATAGCTCCGAAAACATTCAACTGTCCTGAGCCAAGTAATCCTTCAAGGTCTTGCCCACTACAGCTTCCATCCATATCACTAAAATAACTTGTACTATTCAATACATTTGATATTAACATTTCATTATCAGCATTTGGAAAAACTGTTTTTAAAAGAGCAATTCCACCAGCAACTATAGGTGAAGAAAATGAGGTTCCTGTGACCTCTTGATATCTTGTGCCATTTCCTGTAAAAGGCACTGTCGTCCAAATATCATCTCCAGGTGCAGCAATATCCACGGTTTCATGAAAATTTGGCCAACAATTGAATTGGTTATTCTGGCTTGTAGCTGTTACTGAAATAACATTTTCATAAGCAGCAGGATAATGTGGCTCATATACACCGTCATTCCCTGCTGCACCTACAAGAATACATCCATACTCGCTATATACGGTATTGATAACTACTTCGTTGCTTTCCCAGTAGGAACTATTGCCCCAACTCAAATTAATGATATCTGCTCCCATATGAGCTGCTGCAAGTACACCTTCATAAGCACTTTGTAGAGTACCACCACCAGAACTAGAGTTGACACCCATTATTTTCACAGACCACCCAACAGAAGAAACACCGATCTCATTATTAGTTATAGATGATACACACCCAGAGACCATAGTGCCATGTCCACTAGATGTACTATTAAGATCTGGATCATTATCACCATAGTGTATATCATATCCAATAAAATTGTCAATATAGCCATCTCCATCATCATCAACTGAGTTTGTATCCCCTGGATCAAAAACCCACTCACCTTCTATATATTCTAAAACATCTCCATCCCCATCAACATCTTCTCCTAGATTTCTCCATATATTATCTATGAGGTCTGGATGATCCCACATTAACGATATATCGACAACACCTACCACTATTTCTCCATTAGCCATCTGTCCAGGGATCTCTCCATTATCAATATCCCATAGTCCGTATGCAGAATCAGCCTTTACCTGTCTCAAGCCATATTGACCATCCCAATAATAATCATTAGGAGTATAACCAGCACTTATGACCGGTACCATCTCAATGGCGCTAATACATGGTATATTGAGAAATGATTCAATGGTCTTTTCTATGTTCTTTATATTCTGTTCAAACTCAATGATATAATATCTATTGAGGTAGACATGATCGTACTGATCGGATGGCCTCGCATTTGGTAGCCATTTTCTTATTAGTTTACCATTATGTAATTCGATCTCTTTATTGAGAGCTATATCTGATGTTAGTTTTTGATCATCAAACACCCTGAAATCAATGATACTATTATCAATATATACCTTCAATCTATCTTTGTAGTGATCATCAGTAGCATATATGCCATCATGAATTAGAATAAAAAAAAGTGTGGTAATAATATTCTTATAATATCTGAACAAAATTGTCATGAATGAATTTCTAATAATCTATAGTTGATATGGTCCCATCTTCTTTGATCTTATAATAATGATCTACTTTTAAATTCTCGAAAAGATGTCTACGTCCACTTGGCCAGTATACGGAGACCTCCTCCGCCTCAGGATGGTCACTCATACCAAATAGGACCCTTTTATCATTTGACGCTAAATAACTGCCCGCTGTGTTTACGATCCGCGTTTGTTTTGACCCATTTACACTAAGTATGATCCTAGAACCGATCGCATCTCTATTTGACCAAATTCCTTCCAAATAAAAACCGATCCAATTCTTATCGGGTTCACCATTGCGTATAAGAAGATTAGCCGGACCATTATTGTTCGATATCACTGCATCGATATCTCCATCATTATCAAGGTCACCAAAAGCCGCCCCACGACCAACACTTTGAATACTGGCATCACCGATCTGGTCAGTAAGGACCTCTTTGAATGTTCCATTCTGGTTATTGAGGAACATTTGTTTTTTCTGGGCATGAGTATAATCCTTGAACATTTCATTTATATGTACAGCAACATGACCATTCACAACAAAAATATCCAACCAACCATCATTATTAAGATCTAGTAATTTTGTGCCAAAGCCTACATAATCCAAACTTGGTTGATTAATACCTACCATAACGGTTTCATCATTAAAATAACCTCTTTTATTATTTAGGTAAACTGTATTGGACTCGCCACTAAAGTTCGTTACAAAGATATCTTGCCAACCGTCACCATTCAGATCCCCTATATCAACACCCATACCAGCCTCTGGTATTCCATTCTCATTGAAACCTGCGCCTGTGAAAATTGCATTTTCTTCAAAGTATCCTCTTCCATCATTGATATAATAATGATTCATGACCCCATCATTTGCAACATAGAGATCAAGGTCACCATCCTGATCAAAATCAGCCGGAATAACACCAAGGCCCTTGCCTTTATTACCACTAATACCAGAAATATTGGATACGTCCTTAAATTTCCAATTTCCTTGATTATTTAATAATTGATCTTCAACACCAATAAAAAAGTCAGGTTTACAATAATCTCTCAGGTCTGTTCTACCACCTTTCTCATTTCGTATGCCGC
>CAYOJL010000096.1:0-6442 GCA_964404235.1 uncultured bacterium | reverse complement strand
AGGTCTCAATGCCAGGAGGATGTGCCTGGGGTCCACGACCAGTTGATTTTCATTTGAAAGGACTAGAAAAATTAGGAGCTAAGATTACTTTGAATAGTGGTTATATAATGGCTGAGGCAAAAAGATTGAGAGGTGCAAATATAAGTTTTGAGTATCCTTCTGTTGGTGCAACAGGAAACATTGTAATGGCTGCAACTACTGCTGAAGGAACAACTATTATAGAAAATGCAGCAAGAGAACCTGAGATAGTACAACTATGTGAATATTTAAATACTATGGGCGCATCCATACAAGGAATCGGTACAACACGTATTATCATTGATGGTGTAGACTCACTCCAGGCTGCAGATATTGAGGTTATTCCAGACAGGATCGAAGCTGGTACATTTTTAATTGCTGGTGGATTGCTTGGGGAAATAGAACTAACTGATGTAAATCCTTATCATCTAGATTCTTTATTGTTAAAACTTAAAGAAGCCGGTTGTGATATCCAGACTTCAATCAATTCTATTAGAATTAAATCAGCTGATAATATTAAACCAGTGGATATGACAACTGCAGTTTATCCAGGTTTTGCGACTGACCTTCAGGCACAATGGGTAGCTTTAATGACAATTGCTAGCGGTTCTTCTATAATTACCGATACAGTTTACCATGATCGCTTTAGTCATATACCAGAACTAAATCGTTTTGGGGCTAATATCAAGGTCGATAATAATACTGCTTTTGTTAGAGGTGTAGATGAACTCATTGGTGCACCTGTTATGTCTACTGATATAAGAGCAAGTGCTTCATTGATAATTGCAGGACTTATCGCAAAAGGTCAAACAACTGTTAGTCGCATTTATCATATTGATAGAGGTTATGAGAATATTGAAGAGAAATTTCGTTCTCTTGGCGCAAATATAATCAGAGATAGTTCACCTGGATAAATTGTTTACTTTATAATTAAATGAAGTAATTTTATCAATTATCAAATGAGTACTGACATATGAAAGTTGTTATTATAGGTGGTGGAGAGGTAGGGTTCCATGTAGCTAAGGCATTGAGTGAAGAAGACTATGATATTACTGTAGTTGATATTGACCCCATAAAATGTAGACGTGCTTCTGAAAACCTTGATGTCATTGTTGTAGAGGGGAATGGTGCAAGTCCAAATACCTTAAATGAAGCAAAAATAGGTGATGCTGATTATGCATTATGCCTCACAAGAGTTGATGAAGTAAACCTAATAGCATCTCAGCAGGCACATAAACTAGGTGCAAATACAATTATTGCTCGTCTAAGAAATCAACAGTATACAACACAAGATTCCATTATACGTCCAGAGAAATTTGGCGTAGATATTGTTATACACCCTGAAAAAGCTGCATGTGAAGAGATTATGAGGCTTGTAAAACATCCTTATGCTGTACAGGTAATGGACTTCGAAGCTGGTAGATTGATAATGTTAGGATTAACAATTGATAAAGGTTGTGAGAATTTAAATGGGTATCCATTAGGAAAAATTGCAAAAGATAATAGTCATTTTCGCTTCAGTGTTATAGCTGTACTAAGAGGTCAGGAAACAATTGTTCCTTGGGCAGAATTCACTTTTCAAGAAGGAGATATTGGATATTTTGTTATTAAAACAGAAGATATTCAAAATCTAATGGATCTATTATGTAAAGAGCTTACCAGAACTCGACGAGTAATGATTATTGGTGGAAGTAAAATTGGAAGATCATTAGCTAAAGAATTGCCTAGTGAATCTATTAGTGTTCGTCTTGTGGATTATAACCGACCAAAAGCGGGCCAAATATCTCACTCAATCGATGAATCAATGATCATATACGGAGATGGTGCCGATATAGAATTTTTAAAATCAGAGAATATTCAGAATGTAGATAGTTTTATTTGTGTTACTGAAAATGAGAAAACAAATTTAATTGCCGGTCTCCTCGCCAGACATCTTGGTGCTAAGCAAAGTATAATACATGTGTCAACAACCGAATATATACCAACAATTCAAGAGATCGGTGCAGGTGCAGTCATCAGTAAAAATCTGTCAACAGTAAATGCTATTCTTCGTGAGCTACATACCGACATGACAGAAATACCAGTTGTTACTTTTGATGAAATAGAGGTAGATGTGATTGAGTTCCAGCCTGAAACCAATAGTCCAGTGACTCAGCGCCCATTGAAAGACCTAGATTTACCAAAAGACTGTATTGTTGGAATGATAAACCATCACGGAAAAATAAGAATCGCACATGGTACATCCATGTTAACTGAAGATGATACAGCTTTGGTATTTGCAAAGCCAAAAGCCATAAGTAAATTAAAAAAACTATTTTTGAAATGAGGTTTAAGCCCCTTTTTAATACCATTGGCGCACTTCTTTCAATATTAGGATTTACGATGATAATCCCTATGCTCATATCTTGGGTATTTGGGGAATATGATTTCAATGGATTTTTATACTCTTTTTTAGTTTGTATAACTATTGGATCGCCATTGTGGTATTTCACTCGCTATAATCGCAGTTTAACTAATAGAGATGGATTTGCCATTGTTACATTTTCATGGATTACTACAGCAGTTATAGGCTGTTTACCTTTTTATCTTTCTGGTTCAATTCCCAATATCACGGATGCATTTTTTGAATCTATGTCAGGTGTTACTACAACCGGTGCAAGTATTTTAGGTAATATATCAACAATGCCACATCTTGAAAATGGTATAGAAAGTTTGCCCCATGGAATCCTCTTCTGGCGTAGCTTTATTCAATGGATAGGTGGTATGGGTATTATAGTGTTTTACATAGCTATATTGCCACTATTAGGTGTTGGAGGTGTACAGCTTTTCAAGGCAGAAGTCCCAGGACCTGTTGCAGATAAGATCAAACCACGCGTAAAAGAGACAGCAAAGTTTTTATGGATTATTTATGTAGGTATAACTTTAGTAGAAATGATTGCTTTGAGGATTGCGGGTATGGAGACCTTTGATTCAATATGCCATGCATTTACTACTATGCCCACTGGAGGTTTTTCAACTAAAAATGCAAGTATAGCTTATTATAATAGTCCTGTGATTCATTATATAATAATATTATTCATGTTTCTAGCTGGAATCAATTTTTCCCTTCATTTCAAGGCTATCAATGGTAATATAAAAGCATATCTTAAGGATATAGAATTTTTAGTATATCTGTTTATTATAGTCTTTGTTTCGTCAATTATTTTGTTAACACTATCATATCAAGCAAACATTTTTTCAGATGTGTTTCTTAGAGAATCGTTATTTGGAACGATCGCAATATTAACTGGTACTGGTTATGTACTAGGGAATTATGAACTTTGGCCTATATTCCTCCAAGTGATATTACTAGTACTAATGTTTATTGGAGGTATGGGAGGTTCAACTACAGGTGGTATGAAAGTGATTCGCGTGTTACTATTGGTAAAATATGCAGCACTGGAAACTCGTCGCATGTTACATTCTAGAGCATTGCTCCCTGTTAAAATTGGAAAACAGCTTATTAAGGAAGATGTAGTGAGAAATACTCTAGGCTTTTTTCTCTTTTTCATGTCAGCATTTATTATATCAACTATTCTACTTTCAACAATGGGACTAGATATTGAATCTTCAATTGGTGCAGCAGCATCTGCTATGGGCAATATTGGTCCTGCGCTAGGTGAATTTGGACCCACTGATAATTATGCATTACTGCCAAATCCGGGGAAATGGATCCTTACCTTTTGTATGCTTTTAGGAAGACTTGAAATATTTACTGTAATAGTTCTTTTCAGTAGAACATATTGGAAATAAGGGAACAATGTAAAATGTATATTAAAAAGAAAGTAATTGATCAAATTTGTATTTTAACGATTGATAGACAAGATGCTTTAAATGCAATGAACCCTAATATATTAAGAGAATTAGATCAGGCTGTAAAAACTTGCATAAGTGACCAGAATATAGGTACGATTATACTCACAGGTGCTGGCAATAAAGCTTTTATAGCAGGTGCTGATATAAAGGTAATGCAGAACCTAGATGTAAAGGGAGCTGTTAACTTTGCTAAGTTAGGTCAAGAAGTAACCATGACAATAGAAGATTCACCAAAGCCTATAATTGCTGCTGTGAATGGATTTGCATTAGGTGGCGGATGTGAAATAGCTATAGCATGTCATTTGCGCTTTGCTAGCGATAATGCATTCTTTGCGCAGCCAGAGGTTAAACTCGGCCTTATTCCTGGCTGGGGAGGTACTCAAAGACTTCCCAGGATAATTGGTAAGGGTAATGCCACAGAATTAATAATTGGTGGACATATGATCGATGCTCATGAAGCATTTCGTATTGGTTTAGCAAATAAAGTATTTGAACAAGACAAGCTAATGGAAGAAAGCATAAAATTTGCAAATATCATTTTAGGAAATGGACCTGATTCCATAGCTGAATCTTTGCGTTGTATAAATGAATCAGCTGGACATTCATTGATCGATGGTCTAAACCTTGAAGTAGATGCCTTCAGTAAAAGATTTGGTACAGATGAAACAAACGAAGGATTAGATGCATTTATTGAAAAAAGGGAACCAAATTTCAGGAATTAAATGCCTCGTTATGTTATCTTAGCGATTGGGTCTTTCAATTATATTCATAGTAAAACTGGTAATATGTTAATAAGGTATTGTAATGACAAAGTTGTTGCAATAATTGATCCACATAAAGCAGGAAAAACTGCAAAGCAAGTTTTAGGATGGGGTGGAGATATACCTTGCGTATCAAGTTTTAAAGAAACAATAGAATTTTCACCAACCCATCTTGTTATAGGAAGTGCGCCTCAGGGAGGGACTTTAGATTCAAAGGAATTATTAGAAATTCAAAATGCAATTGATAGTGGATGTAATATCATTAGTGGTATGCATTTTTTATTAAATGATGACATTGAATTAGTAAAAAGAGCAAAAGCTAATGGTGTAATTCTCACCGATCTAAGAAAACCTCCATTTCCCCCCAAATTTCCTAAAGGTACTTGGAAAGATCGAAGATTTCCTGTGCTTCTTGTTGTCGGATCAGATTGTGATACAGGTAAAATGACAGTAGCTTGGGAAATAACAAAATCATTAAAGACAAAAAACAAAAACGTAGAATTCATAGGTACGGGTCAAACTGGAATATTACTTTCTGGGAATGGAATTCCTATCGATGCAGTTGTATCTGATTTTATGGCAGGTGAAATAGAATATTGTTTGGACAAATTACCTAAAGATACCGATCTTGCAATTGTCGAAGGCCAAGGAGCTTTGAATAATATGTTTTACTCTGGTGTGACTCTTGGTCTATTGCATGGTTGTATGCCTGATTTTTTAATTCTAACGCATGAACCTGGTCGTAATATAGATGCTGCAGATCATCCGATTCCTAACCTTAAGAATCTAATGGATATGCATATAGATTTACTAAGACCATTCAAAGAAACGAAGTTTTTAGGAATAAATCTTTTAACTCTTAAACTTGATGATGCCCAGGCCATAAAAACGATTGAATCTTATAAGACCGATTACAACTTACCAGTTACAGATATATTACGGTTTAATAGAGAAGAATATATGGACGAAATTGAAAAAGAGATCAATGAATGGAATTAAAGTATACAGTTTATAGAATTCATTTGAATCATACTTTCGAAATATCAAGAAGTAAAAATGATTGGTATGATATTATATTGATATTCTTAATAGATGGTGAGATTGTTGGAAGAGGTGAGGCAGCTCCATCAATAAGGTATAATGAATCTTCTGATAGGATATTATCTGTTCTAAAAAATAAAATTACCTTACCAGAAGATTGTTTAGATCGTGAAATAATTTGGAATCACATTTTACCTCATTTAGATGGTATAAAGGCATTAGAGGCTGCATTTAGTATGGCATTATGGGATTGGTGGGGACAAAAAAAACAAAAACCAATATCTGAGTTACTTTCCATTGATAGTTCAAATTTACCTTTGACCAGCTATACTATTGCAATTGGTGATTTAGATGAAATAGGACAGAAAGTAGAGCAAGCTGAGCCTTATTCAATACTCAAAGTGAAACTTGGTACTCCTGATAAAGATAAAGAAATCATTAAGGAAGTAAGGAGAATCACCGATAAATTGATTCGGGTGGATGCAAATGAAGGATGGCATTCTGAGGATGCACTAAAAATGTGTAATTGGCTAGCAGAACAGAATGTTGAATTTATAGAACAACCTTTTCCAGCAGACCAATTAGAACAAACAAAAATATTAAAAGGAAACTCACCATTAGATATATATGCAGATGAGAATAGTGTTTCTTCAAATGATATATATCATATAAAGGAAGCATTTGATGGAATAAATTAAAAACTAATGAAATGTGGATCATTAGAAGAGGGGAAATAGATGATCAAGCTTGCAAGACAATTTGATTTG
>CAYOJL010000095.1:0-6487 GCA_964404235.1 uncultured bacterium | reverse complement strand
ATTCCTACTGTCATATTTAATCCAACAATCATTAGCCCTAGAATCCCAGTGAAAAGTGGAATTCTTGACCTCTCAGAAATAGTAGGTGATTCAGATATTTCCTGCTCTTGCGGCTCATCTGGGAGCTCTACTTCTAGGTTATTTCCATTCGAATAATCTGGCTCTTCGTAGTTGGTGGTTTGCACCACCGGAGCAGATATTCCCATTTCATCTAGAGCTTCTCTTCCATATATTCTTTCAGCGAGAGAGTAGAGCTCAGGATCCCCCTCTAACTCAGATGGATCAACCGTCCCGTCCAGCAGGCCCTTTACCCTCTCACTGTCACTCACGGTACTGTGACATTGACAATCATTCATGAATCAAACGCTGCTAATTCAATACCAACGCTATTTCCTAGAGATTGACCTATGAGCGGCTGCAACAATATCATCAGACGTCAGACCCATGGCCTGCATCAATTCTGAGGAAGATCCACTCTGTCCGAATTTATCGGCAACTCCCACCATTTCTAGGGGTGCTAAGGCAGTAGTTGTAAGATACTCGGCTACAGCCCCCCCAAGGCCACCGATTACCGAATGATCCTCTGCTGTAACTATACATCCGCAACTATTGATGCATTCATCAATTAGTCCAGTATCGAGTGGTTTGAGAGTATGCATATCAACTACAGATGCACTAATCCCTTCCGATGACAGAACTTCGGCAGCAGAAATGGCTTCATTCACCATAACTCCGCATGCTATAATGCAAACATCGCTACCCTCCATTATCAATGACCCCTTTCCGATAGTGATCTCATTAACAGAGTCCTCGTTGTATATTCTAGGAGTTTTGTTCCTTGCTGTCCTCATGTATGAGGGCCCGGAATAATCCAGTAATTGTACAGTCAATTCTTCTGCAGACAAATCATCTGATGGATGAATTACCGCCATACCAGGAATAGTCCTGTAGATTGCTAAATCTTCGATTGACTGAGCGCTGCTACCATCTGTGCCGGTGTGAATACCACCATGACTGCCGCATATGTGTACAGTCAATTCAGGTCTGGCAATTCCATTTCTGACTTGCTCGAATGCGCGCTCTGTGAATATTGCGAATGTACTGGCGAATGGTATTTTTCCAGACGATGCCATTCCAGCGGCGACTAGCATCATATTCTGCTCGGCAATTCCCATCGAGAATGATCTAGATGGGTATTCTGATCTGAAATGGCAGGACTTGGTTGATTTACCAAGATCTGCTTCTAAGACCACTACCCTGGGATCAGAAGCCAGCCTTAGTAGGCCTTTACCATAACCATCACGTGAAGCACCACCCGAGGAAGGAGCACTCATGTCAATTCCTCCAGAGCTTGTCTGAGCTCATCATCATCAGGGGCCTTGCCGTGAAAGGATGGATTATCTTCCATGAATGATACTCCTTTCCCCTTGATGGTATTGGCGACAATAGCAGCAGGCCCGGAATTATGAGAACTTGCCCAATTCATGGCTTCTATAACCTCAGTCATCGAATGCCCATCAATCTCTTTGACAGTCCATCCGAAGGAAGATAATTTTGCTGGTACATCTCCGACTTCCATCTGTAGATGGACGAAATCATCATTCTGAATTCTATTCCTGTCGATGATTACTTTCAGATTACCAATTGAGTGGAAATCTGCAGCCATAAACGCCTCCCAAACTTCGCCTTCCTGTATTTCTCCATCACCCAACATGACCCATACGTTTCTTGAACTTCCATCCATCCTGGCAGCTAGAGCACAACCGATTCCGAATGACAGCCCCATTCCTAAACTACCGGCTGAGAAGTCAACTCCGTCAGTCCATTTCATGTCCACATGACCCTGACATACAGATCCCAGTTGCCTAAATGACATCATATCTTCTTTGTTGATATATCCGACTTCATGCAGAATCGAATAGACAGCAGGACTAGCATGACCCTTACTCATGATGAACCTGTCTCTATCTGGCCAGTCAGGATCATCTGGGTCGACCCTCATCTGTGTACCATACAGGCACGATAATAGGTCAATCGATGACAATGATCCCCCAGGGTGGCCCGAATTCGCTGCATGTGTCATCTTGACAATATTCACTCGGCATCTACGAGCCATGTCTTCGAGTGCTTGAACATCGAGCCCCATCCCCCCAGTGCGCATGCTATGATGTAAACTGGGAGTTTGGCTATTCATGGTTTGGGGCGCGTAAACAGTTAGAAAACTCTTGATAGTCGGGTTCAAATCGCATGACTCGCAGCATTTGACCGGGTGTTTTACCAATGAGTGTCATTGACAGTTGGCAACAACGTCTTGCATCGCTAGAAGTGCCCCTGGCAGTATCTAGCAATACATTGCTATCTACATGTTTAACCAATTTAATCGACAAAGGTAGATTATCCGAAGAGGAAGGAATGATGCTGATGATTGAACCATCGTTAACTGGAGTGAGTTCTTTAGCAGATATGGTCAAAAGATCACGTTTTGAAGACAGGGTTTTTTACAACCGTAACCTCCACATTAACACAACTAACATCTGCGTTCTAGCATGCAGGTTCTGCGCCTTCCGGAAAGGTCCTAGGCACAAAGATGCGTACGAATTGTCTCCTGATCAGTTTGTAGACTGAATAGCTCCTTTCGCATTAGATATCGATGAGGTTCACTCAGTTGGAGGACTCCATCCTGATTGGGACGTTGACGATTACTCAGATATTTTTTCAACCATCAAAGGCAAATTTCCTTGGATACATATCAAGGCGTTGACAGCTATCGAGATTATCCACATATCAAAGCGTTCAGGGTTGTCAGTTCAGCAGACACTGCATAGGCTACATGATGCGGGACTAGATTCTATTCCCGGAGGGGGTGCTGAGATTCTAGTAGATTCTGTCAGAGACAAAATCTGTCGAGGCAAGGAATCATCTGACGAGTATTTGGAAGTGCACTCATTAGCACATAACCTCAACATTCCAACCAATTGCACAATGCTATTCGGTACTGTAGAATCCATTTCGGATCGGATAACTCATCTAATTAGGTTGAGGGACCAACAAGACTTCTCTGGGGGTTTCCAATGCTTCGTACCCTATCCATTTTTACAAGATAATTCCCGATTACCCGATGCACAACTGGCTACATCCAGTGAGGTGGTTAGGATGATCTCGGTGTCTAGATTGATGCTAGATAACATTCCTCATATCAAGGCCTATAGAATGAATCTCGGGGACCACTTGTCCTCTGTATGCCTAAATGCCGGAGCTGATGATATCGATGGTACAGTAGGGCACGAAGAAATCATGCACGATGCTGGAAGTACAACAAGATTAGACACACCTGAGGGCGCCCTAATCAAACTGATTAAATCATCGGGTTCCAAACCGATTCGAAGAAATTCTACTTATGACATATATACTGAGATTGAATTGGATGATTCCGGATTCACTCTCCCAATAATCAGCGGGTGAAATTATGACCTGGACTGAAGTACTTGGACGCGTATCATTTTGTAACTGCGATCCTGTTTTTGAAGGAATATCAGATAAGTGGAAGGTGTTCTCTGCACCACCATCATGGCTATGCGGGCATGTCATCAGGAGAGACTGTGTAACAGCCCCAATACCTACCGCGGACTATGCACGTTTTATTGATGAATTAGTATTGCTACCAGACCTTGCTATATCGGGCAGAGGTAGTGCAGGCTCAGTTTTGATTTTTGGAAACAGATCATTAGACTCAATGCGGGATATAGCCGTCCCAACAGATTCATCGACATCTAGAAAATTGCTCGATTGGATATTGAATGAAAATGATTTAGATCCCAGAAGAGTCGAAATGGCTCCCGATTTAGGCCAAATGTTAGCCGAGTGTGATGGTGCTCTCATTATAGGCGATAGAGCACTCATAGAATCGAAGAATAATCCTAATCAAGTAGTGATGGATTTGGGATCTGAATGGACACGTATTACTGGTTATCCTATGGTTTTTGGAGTATTTGCTGCTCGTAAGGATACCGATCATTCACACCTTAAGGCGGCCCATGGGGATATGATCGCCCAATTGGATAGGTTTGACAGAGACATTGTATGGAGGAGTAGTGTCATTCAAGAAGCATCATCAGATACGGGTATTTCAGAGACCAGATTGGATAATTATTTCACCACTGAAGTATGGAACCGATTAGATTCCGATGCTGAGCTTGGGCTAGATTTGTTCCTAAACCTAGTATGTGGTATCAATGGGGGAGCAGAATGGATAAATATCGACTAATTGTCGTAATTTAACCTCTTACTTTCAACCCATTCAAGCAAGTCTATTGCGACTTCGCAGGACTCTGATATCACAGGTTCTGGATCATCACGATATAGCATCAGAGTATCAATCGCAGCTCTGTCACCAATGGCCCCTAGTGCCTCGGCAGCTTCATGTCTTACCATGAGATCCTCATTATGATCAGATAATCGTTCAATTAAACATGATACAGCATATGAATCTTGCATTTGTCCCATTACGTACGCAATTTCATGCTTGAGTAGTGCAGAGTCTGATGAGAATGCAGCTGCAAGTGCATCAAGTGCATCAGGACCACCAACGTTCCTCAATGCGAATAGTGCACGCATTCGCAAGAACATTCGTTCATCTTCATTGCAAATTACATCTCTCCACTCAGATACACGTCCATTATTGGATGCTGGTGCCGGATCTACCGAGCCGAATTCACTGACTTCTGGCTTTTCAGTCATAAATTAATCACCTATGAATCTCATTGAATTAACATTGAACGATGTATCTACCAATCCTATTTCCTGCCCTTCCTTCAGGAATCTACGTACTGCTTCCCTACCATCAGGGCCATAATCAATTGTTCTAGGATTGACGTACATTCGTACAAATTTACGATTCGTATCATCATCAATTCCACGTCCCCATTGCTTCGCGAACTGGAGTGCAGAATCGGGGTTCTCCAATGCGTACTCAATACTTCTCCGAATATCATCAGCTATACTGAGGCATGTGTCATCTCCCAAATCCTTCCGAACTATGTTACCCCCTAGGGGGAGAGGTAGCCCTTCTGTCCTATCATGCCACCATTCTCCTAAGTCTAAAATTTTGAACATTCCATAATCTGCCCATGTTAGTTGTCCCTCGTGGATTATAACTCCGAAATCATACTCACCGCGCTGTATACAAGCAATAATTTCATCGAATGGGACAACAGCAGTTTCTACATCACCTAATGCAAGTCGAAGTGCTAGGTAAGCACTTGTGCCTAGGCCGGGAATAGCGATTACTGATTCAGCAGCTTCATGAATGTTTGAATCCTTGTTAGAAATCAGAATTGGTCCGTAACCTTCTCCCATAGATGCGCCACAATTGGTCAATTCATAGTGATGAGAAATCATTGGGAATGAATGAATGCTAACCGCGGAAACTTCGAACTCTCCATGCATTGATTTCTGATTCAGAGTCTCGATGTCCAATAGCCTATGCTCGTAACTCCTATCTCCTGTATCAATCAGTCCATTTGTCATTGCATGGAACATGAATGCATCATCGGGGTCAGGCGAGTGGCCAATACGAATCAGCATACATATCGGTCGCGAAATTGCTAGTACAAAACGACTACTGGGCATACACTTCGTGAAGTAAGAGTCAATAGCAATGTTACTGTGGACAAAACATGCCCGATCCTTCTAAGCTATCCACAGCAACTGGGCAACTTGGTCCTGTCTGCTCACATACTGGAAGGGCCATGACATTCGCAGAAGCAATTGTTCTTGATGACAAATTTGTATGTTGGGAGGCCTATATCGAGTTGACTGGTGCTGAGCCTTCTACCGACGGACGAGAGATTGTAAATTTAGATTTAGATTAACCAAGTTCATTTGCCTGAACTCTCCAATCACATCATGGCAGAGGGGTGGAGCCGTTTCGCCGTGAGGTTTTCCGAGTACTACAACTCGCTTTCTCCAGAATCATTGTGGACTCCCCCTAGGTTTAGATCTAGGGAATGGATGTTCATTCCTTGGGGCGATAAACCCCCTGATAGGCACAGAGGATTTAGTGACCGTTTTGCTCTGCATAATTACTTGCGAACCAAATCCCCTCATTCCTGTTTTCACAGCACTGCGTACTACACAGACCCATCACAGAGAAAGATGCTAGATAAGGGATGGAAGGGTGCTGATTTGATATTCGATCTCGACGGCGACCATCTCCCAGGTGTGTCAGATAGAGATTTTCCTAGTATGTTAGAGCTCATTCAAGATCAGGCCTGGACTCTTTGGTCAGACTTCTTATCTCCTGAATTCGGATTTGATGAGAAGCACTTGCAAGTATCATTTTCAGGCCATCGAGGATTTCATATCCATCTTCGTGACCCTAAATATCTGCATCTCGATTCCAATGCTCGAAGGCAATTAGTGAATCATATTCGTGGAGAAGGAGTAAATGTTCAGGCATTGAGGAATAACGATACTGGTAGGTGGAGAG
>CAYOJL010000094.1:0-6509 GCA_964404235.1 uncultured bacterium | reverse complement strand
GGTTAACTATAAAAGCGGATTCACAGGCATATTCTTCCCACTTATATTCATTCCAAATACCTCCTCTACCCCTATAGGTTGGAACACCAGATTCAGCGGACATCCCCGCTCCAGTAAAAAATACAATCTGGTTATATTGTTTAATATCCATTATGGTGTGATATTGTTATCATTATGTAATAGTGCTCTTCTAATTTCTTCAACCATAGATTCAATATTGCTGAGCAAAGTAGGCGAATTATAAAATTCAACATACTCACTACCATTAAAGACAAGGTTGCTATACCTTAAATAACATTCATAGCTAAATCCACCATTTCTAGAGTATGAATTATTGATCACCAAACCATTGATCACAATACGAGTTTTCGCATCTAAATGCCCTAAATCCTCTTCTGCTGGAAATGGATCACGAACGTTCCATTTTGTTGTCATATTCGAAGAAAAAGCATCCTGTTCATACTCATCTATATAATATCCATATTCTAATAAGATATCCTTTATAATGGTTTGATAGTTCATTGTATTGGCTGAACCAAGATAATATTTCTGCCTATCACTATTCACAGATTGTTTATTAATTAAAAACCCGCATCCTGTAAGTAAGGAAATGATAATAATATTCAGAATAATTAATTTATTTGCCATTATTAAAAAAGCCTTTGTTTAAAAGCTTTTCGATATAGCCTAATAGTAAACTTAAGAAATTACTTTTTTAATCTTTGCAATGGTGTTTTTAGCAAGAATCTTATAATCTAAAGAATCTGAAGCGGGTGACCATATTTTAAGAAATGTTTCTAAGTTACTTTTTGCCAATCTATAATTTTCTAATTCAAAATTAGCTAATCCTGACTGTAAAAAATAAAGAGGATGATAAACCTGCCTTACGTTATGCATTGCAGGATCAGTAGAATCTTTTAACTTATCAAAACATGTTATTGCATTCTCATAGTCACCATTTTCCATGTAGCACATACCCAGCTCGTAACTTATCGAGTGCTGATTGAAAAGTGTTATATTATAACTATTTAAAGCATCCTCATAAAACTTGATTGCATCCTTAAGATTATTATCTTGTTTTGCCTTTATTCCCTTTGACTGCATTTGCTCAGTATAAAAATTCATTGAATTTTCACGATATTTATCAGCTCTGTCCCACAAACCAAGAGACTGGTACGTTTGAATAATCCCTCGACGAATAAATAGATTCATATCTGCAAAATCCAATTTTTTATTTGTACCATCTAACATTTTTTCTAATTCATTTAAAACATGTATACTTTTTTGTTTAAGATTAAATGGAAAGTTTAAAACAGTAGCTCTGTTTCCCAACTCATTAGCATAGTCGATAAAGTTGTTATTTGACACATATGTATTTAATAATTCTTCAGATATTTTTAAAAATCGATCAAGTTCTCCTCTATGTACTGCAAGTGACTGAGTTTTAATTAAAACTCGTTCTTTTATATCCTTTTCTGAATTAAGGGATTTTAGGTATGAATCTGCCCTCTTAAAATCTCTCTTGGCTATATATCCATCAACTTTATATAATTTTAATCCTGAAGTAATTAAACCATCTTCTTCTAGTTGTAGTATTTTTTTAAGAAAAGTATCAACATTACCAGCATCTAAATATGACTTTACCTCTGCTGTTTTATAAGAATCCTTTTCTGGAAATAACTTAGATGACTCTGCCGTGAATTTAATTGCTCTATCGTAAAACCTAAGGTCATTTAGAGCCCATTTCAAGTGTTGTAATGAAAATTCGAATGTGGGGTCTAGATCAAGACAATCTTCAAAATAAGGAATTGATCTATCAACATAACCATCATGATAGAATGTGTCTCCAATATCAAAATAAGCAAGTTTCTCATTTGGGAATTTTTCAATTATTTTCTCCAATAATTGAATTTTATTTTGAGATAATTTTTCTGCTAACGCTTCAATATATAGCCTTTCTTTTTCTGGTATATTTTGAGTATATGCATTTGCTTTTTCAATGTAAAAATCTGTGAGACTTTCTTTTGCAAACCACTTATGAGAATATGCCAGCATATAATAGGCCTGGGCAAATGAAGTATCATATTCTACTGCTTTCTCAAAAAATTCTATTGCAGATTTCCACTCATTTGCAAACATCGCCTTTTCACCAAGATCATAATACTTGAATGCATCGAGATTATCAGTTGTCATCTTCGCAATATCAGTCTGTGATCCATCAACTACATCTTTCTTTTCAGCCAAGGAACTCCTTGAGTACTTAGCTATATCATCTATCATGCTAGGAATTCTCTTTTTACCCTCTGATTGAATATTCGTAGTGAATAGATATTCGTTGTTATCTACATCAAGAATTTTTAAATCAATACTGTAAAGGTCCCCAAATTGACTTATAGAAGCAAGAATAAGTGATTGAATATCAGCATTTTTACAGATTTCTCGTCCTAAGTTTTCATCTATAGTGTTTACATTAGATTTTCCAATCTGCTTTAAAATATCATTCATCCTAGATCTTGTTAACACCGATAAGTAATTTGATTGTTCTAAAGATGTGATTAACAGTCCTGATAAACCATCCAATGTTGCATCACCTGTATTATTCTCGAAATCTGCGATAGCTACTGGAATACGTTCACCTGTGTAAAAGACCTTTTCTTCTGGTTGATTTGGCTCTGAAGTATTATTTATAGCAAAAACTGTTATCAACAATCCAAGAACTATTCCAGCAAAAAGAAATGGTATTTTACTTTTACTAGCATTCTTCTGTTCTAATCTCGTCCTGTCTAAATTGGGATCAATATTCACATCGCTTGTCTTGGTCTGAATAGAGTATACCTTTATCGGTTTATCAACTCCTTTAAATAATTTTTCTTCATGAAAGACTGCAATGATGTCAGGTTTATTCTTAATATCTTCATGTACTCGTTCAGAAACACATATTCCACCCTCTTCAGCTAGTGGCTCTAAGCGTGAGGCAATATTGACCCCATCTCCAAAAACATCATTGTCTTTTTTGATCACGTCACCAATATGGATACCTATTCGCAAAGTAAGGTCTGCATTATGTGCCAGTATACGCTGTATCTCAAGTGAACAGGTCACTGCTTTAACAGCGCTAGGGAATGAAATCAACACACCATCACCTATTTCTTTTAGCCACTCTCCATTAAAGTTATTAATAATTGGTTTCAATAAGGACCTCTGCTGTTCAAGAAGAGACATAGCCTTATTTTCATCCTTGGACATAAGCTCCGTGAACCCACATATATCTGTGAATACTATTGCGGCTAATTTTCTTTCTTCAGTGGACATTTATTTTTTTATTTATAAACCTTATTTCAAGAGAGTTATCTTCTGTTTTCTTTCAATTTCTGGTGTCGATAATCTAATAAAATAAATACCAGAAGAATATTCCATTCCATCCCAAGCTATATTATGATCACCACTTCTAAGGTTCTTATCGATTATAGTTTCAATCTTTCTTCCTTTAACATCATATACTTCAAGTATAACTTTAGTATCATTATTTAAAGTAAATGTTATTGTTGTATTTGCATTGAAAGGATTTGGATAAGTATGGTGCAATGTTACTAGTTCTGGTATCGGACCATTTTCATCAATGCTTGATACATAAGAATCAGTAGATATCTTTGCCCTGATAGTTGCATTCCCATATGATGATAGTATATTATCAAAGTATTCTCCATTTGTCGAGTAATATGACCTACCGCTTAAGGCGCTCATATTATCAAATGCAATTGGATATGTTTGTGAAGAAAATTTTATTGCGATTAAAAAATTCTGCCCTGCATCAATAGGAATTGAATCTACAGGCACAGTTAACCAGCCATTTCTTTCTGACTGTCCATTAATACTTTCTATTAGTGTTCCTGGATAAGACCCGTCAAAGGAATCATATATATAGATGGCATAATTCATAGCGTATCTCATTCCAATATCAATTTCAGTCAAATAGCCGGCTTCCTCCGCATCAAATGAGACAGCTGACCATTTATCGGATTCTTCAGAATTACCAAAACCATAAAGAGACATTCCCATTGGATCGTATGCTAGCGCATACCCCCAATTTGGACGATATTGTATATCAAGTGTCATCAATGAGTCTGGATCGCTGATATTGCTGAATGAAATACCCGTTGATGAATTACCATACCTACTTGCCGAAGGGTTTGAACTATCATCGAAAGTTCTATTGTCTGTCGAACCTGGGTAAGGATCACCCTCATCACCACGATTCACTTCATTGTCAAGATGCTGCAGCCCATCAGCTTCTTCAAGATCAACTAATTTATGAGTTTCATCATCATTGACAGGCCCACTACTCCATGCGTTCTCACCATATCTTCTATTCTCATCGATATGGTATATAAGTAAACCAGACCCATTCAGGTCTGAGTCAAATCCAACCTTTTGTCTATTCTCTATTAAAAAATAACGGCTCCAATAATAATCATCTTCCCATACCTTATAGGCAGTAGGTGTTGTCGCTAATTGGCTTATATTCACATTCGTTTGATCATTTGTAATGGTTACAGGGTCTACCCAACCCATCTGTATCTTACACCACGATGACATATGAGCAGGTGTGTCTCCTGCCCAACCTAACCAACTACCACTAGCCATTAAGCACCACTCACCTATTCCATCAGAATTGCCATCACTAGCATCTCTATCGTATAGGTCAGGTAACCCAAGGATATGCCCAAATTCATGGGCATAGACACCCATAGGTCTAATTATATCTGTATAGCAATCACCACCTCCAGCTAACTCCGGACAAACAGCATATGAACTAACTATTATATTTGATCCATTGGCACCTACGTCATTTGTCTCATATTCATAAGATCCAAGCGAACTCATATGAGGCCATAGATTATCATTACCTTCACCCCATTCTGCTCCACAACCAGAATAAACTACTATAATACCATCCACATAGCCATCATCATCACCTGAATTGGGCACATTATCTGGACCATCATTATCATAATCAGCAAAATTAAAATCTGGATCAGATAGAGCTGCGATCTCAGCCACATACTGCTTTGCATTGTCAACGGCCTGTGTCATTGTTAGAGTTGACTGATACCAACCACCAGAAGCTCCATCTATTAAGAAATTCCCATACGATATTTCATCAAAATATTCTTTCATAGATCCAGTTGGATTTTCACCAAATAATAATTCATCATAATCTGAGGCATTGAAATAAGTTGTAGACACATCAGCGTATTGCCCGAGCAGTACAGGAACGAAAAATTCTAACTGAGCATCACGAGTCTGGCTATTGATCTGATCTGAGATCTTTTTTACCCATCCAGGATCTCCATATGCTTGACCTATATTCTGTTCAAGCATTTTTTTCCAAAATCCTTCAGGGAAATTTCCATTTTGTGGTGGATTGATCGCAATAGCTAGCGATAGTGAAATGATCATTACTAGAAACTTTCTCATAGTTTTTCTCTCCCTAATATAAAAAAGGCTCGAATTTTATCGAGCCTTTCTTATATATTTTTAAACTTCTGGATTTTGCTTTTCTTTATAAGCAGAATATCCTAACAATATAACCATTAATAATAATACCCATATGCTGGCATGATGATATTGATCACCTGAATATTTTATTAGATCTACAAATCTACCTATTAAAAGAGATATGCGACCCATTACTGCAAATCCAAAAGAGGCACCAAATGATATCATAAGAAAATAAATGCCCACTTTAGTGACCTTTCCAAATACACCTTTATGCTCTTTTGAAAAATAAAAATACAATAAACCGGTAACAGTACCCACAAGGATCACGAAATTATTAAAATGTGATGGTTCAATTAGATCAAACAATGGTAGTTCTGTATTGACCAGGGGCATAATTGTACCTTTTACCTGACCTAATACATTTGAAGATAAATATCCATATGCACGAAGACCTGCTGCCATTCCAACAGTATAGGCAATACCCCATCTCGCCATCCAATTAAATGGTTTGTAGAGACTTAACAACATCATGATACCTAGAGCTAATGGAATTAGATAAATAAAATAAAGATCATGCCCTTTATCAATACCACCAGCTGGAAATACAGGGCCAGCAACTATACCTAGCATATCATATATCCGATACCAAAATCCACTTTCAGAATATTGGCTCGCAGGCCAAAGTCTACCGAAAAGATTAGGCTGTATCTGCGTCCAGAAGAACATTGACATCCAATAACCTGCTGAGATCCCTACAAATAAATGCTCTGCAACCTTATAAAAAGGATTATCCTTATATAAAAATGAAAATATTGCAAGCGTGAGGAATACCGCTACCCATGCACCAAAGATCTCAAAGTTCATATTTTAATATCCTCGGTGTTTTTTTTCACGATTTCTCTCAATGAAAAATCCAATATTTCCTAGAATAATAAACAAGACTATGACTAGGTGAGCTACAGACTGTGCATCCATGCCACTAGTTCCAATGCCTTTCACGCCAATAA
>CAYOJL010000093.1:0-6590 GCA_964404235.1 uncultured bacterium | reverse complement strand
CCAAAGCCGTAGGTTGCAGGTTCAAGTCCTGTCTCTCCTGCATAATTACGAGTTATCTCTATGTTAATGACTTTAAAAAAAGGTTTAGAGTTTTGGAAATAAATGATGGTTAATCGATTTCGTCAGTTTATAACTGATGTAAATTTTGAAATGAGTAAGGTCTCATGGCCAAATTGGGAAGAATTAAGAGGGTCAACATATGTGGTTTTATACCTATCTCTTATAATGATTATTTTCCTTTTTTTTATTGATTTCTTTTTATCAAAAGTTTTGAATTTCATTCTTTAATTATGAATTGGTATACGCTAAGAGTTATTTCTGGAAAAGAAAAAAAGATCAAGGAGGCAATTCTCTATGATGTATCTGCTTCTAATATGGATGATAAGATTAGTGATGTATTAGTGCCTTCTGAAAATATAGTCGAAATGCGCGATGGAAAGAAAAAAATTAAAGAACGAGTGTTTTTCCCGGGCTATCTTCTTATTAGGCTTGATATGAATAAAGAGACCAAGTATCTACTTGAGAATGTAAATGGTGTTATTTCATTTGTTGGGCCAAAAGGAGATCCAAAACCTTTGAAGCCAGATGAAGCACAGCGGTTCCTAGGTGATTTTGATGGAGGTGATGGCCCTTTAAGAGTAACAGAAGCTGCGCCATATAAAGTAGGTGATCCTGTGAAGGTTACGGATGGCCCTTTTATGGATTTTTCAGGCTTTGTTCAAGAAGTAAATCATGACAAACAAAAGTTAAAGGTCTTGGTAAGTATTTTTGGAAGACAAACTCCTGTTGAATTGGACTATCTACAAGTAGAAATGGAAAGCTAGTTAGAGGCTAGATTATGGCAAAAAAAGTTATAGGATTTATTAAGCTTCAAATTCAAGCTGGTCAGGCTAATCCGGCACCTCCCGTTGGGCCTGCTTTAGGACAGCACGGTGTGAATATAATGGATTTTTGTAAAGCATTTAATGCTGAGACGCAGGATAAGATGGGCGATCTTATTCCAGTAGAGATTACAGTATATGCAGATAGGAGTTTTTCATTTATTACCAAAACCCCTCCTGCCGCAAGGTTAATATTAAAAGCAGCAAAAGTGCCGAAAGGTAGTGGAGAGCCGAACCGGGAAAAAGTAGGTTTTGTAACAGAAAATGATTTACGATCAATTGCTGAAGTTAAAATGCAAGACCTAAATGCTAATACCATAGAGCAAGCAGCTGAAATGATACGCGGTACATGTGTTTCTATGGGGATTGAAGTAAAAGGATAGGGTGTTAATATGAAGCAATCGAAGAATATGAATACTGCTCTTGAAAAATTTGATAAATCTGTATTTTATGCATTGGAAGATGCGGTTGGTCTTGTCCAGGATTTAAAATTTACTAATTTTGATGAAAGTGTAGATCTTGCAATTAATTTAGATGTCGATCCAAGGCACGCAGAAGAGAATATAAGAGTTACCACTCCTCTACCACATGGCACTGGAAAATCAGTTACAGTGCTTGTATTAGCGTCAGGCCCGAAAGAGAAAGAGGCAGAGGATGCTGGCGCAGATTACGTTGGTAACAAAGATTATTTAACTAAGATTAAAAATGGTTGGACAGAAGTTGATAAGATTGTAGCGACTCCAGATATGATGGGTGAATAAGGCAAGTTAGGTAAGATTCTAGGTCCAAAGGGTTTGATGCCTAATCCAAAGAGTGGGACTGTGACCATGGATGTTGGTAAGGCAGTAACAGAGTTGAAAGCAGGCCAAGTTGAGCTTCGTGTAGAAGCCAATGGCATCATACATGTGGCTTGTGGGAAAGTCTCTTTTGACAAAGCTCATCTAGTTGAAAATGTTAAAATAATTTATGATACAATTATGAAAGCTAGACCAGCATCAGTTAAAGGGGAATATTTTTCAAAGATGACGATTTCTTCATCAATGGGTCCTGGGATTTTAATTGATCACTTAGCATTAAGTTAAGGTAAGCCAATGCCAAATAAAAAAAATATTGAACAAGTTAAAGAACTTTCTGATTCATTTTCAAAAGCTAAAGCAGTTTATTTCACTGAATATCATGGATTAAACGTTGGAGATATCACAAAACTTCGTAGCGAGTTTTTTAAAGCAGATGTTGAATATAAAGTTGCGAAGAACACTTTAATCAAATTAGCCGCAGAAGAAAATAAAATATCAGGTATTGAAGAATTGCTAAAGGGTTCGACAGCGCTTGCAATTGCATATGATGAACCAGTTGCTCCGGCGAAAGTGATTAAAGAATTTACTAAAGATAGTGACCTTCCTTCCGTTAAGGGAATACTATTTGATGGAGAATTTTTGCCAGGAGAGGAATTTAAACGGTTAGCAAATTTACCTAGTAAGGAAGAATTGCTTGCAACATTAGTAGCAATGTTAAATAGTCCAATGCAAAAATTAGCTTTAACATTGAATGCTCCTTTGCAGAATATGGCGGGAGTATTAAATAGTTTAAAAGAAAAGAAATCTTAATTAAACCAGTAAGGAGTAGTTAAAATGGCAGTGTCTAGAGCAGATGTCCTAACATATTTAGAAGAATCAAATATGGTAGAAATCTCAGAACTTATAAGTGAAATCGAAGAAAAATTTGGTGTCACAGCTGCGGCACCTGTAGCTGTTGCAGCAGCACCAGCTGGGGGAGGCGAATCAGGTGGTGAGGAAAAAACCGAATTTGATGTTGTTTTAAAATCAGCAGGGCAGGCAAAAATCAATGTGATCAAAGCTGTTCGTGGTATAACTGATTTGGGATTAAAAGAAGCAAAAGAACTAGTTGATTCAGCTCCTAAGGCACTTAAAGAAGGTGTTTCAGAAGCAGAAGCGAATGAAATTAAAGCTAAGCTTGAAGAAGCTGGAGCTGAAGTAGAACTTGCTTAACTAAGTATATATAATAGTACTAATTCTTTTTCACGATAAATATAGGGAGGCTTAGTTGGGAGCCACTAATAATATAGCCATGGAAAGAGAGTCTTTTTCAAAGATTCCTGCTTTCGTAGATGTACCAGATTTACTTTCAATTCAAACAAAAGCTTATCAACAGTTTTTGCAGGAATGGACACCAATAGAAGCTCGTAAACCTATTGGGCTTGAAGGAGTGTTTGATAGTGTTTTTCCTATTGAAGATTCGCACCGAAATTATATTCTTCAATACAAACATTATTTCCTAGGGCAACCAAAATATTCACCAGATGAATGTATGGATCGTGGCGTGACCTACTCCGCACCTCTACGTGTACGCTTAGCATTGCATATTACAGATGAAAATAATAAAAATGAATATGCACAAAGTATAGAACAGGACGTATATTTTGGTAACATACCCTATATGACAAAAAAGGGTACATTTATAATTAATGGCGCAGAAAGAGTCATAGTCTCTCAACTTCAGCGCTCACCAGGTGTTTTCTTTGATGAATCTACCCATCCAAACGGAACAAAATTATTTCAGGCACGAATTATTCCGGCACGTGGTTCTTGGGTTGATTTTACAACAGATATCAATGATTGTTTATTCGTTATTATTGACCGTAGGAGAAAATTCCCTGTAACAATGTTACTTAGGGCTTTAGGTTATTCAACAAATACTGATATCTTTAATGCATTTGGCACTACTAGAAGTTTAAATCCTAAAAAAGATGATTTATCGGAAAATATTGGTGCAACTATAACTGAGGATATTGTTGATACGCGCACTGGTGAAATATTTCTTGAAGGTGGTGCAGAGTTAAGCGCTGATAATGTAGAATCCTTGAAAGAAGCAGGTATTGATGATATATCTATAGTAGATGGTAATAAAGATTTTCATAGTATGTTGCTATTTAATACTATAGAGAAAGATCCAACAAATAATACTGAAGAAGCATTAGCTGTTGTATATCAGCTTATTCGTTCAAGCGAACCACCAAATCTTGAGACTGCGCAAAAATTTATCGAGCGAATATTTTTCAGTCCAAAAAAATATGATTTAGGTCAAGTTGGTAGATATAGACTTAATCAACAGTTTAATCTCAGTGTACCTGTTGAAGATACGGTCCTAACTATGGATGATATTATTCAGGTGATTTCTTTTCTTATTGATATGCGTAAAGGTGATCGCGGAATAGATGATATTGACCACTTGGGCAATAGACGTGTTAAGACGATAGGAGAACAATTAACTAACCAGTTTAGTGTCGCGCTAAGTCGTATGATTCGTACGATACATGAAAGAATGAATCTAAGGGAGTCAGAAAGTATTACACCTCAAGACCTCATCAATTCTCGAGTTGTAACAACTGTAATAAATACATTTTTTGGGACCTCTCAATTAAGCCAATTTGGTGATCAAACGAATCCTTTAGCTGAGATAACCCATAAAAGAAGGATCTCTGCACTTGGTCCTGGTGGTCTTACTAGAGAAAGGGCTGGTTTTGAAGTAAGAGATGTCCATTATACCCATTATGGACGCCTATGTCCAATCGAGACGCCAGAAGGACCTAATATCGGTCTAATATCTTCTTTGGCAATGTATGCTACGGTTAATAATCATGGATTTATTGAATCACCATATCGAAAGGTAAAGAAAAATGGATCTGGTCCATTAGTTACCGATAATACAGAATATTTATCTGCTGATGATGAAGATCGGGTTTTAGTTGCGCAAGCATCAACAAAAGTTGATAAAAAAGGTGTCATAAAAGAAGAAAATATACGTGCTAGAGTAAAGGGCGATTTTCCTATTGTAAGTCCAACTGAAGTTGATTACGTGGAGGTATCACCAAATCAAATATTGAGTGTAGCTGCAGCTTTAATTCCCTTTTTAGAGCATGATGACGCAAATCGCGCATTAATGGGATCAAATATGCAAAGACAATCTGTTCCGCTAATGAAGCCTAAATCACCAATTGTTGGAACTGGAATAGAACAAAAAGTAGCAGTTGATTCTCGCTCTGCTATAACATCACCTGTAGATGGAAGGGTTGTATATGTTGACTCAGAAGTATGTCGTATTAAGCGAAGTGATGTAATGGACTCATTAGCGCTTTTTGAGGGTGAGAATATTGTAGAGATTAACTTTAAAAAATTCCATAGAACCAATCAGAATACTGTACATAATCAACGTCCATTAGTCACTGAAGGAACTCGAGTTAAAATTGGTGATGTGATTGCAGATGGTGCTTCAACCGATAATGGTGAACTTGCCCTTGGTTCCAATATAAAAGTAGCCTTTATGCCCTGGAGAGGATATAATTTTGAGGATGCTATTGTTATCAGTGAAAGGTTAGTAAAAGATGACATATATAGTTCAGTGCATTGTAATGAGGTAGAATTAGAAGTGCGTGATACAAAGCGTGGTCAGGAGGAACTTACTGCTGAAATTCCAAATGTAGGAGAGGATGCGACCAAGGATTTAGATGAAAATGGTATTATACGTTTGGGTGCACGTGTAGCAGAGGGTGATATCCTTATAGGAAAGGTAACTCCTAAAGGGGAGACTGATCCAACTCCCGAAGAAAAATTGCTTAGAGCAATTTTCGGTGAAAAAGCTGGTGAGGTTAAAGATGCATCAAAGAGAGCAGAGCCTGGTATAAAAGGTGTTGTAATTAAGACGCAGTTATTTGAAAAGCAGGCTAAGAGGACTAAAAAGGAGGAACGTGAAAAAATCCTCCTTTTTCAAAAAGAAGCAGCTGATAAGAAGTCTCTATTGAAAAAATCAAGAGACGGGAAACTAACTGATCTACTTAAAGATCAGATATCTAATGGAATAAGAGATTTATCTAGTGGTAAAACATTAATAAAAAAATCTACAAAACTTACATTAAAGCGCTTAAATAGTTTTGATATGGAAAGATTCGCTCAGGATGAAGCTTGGGTTGAGGATAAGCGAACTTGGAAAAAATTACAAGCTGTTTGGCGATCATTTCGCGAAGAATGGTCTACTATTGAAACTAAACTAGAACGGAAGATCTTTAAGCTAAGGGTAGGTGATGAACTGCAACCTGGTATTTTAAAACTTGCTAAAGTATTCGTGGCACAAAAAAGAAAAATTTCTGTAGGTGATAAAATGGCAGGGAGACATGGTAATAAGGGGATTGTTGCGACAATAGTCCCTGAAGAAGATATGCCTTTTATGGAAGATGGTACACCAGTTGACATTGTTTTAAATCCTCTAGGAGTGCCATCAAGGATGAATTTAGGCCAGTTATATGAAACTATGTTAGGATGGGTAGGTGAAGTTACTGGTAGAAAATTTTCTACACCTGTATTTGATGGTGCAACTCCAGATGAAGTTGAGAGTGAACTAAAAGCAGCAGGACTACCGATTGAAGGTAAGGCAAAGTTGATTGATGGTAAAACTGGAGAATATTTTGATAATCCAGTAACTATTGGAAATATATATATGATGAAGCTTAGTCATATGGTAGATGATAAAATGCATGCTCGTTCCACCGGTCCGTATTCACTCATAACACAACAGCCCTTAGGTGGTAAAGCACAATTTGGTGGGCAACGTCTTGGTGAAATGGAGGTCTGGGCCCTGCAAGCTTATGGTGCTGCTCATACATTACATGAATTATTAACTGTTAAATCAGATGAT
>CAYOJL010000092.1:0-6605 GCA_964404235.1 uncultured bacterium | reverse complement strand
AATTTTATAAAACATGGTGAAATAGTGAATTATTTAAAATCAGAATTTTCTTTAACCCATGGATATGCTAATCTGATAACTAGGAAAGCTTTAAGCAAAAAGTGATCAAACTATAAGGATATAAATGTCAGCATTTGAATTTGTAGGAGTATTATTCTCTGTCATCGTTGGACTTGCTATTTCTCATCTACTAAGTGCAGCTTCTGAGTTGGTAGAAAATCATTCACGTGTAAAAATATATTGGGTAAATGCAGTCTGGTTTATAACGGTATTTATCTGGGATGTTTTTTCCTGGTGGGGAATGTGGGCGCTAAACGATCTTGAATATTGGGATTATCCATCCTTTTTTCTTGTAGTGGTGAATCTAAGTGGTATCTATTTAATGACAACATTAGTTCTCCCTCAACCTACTGAATCAGGAAAAATTGATCTGGAAAAACATTATTTTTCGGTCCACAGAATATTTTTTATTATTACTGCATATAATTTTGCATCGATCATATTGATAAATCATTTCCTGTTTTATAAACCCATCATTTCTCCTTTTACTATTATGCCCTTCCTTCTCACATTTCTCTCATTTTACGGAGCGATAACCAAATCTCGCCGTTATCATGGATTTCTATCAGTTTTTACTTTTATATCTCTAATTATATTTATGTCTCTTGATGTAACTATGATCAAATAAGTATTAGAAAAATGTCTTCCTATTACTCTAAGACTAAATATGTATCTATAATATTGTATTCTCTATGTATTTATTGGGCATGTGATGATAATAACAATAATGATCTTTCTGATTTAGATGGTTGTGGAATAGAAACCACCTTTATCAAAGAATTAGATAACATTGATAGCTTAGGCAATGCTTCGGTACAAGATCTAAAAATAATGGATGACTGTAGTTATGTTGCCGTTGGCGGTAGGACTGCCATGCCTTGGGCTACCAAATTCAATGAACTGGGCGAAGAGATCTGGAGCAAAACCTTTGATGAGATTCCTATACCACAAGGGAATTACGGTACAGGACAGATCTATGCTACTGCAGTCGATAAGACCCACGATGGTGGATATGTGATATCCTGCGCTACGACGGTTAACCACCCTAGTTACAATGCCACGGGGCGCCTAATAAAAGTTGATTCTTTAGGTGCAACAGAATGGATCGTAAAATTCCCAACTAATAGAACACACCATGGTAGAGATGTCATACAGACCATGGAAGGTGATTATATTGTGGTTGGAGGTTGGTATACTAGATCTGCCGTTACCAATGAGAAATCTGCGTTCATGGCAAGGTATGATGTTGATGGTACGTTGATCTGGATAGAGCGCTATGGAGGTGAATGTGATGAGGATGAATTCTATTCAGTCATACAAAAACCAGATGGAGGTTTTATAGCCGTTGGAAGATTTGAGCATGAAAGCAAAGATTACAACTGTGACTTTTATGGGTATACAGATCTTTGGTTTGTCAGTACAGACAGCGAGGGTCAATTATTAGAGGAGAGCAAGACAGGAGGATCCTACTGGGAATCTGCATATGATATCATTGACCTAGGGGATGGAACCTACGGTTTAGCTGGGAGAAAAAGACATCAGCGTCAAAAACCTGTCAATGCTTGGTACGTAAAGATGGATGGCTCTGGTAATGTGATATCAGAGTGGAATGAACCCGATTATGTGAACCATTCTGCAAGAGGAGATCACGTTTATGATCTTATCCTATCAGAAGATGGCAGTACTGTAATCGCTTTGGGTTCAAAATATGACCTACCACCTTCTAATGTTAACCAATACCTCTGGGCATTTGATGCGAGTACGAGTGAGGAGTTATGGAATATCAATTATGATGATAATGGTATTGGCTCCTCTAGTGGTATATCAAATGCTCATGGTGGTGGAATGTTATTCTTTGGGTACAAGGATAATGGTAGACTAAAAATATTTAAGACCGATATAAATGGATCATTGTATTGACCAATGCGATCAATGGATTTGATAGCCATTAAAAAAACGACGTTCATTACTTTTTTTTTCTCATTTCTTTTTTCTGATGTTTATGATGGTATGACATTGTTCTCGGCTTATAGTGATGATCCTGATGAGGATGATCACTATACCAGGCTCATAGATAATGATGAGAACATCCTCCATTCCTGGACCCATGATAGGGGAGCTGCCAGTATGTCCTATCTTTTGAAAGATAGCACCTTGATCTATCCATACAGAGTAGAGAACCCTTCTATGTGTAATGGTGGAGTAGGAGGAGGGATAACCCATTATAACTGGAATGGTGATGTATTATGGAATTATGAGTTCTCTAATGATAGTTACCAACACCACCATGACATACAACCTATGCCAAATGGCAATATCTTAGTATTACTTTGGGAAAGACATACTGCCACACAAGGAGCAGACACGGAGTTCTATGGTGGTGAAGGGAGAGGTTGGTCTGAGATGGGTAGAGAAGAGGTTCAAAACCCTTTAAATCAAATGTGGAGTGAGGCCATCTTTGAAATAGAGATGGTTGGCACGGATGATATCAATATTGTCTGGGAGTGGCACTTATGGGATCATGTAGTACAGGATGTGGACCCTGAGTTACCTAATTATGGAGTTATATCTGAACACCCTGAGCTGATGGATATCAATTATGGTGAAGTAGGAGACTTTGATGGTATGTGCGGTCCTCAGGGTGACTGGATCCATTTCAATGCAATAGACTATAATGAAGGCTTAGATCAGATAGTATTATCCAGTCGTCATAATAGTGAGATCTATATCATAGATCATAGTACTACGACAGAAGAAGCTGCTACACATGCAGGTGGAAACTCCCATATGGGAGGTGACCTTTTATATCGTTGGGGTAATCCACAGGTATATGGACAGGGGACCGATGATGATCAGCAATTGGATGCCCAACACGGTGTGAACTGGATACCGGAGGGATACCCCGGTGAAGGAAACCTTATCCTATTTAATAATTTTTACGGAGATTGGGAATCATTACCAGTAAACGACTGGCGTTCTGCTGTATATGAACTGGTAACTCCAGTAAATAATGAAATGTATGATATGAATGAGAATGGAACTTTTGATCCTAGTGAACCTATCTGGATATTTACTCATGATTTTTTCTCTTTTATTCAATCTGGTGTATTCAGACTGCCTAATGGGAATACCCTGATCACTGTTTCTACAGAAGCAAGAATTTTTGAGATCAATGATGATACGTTCCTATGGGAATATCAGCTTGATGATGGTCAAATGATCGCACGTAGTCAGAAATATCCATCAGATTATTTTCCATCTTTGGAAATTGATAATAATATATTACCAACGTCTAATTCTTTATATCAAAACTACCCAAACCCATTTAACCCAATAACAGTAATTGGCTATAGCCTTAAGAAAGATTCCAATGTTAATATATCTATATATGATATGTTAGGTCGGGTTGTGAATAATCTTGTTAGTGGGAAACAAAAAGCAGGTTACAGATCAGTCCAATGGAATGGTACTAATAGTATGGGAGAGAGGGTATCAGCAGGTATCTATCTTTACAGGATCATATCAAGAGACCACAAAGAGACTAGAAAAATGATCTTATTAAAATGATCTAATTGAATTGTATTGTGACATAATACCGAGGCTCGATCACTCCTCGAGCCCTCTTATTGAGTATCTCACTTTCAGTATAACCATTATAGCTCATGATCAGATCAATATAGCGTTCTAAAGTTTTTTGTCTCCTACGTTCAGAACTTTTTGTATGATTGCCTTTTTGTTCTACAAAGATCAAATGAAGCTTATCTTTATCTGAATTATCTTCTCTTATTTTAGTCAGATATATTCTATCCTTTTGTATATCAACTTCATTCCCAAAATAATCAATAGGCACCGCACAACTAATAAATATAAAAAAAATGGGAATAATTCTAAGCATTCTTGAATATAGCCATCTTAAGAGATACAAAAAATCCTCTGTTTGCTTTTTTAAATGGAGAACCTAGTCAAATTCAAAATAATTGTATGGTTTATAAGGAGTGATTGAGAATATTTTCCATGAATTGTCATCTTTTCTAAATGTATACAATTCTGAGCCTGTAAAATAGATCTCACCCTTTTTATTAAATCTAGAAAACATAGAATTAACCAAAGCAATATTTTCATTTAAAAGTTTTACATCCATTTTTTTCCAATCTCTATGTGAATGATCTTTAGGGAGATTGCGACGTAATTTTTTAAATATCTTTTTCAGTTCTTTCTCATTTGTTGCATCAAGTGTTTTGTTTAACTCATTAAATGTAAAAGGAAAAGTGAAGTAATTACCAATCATTCCATAATTCCTTTCAGTGAGTTCATAATTATGGTCAACCATTACGTTCAATATTTTATTTCTTTCTATCTCATTTGCTAATGTAATACAATTGAAGAATAGAATTATAAATAGCGATTGTGTCTTATTCATTAGTAATCCATCTAGTTGTTGATCAAAAAGCTGTTGCTCAAAGAAGGGGTTGAATTTATGATATGGCCATAGATTATTTTTGATTCTTTTAATATATAAGATATAATAATTCAAAAAGGTTTATTGCAATTATGTTAGATTCATATATGAATCGTAGAATTATAATATTTTCTTTCATTTTTTGTTTCACTTGGGGACAACCTGAATTACATCAATATTCCTATGGTGGTTTTGAACGACAATATTATTTATATATTCCAGATTCTATTCAGCCAGAATCTCCGCTTGTTTTTGTATTTCATGGTTATACTGGTTCAGCAGCAGGGATAATGAATTACTCAGGTTTTAATTCTATCGCTGATGAGAATGGGTTTGCCGTATGTTATCCGCAAGGGTTGATAGATAATTATGGTAATACATTTTTCAATGTTGGGTATTCATTTCACTGGAATGAGACAGTTGATGATGTTGGTTTCACAATATCATTAGCCTCATACTTACAATCTGAATATGATCTTAGCCATATCAATACTTTCAGCACAGGAATGTCAAATGGAGGTGATCTAAGCTATCTTATTGCATGTGATGCTTCAACAGTTTTCAGAGCAGTTGGGCCAGTAGCTGGTATTATGATGGAATGGATATATGATTCTTGCGACCCTGAATATCCAATGCCGCTTTTAGAGATACATGGTACAAATGATAATATCTCATGGTGGGATGGCGACCTGGAAGATGAAGATGGCTGGGGACCATATATTGGCGTAGATACAGCAATTCAGTATTGGAGTGAAATAAATAATTCTTCAATTACAGTTTTCGATACGCTTCCTGATATAAACACGTCAGATGGAAGTTACGTTGTCACTGAAAAGTACAAGAATGGAATCAATAATAATGAAGTATGGCTTTATAAGGTCATTGATGGTGGCCATGATTGGCCTGGTGTATGGGGGAATATGGATATTAATGCAAGTGAACTTGTTTGGAATTTCTTTAACGATTTCTCACTAGAATACAATATTGGAGATGTTGATTATAATGGTTCAATAGATATAAGCGATATCTTAATCGTATTGGATGAGATTCTTTTTAATATTGATTATAATTTTTTATCAGATCTCAATGATGATAATTCAGTTGATATTAATGACATTTTTTTAATTCTTGCCTTGGTGCTTAGTATTTAAAGATATCGTAGAAGATTAAATAAAGATAAATAATGCTATTTGAATCATTTATTTTTATTTTTGAAAATAATAATAACAATAATAAATATTAAAAAATATAATGTTTAAGATTAAATCTGATCATATACATATTCTTAAAATTCGATCAATATTGATTGTCTTCTTGGTTATGGTTAGTTGTATCCATAACTACGAACCGGTCATCAAATCAATCACAGCAGACCCAAATCCTGTAGGATCTGGAGGTATAGTGAGTTTGACCTGCAATGCTAGTGATGATGATGAATCAAGTAAGTTAAAAGATGAAAGTTTGAGTTTTAGTTGGTCAGCTGCATATGGTGAAATTATATCAGAGAATGAAGATAATACCGCCACTTGGACAGCACCAAATATATCAGGTGAATATTCCATATCATGCACAGTAAATGACCAGTATAACGGAATAGATATTTTTACAATTGATGTAACTGTACAATGAAATTCTATCAAGCTTTTATATCTATTTGTGTCACTTTTTTGATCTTATCCGGATGTGAAATAGAAAATAATCCAGTTGAGCTTATTTCTTTGGTGGCAAGTGATTCCATTGCACGTTCTGGGGATGTGATCGTGCTTGCATGTGAAGCACAAGATGGTGATGGTGATAAACTTTCTTATGATTGGGAATCAACGAGTGGTGAGCTATCTGTTGATAGAGATACTGCTCGTTGGACCGCACCTGGCAAGAGTGGATATTATCATATTACCTGCAAAGTAGGAGATGGTATTGGGGCATCCGATGCTGCAAGTATCGCGATTCGTGTTGTAGGTGGAGTTATACAAGGAATAGTCTCAAATGCTGTGAATGGGGAACCTGTGTCGGGTGTTAATGTAATAATAGGTAATAATACCGCAATTACGGATGAAGAAGGTGAATATAATATTTATACTGCAAT
>CAYOJL010000091.1:0-6882 GCA_964404235.1 uncultured bacterium | reverse complement strand
GAAGTACCGGGAGAAGCAGCTTTTTATGGACCTAAAATTGATGTGCAGGTTTGGAGTGCCATTGGCAAAGAATTTACTCTGGCTACGAACCAGGTAGATTTTGCAGTTCCAGAGAAATTTAATCTACAATACAAAAAGGAAGATGGTCAAAACAAGACACCTCTCTGTATTCATCGAGCTCCGTTGGGCACACATGAACGATTTATTGGGTTTCTGATTGAACATTTTGGCGGTAATTTTCCGCTTTGGCTAACCCCGATTCAGGTTGCAGTTCTTCCAGTGTCTGACAAGGTACTGGATTATGCCGGAAAAATATCGCACACTTTACAAGATGCGAATATTAGAGTAAAATTGAATACTCGTGCCGATAAAATAGGTGCAAAGATCCGCCAGGCTGAGCTCGAGAAGATCAATGTCATGTTGATTATCGGGGAAAAAGAAGAAGTAAATGCAACCGTATCGGTCAGGCGCCGTTTCGAGGGCGACCTGGGGCAAATGGCCCTGGGTGAACTGATTGCGGATTTAACAACAGAAATAAATACCAGGAGGATTGCTCATAGCGAAAAAGCAGAAGCAGCGACTGAATGACGAAATAACTGCTGATGAAATTAGGTTGATTTCGGAAAAAGGAGAACAACTGGGAATTGTCTCTCTTGAAGCTGCATTAGAACAAACCCGAGAATCAGGCCTGGATCTAATTGAAATTGCTCCAAATGGTCGACCACCGGTATGCAAGATGGTTGATTATGGAAAGCTGAAGTATGAGAAGAAAAAGAAACAGCAGCAGAGCAAGAAAAAACAGCATGTAATAAAAATAAAAGAGATCCGGCTCAGACCTCGTATCGAAGAGCATGATCTCATGACCAAGTTAAATCAGGGCAGAAAATTTTTAAGCAATGGAGCAAAACTGAAAGTGACCTTGATGTTTCGTGGTCGTGAGTTGTCAAGGATCGACCTTGGCCGTAATGTAATGGAACGAGTCCTGGAAGAATTGGAAGATATAGCGGAAGTGGAAAAGGATATCCCCTTGGAAGGAAGACGCATGTCAGTTATTCTAAATGCCATATAGGAGATTTGAATGCCAAAAATGAGAACGCGACGCGGAGCCGCCAAACGGTTTAAACTGTCGGGGTCCGGCCGCATTAAACGCAACAAAGCAAACCATAGACATATGCTCATACGTCGCTCGAACAAAGCAAAACGTAAAATGAGACAAGCGGGGCTGGTTAGTTCTGCGGATCGGAAGCTTGTGAAAGCCATGTTGGGCGTCTAAACAATGGAGACGTAAAAAATGCCTAGAGCAAACAGTTCCGTACCACGGCACCGCCGTCATCGGAAGATCGTCAAGCAGGCCAAAGGCTACTATGGTGCCCGGAGCCGCACATTTAAGTCTGCAAAAGATGCAGTGACCAAAGCAGGGCTTTATGCCTATCGCGACAGGCGTCAACGTAAACGACAGTTTCGTAGACTCTGGATCACTCGTATCAATGCAGCATGTCGGCTCAATGGTACAACATATTCAGCTTTTATAAATGGTCTAAAGACAACTGGTATTGACTTGGATCGTAAAATTCTTGCCGATATGGCGGTCAATGATCCGCAAGCCTTTACCGCACTGACATTATCAGTTAAATAACTTCAATGTCAGCTTTAAAACAAATCGAGACGGTCAGGAATGAGTTCCTGGCCGAACTCGAGGACGTTAACGAAGATCTAAAACAAATTGAAGCATTTCGTTCTAAATATTTAGGAAGAAAGGGTAAAATAGCATCTCTTTTCTCTATTATGGGAAAGGCTTCTAATGAAGAACGTCCTGCTTTAGGTGAATCTCTCAATCAATTAAAAAAAGAGCTGACCACTTTATTTGAAGATAAAGTTTCAGAGTTTGATCGATCAAGACAAAAAGCAGAAGATGATTCCATAGATCTATCTCTTCCTGGAAAACAACAACGTTTAGGATCTATTCATATCCTAGAACAGACCCTATCGGAGATAAAGGATATTTATCGATCTATTGGGTTTCATGTGGCATATGGACCGGAAGTAGATGATGACCATCATAACTTTACTGCACTGAATATTCCCGAGCATCATCCAGCAAGAGATATGCAAGATACCTTCTTCATCGATCCTGAGACCGTTCTAAGGACCCATACATCAAATGTACAGGTACATCTAATGGAAGAAGAGGACCCACCTATAAGATATATCGTTCCCGGCAGGGTCTATAGGAATGAGGCTATTGGTTATAAGAGCTATTGTCTCTTTCATCAAGTAGAAGGTATCTATATCAATAAAAGGGTCTCTTTTGGTGAATTAAAAGGCTGTTTGGAATATTTTGTGAAACAGATGTTTGGTCCGAAGAAGAAAATGAGATTTCGACCATCATATTTCCCATTTACAGAGCCAAGCGCAGAAGTTGATATATGGGATGAAGAGAGAGAGCAATGGATGGAGATACTTGGTAGCGGTATGGTCGATCCAGCTGTGTTAGATAATGTTGGATATGATTCAAGTCGCTTTCATGGATATGCATTTGGGATGGGCGTAGAACGAATAGCCATGCTCAAGTATAAGATAAACGATATCCGTCATTTTTACAGTGGCGATGTGAGATTCATGGAGCAATTCGTATGATCATATCACTAGACTGGTTAAAAGAATTCGCTGATATTCAAGAATCCCCAAATGAATTAGCAGACCTACTTTCAGGTATAGGGCTAGAAGCAGAGGCAACATCGGTCCCGACAGAAATATCTGGTGTGGTCATTGGCAAGGTTGAAACGGCAGAAAAACACCCTGACGCTGATAAATTAAAATTATGTACCGTCAATGATGGCAAGCAGGTTCATCAGGTCGTCTGCGGTGCGCCAAATGTTGATGCAGGGCAAACGATCGCCTTTGCTACCATTGGATCGGTACTTCCAGGAAATTTAAAGATAAAAAAAGCCAATATACGGGGTGTAGAATCTTCAGGAATGATATGCTCAGAGCGTGAATTGAATCTATCAGATGAACATGAAGGGATCATGGTGTTGCCAGACGATCTTGAGGCTGGTGCTGATTTTGTTTCCTCTTATGGCTATAAATACATATCAGTAGAACTTGATATCACACCTAACCGTCCGGATGCATTTTCACATCAAGGGGTCGCCCGGGATATTGCATGTAAGACCGATAGAGAATTCACTCAGCTATCAGTGAATGAGGTGCCATCAAAAGGAAAGGATACGATAGATATTTCTATGGAGGATCATGAAGATTGTCCACGATATATAGGAGGAATTGTAAAAAATGTAAAGGTTGGACCAAGTCCTGACTGGTTAGTTGAAAGATTGAGGTCCAGTGGGCAACGCAGTATCAACAATATTGTAGATATATCGAATTTTGTTCTAATGGAAATGGGCCATCCTACACATATCTTTGATCACGATTCGTTAAAAAACAATTCTATCTATGTTCGAAGGGCAAAAAAAGGTGAGACACTTACCACCCTTGATGACCAAAAACATAAATTAGATGAGACCCACTTACTGATCACAGATGGGAAAGAACCTTTGGCACTGGCTGGTGTAATGGGAGGAGCAAGTACCGCAGTATCAGATAAGACAACCACCCTACTAGTTGAAAGTGCTTATTTTGACCCTGTTACGATAAGAAAAGGTGCGAAAAGTCTTTCCATGTCCACAGATGCATCAAAACGATATGAAAGAGGTGCAGATCCTAATGGATGTGAAACTGCCTTTTGGAGAGTTGTAGGTCTATTAGAAGAGATCACGGGTGGAGAACTATGCTCTGATATGATCGATACATATCCAAATTCCATCAAAGAGAATGAAGTTAAGTTAAGACGCAGTGAATTGGATCTAGTACTAGGTATCAAGATCGATGATAAAACTGTAGAGAGAATTCTTAAAGGACTAGGGATCGTATCTAAAAAAAATAGTGATGTCTGGGAATGTCATATCCCTACATACAGGCCAGATATATTTCGCGAGATAGACCTCATAGAAGAGGTAGCGCGTATCTATGGATTTGATGATCTCCCGTCTGATGAATCTTTATATGGATTATTTAGGTATGATCATCCAGATCCCGAACAATATCTTGAACCCATAAGGAATACACTCGCAGGGTGTGGATTTCATCAGGTCTATGCTAATTCACTCCAAAATGAGAACGAGGCCACTCTATCTGGTCAACCACCAGTAAAAATGCTAAATCCTCTCAATGTTGAGATGGGGTTCTTACGGACATCCTTACTTCCTGGGCTACTTAAAGCAGCGGACCATAATCTGAAACATAGTGTACATGACCTACGGTTATTTGAGCTTGGACATATCCATGTACAAAAAGATAAAGGGTTAGAGAATATAGTTGAGAAAAAATATATCTCAGGTGTGGTATTTGGCAGGTCCAGAGACCATTCTGTCCATTCAGGTTCTTCAGAGGAAGATCTTTTCACTCTTAAAGGATATTTGAATACCCTTTTCGTCCAAAAACTAGGCATGAGAATGGACCTAATTAAGGGAGAAGACCCTGGGTTTGATCATTCTAGGACCATTATGATTAACAGGCAAAAAGTAGGGTCAATGGGAAGAATTTCAAGTAGTTGGATAGACTCAATGGATCTGGACCTTGAAACGGTTTATGGCTTTGAAGTTGATATAGAACCAATTAAACGAATGATCAATAGTAAACGAACATTTAAATCGATCAATCCATATCCAAAGATCTCTCGCGATCTCAATCTAGTGATGCCGATTGAGCAGGAGGTGGGTGACCTATTGGAGGTGTTTTTTAAAAAAGGAAAAAAATTGGTCATTGATGCTAATCCCGTTGATATTTTTATAGATGAGGATGCCATTGGGAAAGGAATGAAAAGTGTTACCTTCTCGATCGCATTCCAAGACTCTTCAAAAACACTTGAAGATAAAGATGTAAATCCTGTTATTGATGAAATTATCCATGTTGCCGAAAAGGACTTTCTTGCTAAATTAAGAACATGAAAGATATATCATTACTAAATGAACTTGAGCAAAAGATCCGAGAGTTGGTCTCTTCATTAGAGCGTGAACGTGAAAAGAATTCTCAATCAGATAAAGCTGTTCAAGAATCTCAAAAACTTTCTCAGATCGAGGAAAAAGTAAAAAATCTTATCAATCTATTAGACCAATTGGAGAAAGCATAATATGGCGGAAGAAAGCAACCAGGTCCAAATATCTATTTTTGGACAAGAATACTCTGTCAAAGCACCTGCAGATCCAGACTACATTAAGAAAATAGCTGAATATCTCGATGGAAAGATGAGAGAGGTCCAGTCTGGTTTCTCTACTACCCAGTCTTCCACGAGAATTGCGATTCTTGCTGGTATGAATATTACTGATGAGTACTTCACGGCTAGACAAAGTGATGAATCTGATAGTTCTGAGGCTGAGCAAAAGATTTCTTCACTGATCGAACTCATAGACGATTCACTTTAAGAAAATATTTCAACTCAAATGTCTGATCTGTTAGTCCTTTCTGGGAAAGACGTTAGTAGTTCGGTCTATAGTGGTCTCTCCGAACGTATCTATGCACTGAAAGAAAAGGGAATTATTCCGGGTCTTGCAGTTGTACTTGTTGGTGAAGACCCCGCTTCACTAGTATATGTACGGTCTAAGACCAGGACATTCAAGAAACTAAATCTTTTCACGAAAACGTATAGACTATCCAGCGATATCGGTCAAGATGAGCTTCTGGGTCTTATTGATGAATTAAATAATGATAATTCTTACCATGGGATTCTTGTTCAGCTCCCACTACCTAAACATATAGAAAGTGATAAAGTGATCAATGCCATCAGTCCTAAAAAAGATGTTGATGGATTTCATCCAGAGAATGCCGGTCTATTAGCGATTGGAAGGCCAAGATTTATACCGTGTACACCTAAAGGTATTATGAGGATACTTGAACATTATGAGATCGATCTTAATGGAAAACATGTAGTGGTGGTGGGTAGGAGCAACATAGTTGGTAGGCCCATATCTATATTGACCAGTATGAAAATGGAAGGAGCAAATGCTACTACAACACTCTGTCATTCTGGTACGCCGGATATCCAACATCATACAAGCGTTGCTGATGTTGTTGTCGTTGCTCTTGGAGTCCCTGGTTTTTTAGATCATAGCATGATCAAAGAAGGTGCAACTGTCATAGATGTGGGAATTAATAGAATAGATGCTGATAATGATCAAGGTTATAAACTTGTGGGTGATGCTAATTGGTCAGCGGTAGAAGAGAAGGCATCAGCTGCAACACCCGTCCCAGGCGGTGTTGGGCCTATGACCATAGCTATGTTAGTAGAGAATACTGTAGAAGCAGCAGAGAATATTTGATCCTATAAACCAGTTCAGTTTAGCCATCCTTTTCAATTACTATAGTGTCTACTGTCACACTGCTAGTTATTACGTTTGGATGGATATTTTATCATTACCAAATGATATTTTTCACACCTGACGGAATGTATAATAAAATTAACAGGCAATTTGTGTTGAACTGAATCATGTTAAACAATATCCCTAAATTGAGTTAGTATGACTAAATTAATTTTCTCAATTATAGAGAATAAGAACCTATTGTCCAAGGAACAGGCAGGAATAATAAATGCCAGGATCATCAAAAAATAAAGTTTGGCTCAATGAAATCTAATTTTATCTATACAGCTATATCTATTATCCTGGTGAGCCAGATGGGGATAGCCCAGAATAATTCTCTTAGCTTTGATGGGGACGGGGACTATGTATCCATTGGCGCAGAGCCTGTAGGCAAGCCCTGTACCGCGGAGTTCTGGGTAAAACGAAGGTCTGATACAGGTTTTCAGGTTCTTTTAGAAAAAAGTAA
>CAYOJL010000090.1:0-7201 GCA_964404235.1 uncultured bacterium | reverse complement strand
TGGAATGAATATAAGTGGGAAGAATATGCCTGTGAATCCGCTTTTATAGTTAACCCTGAAGGTGTACTAGATTTTCATGAATTAAGAAGAATAGAAGCGCTTAAATGCAATCCACATAAAGGACATGAGATCATTACTCATTTACAAAATAGGCATCCAAATATTCACATAGTAACGCAAAATATTGATGGTATGCATCAAAAGACTGATTCTAAGAATGTCATTGAGCTGCATGGTAGTTTATGGAGAATGAGATGTGAATCAGAGGGGTTAATCATTGAAGATCTGGACCAAGGTAATTATAATAAAAGACATTGCGACTGTGGAAGATGGCTTCGTCCTGATATTATTTGGTTTCAAGATATGCTAAATGAAAAGACAGTGAAGAGAGCAACTGATATCATTGGTAAATGCGATCTTTTTATTAGTATAGGTACAAGTGCAGTTGTGTGGCCAGCGGCTGGTTATCCAAAATTAGCAAAATCCATGGGTGCATATTGTATAGAGATAAATCCTGAAAGCACTGACCTTTCTAGCATATATGATCGAACAATTAGATCAAAGGCAAGCGAAGGATTAAGTGATATTTTTAGTAACTAAATAAGTAGACGAATCAAGCCAATACCCTGCCTATATCATCTCTGATAAGTATAAGTATAGCAGACTGTGATACAATTAAATAATCTTTGTCCTCGATCTTTATCTCTATACTAGCTTTACCAAGAAAAAGAGCATAGTCACCTATTTCAGCCTGTGTTGGAATATATTTTATATCAGATTTCTTTTCTTTCCATGGTTCTTCGAAAGAACCATCTGGACTTCCTAGAGGAATGCCAGGGCCAACTTCTACAACCATACCACCTCTAACTTCTTGCTTCTCGATCACGCTTGGAGGTAAATATAATCCTGCAGGAGATTTTGATTCTCCAGTATCTGGTCTGACCAAAACTCGATCGCCAACAACTAATACCTGTTTATTAGAACTTTTCATATTTAAAAAAGATAAGCCTCGAATTAACGAGGCTCATCAAATGACCGCATTGCCGGTTGAAAGGAGGGTCTAGGAGGGTAACAAGCAAATGCAGTCTTAATTCTTTTGATCTTCTGGTTTTTCTTCTGAGGGCTTTTCACCCCAATAAGTGGTATTAGAATTTAATAAAAAATATACATTATCGTTAGTCCGATAAACGTCATTAGACCTACTCTGTCTTACATAATTATGTTGCCAATCCTGACCTGAGTTACCAAAAACATAATGGATGATTTCATTATCATTTTCATCATATACCTGTATATGGCGACCCAAGGAATCATCTACACCGAATTTTTCCCATTTTTCACTTTTTGTAGTGATCAACATTTCTTGCTCTACCTTTAGTAGACGATCAAAGATCTTATCTATTTGATGGTCTTTAACAGCATAGGTCAATTCCTGTGTAAGGCTCCATGTAGTATCTTTTCTAACTAATTCTATTTGTTTATCATTTTCGGAAATTAGAATTCTAAAAACTTCTTCTTTTTGTCCCGAGAAAATAGGTTTTCCCTTCAGATCATATGAGCTTTGAGAACTTTGATTGTATAAGAATAACAGAACAATTATAGAAAATGCTCCTAAACTATATTTGATCGTATTAGTCATAAATTTGTTTTAATACCTCTGCTTCATTTTTTTCACGCCTTATTCGATAAAAGCCAAATCCAATTATAAGAAGTGTCGGAAGTACCATATTTGCAAATTTCCATCTTTTCTTTTTTCTATTCTTTAGCTTATCCTTCTCATCTTGGGACATGGATTTTTCCTGCTGATCGTTTAATTGTAGAATATCTAAAGGTCTACTAGTGATCTCTCTTGATCGTAATGAAATTAGATCTGCATCATTTGCAAGATAATCAACAGCATTCATCATAAAGATCATATTTACTGGGATAGACATACCACCATCATCGGTTAGAAATCTAGAATCCGATATGAGCATCAGCTCTCCGCCATTATTAAGTCTAGATGTAGCAGCTAAAAGTTTTCCAGATTGTCCCAACATTCTTATAAAAGGGTTCTGCTGTGGGTCTGGACTCAAGACGAGATTTGATTCCATTATCCCACTATTATTAGAAGAGGTAAATAGTGATGATATACTATTAACATTCTCATTTTGAGAAGTATCTATTTTTATTTCACTTGGAAAAAGTAATAGGACCTGTTCAAGTTCATTTACAACAATACCAGATAAACTATCGGAACCATTGAACGTATCAATAGTAGGGAAGAGGGGATACTGGACAGGGCGATTCATTAAAAATATACCCCGCTGTTCTTGCACTTGTACATTTCCACACTTTGCATCAAGAACTAAATTTTTCTGAAGGTCTAAGTTTAAGTCATTTAGTAGGTCGAATATATTTGAAAATAATGGATTTGCCTGTTGAGTTTTAATATCAGCATTCACACCGCTTTGAGCCATAAATATCTTTTTACCAGAATCCAGATATTTTCTAAGGTTATTGATAGTGGAAGTGTCAACAGTATCTACAGCTGCACTAATAAGTAGAACATCAACACTTTCAGGTATATTTGCTGTTGGGTCAATTGTTCTAAAATTGTAGTGTTGATTTAATTGCGCCCTAAGGTTGTCAGTTTTTATATCAATATTTTTATCAAGATTCATTAGACCAACGGTCTTTTTATTAATATCGATCAATGATTTTATTTTTGTACTGATCATATATTCTAGACCTGCAGTGGTCTGAATTAGGGGAATTGTCTCTTTCTTATTCTCATATAATAAGACCATACCCAAGTAAACCTTTTTAACGGTCATCTCATCATTTTCCAGCGCTTGCATCTGTACTGGTTGAATTCCATCTTTACTAGCTTGCTCTTCAAGATCACTATCAGATTCTGGGTCATGAAAGAAAAAACTGACCTCGTTGGATTCAGCTCTGTATTCTTCAAGAATATCCTGCAAAAATCTCCTAGTATTTCCTAGGTCACCTGGTAGTTCATCAGAGAAGTATACCTTTATAGTCAATCTATCATCAAGTTTGCCTAAAATGGATACACTAGATGCTGAAAGAGAAAATTTCTTATTATCCGTTAGGTCGAACCGATGAAATATATCTCTTGATGTTAGATTGAGTAGGACAAGTGCTATTAGGAGTCCAGAAACATACAATATGAATGAATTTTTATTTTTTATTAGCATGTTATATCTAACTCCATTTCCTTGATTCAAGGATCCTTGTCGTAACAGATAGAAAAAATCCTATCACAGAACCAAAATAGATCAGGTTTCTAGTATCTAATACCCCTCTGGACATATTGGATAAGTGAAAATCAGTACTCAAATACTGTATAATACCTGTCATTGAGGGTGGCATGAAGAATAGGAGTTTATCCATCATAAAGAAAATAAGAACAATCGCTATACCTATTATAAAAGCAACAACTTGATTTTCTGTTAAACTGCTAGCAAAAAGGCCTACTGATGTATATACACCTCCAAGTAAGGCCAATCCCATATATCCAGTAAAGACTGCACCATGGTCAATGGTGCTGCCGACATTACAAAGAGTGATATAATGAATTAGAGTCGCCAGTAGGCCAACCAGAATTAGCGTGAGTCCAGCTAAATATTTTCCAATAACAATATCTCTTTCTAGAATAGGCATTGTAGAAATTATCTCTATAGTACCTAAACTTTTCTCCCTTGAGATAAGTCCCATTGACACCGCTGGGATAAAGAATAAATAAACCAGTGGCACTATTCCAAACAATGATCTCATATCTGATTCATTTATAAGAAAAAATTGGACATTGAAGAAATATCCATTTACTAAGGCAAAGACCACCAGGAAAATATATGCCATTGGAGTTGAAAAGAAAGAATGGAGCTCTTTTTTATATATAGTAATAATATTACTCATCAGTTCCTCCGACTCCTTGCCCTGTAAGATTCCTAAAAATATCTTCAAGATTTTTTCTGGTAAGGCTCATTTCAGTCAGGATCCATTCTTTTTCAACTGCATAGTTGAATATGTCTTTTCTCGGATCTGATGTATTTTGGTATTCAAGAGTAATGTTTATTGATTCATCTAGTTTTTTTACAGTTTTTATATTAATTGATGGTATCACTGCTTTCATATCTTGAATATCATTTTCTTCAGCATTTATTACGTCTAAATGAAGTTGGGTCATGGCTTGGGAATCAGATATCAACTCATCACTTGTACCATCAGCAACGATATTCCCCTTATCAATGATTATGATTCGATCAACAGTCGCCTGTATCTCCTGTAAAATATGCGAGGACATGAGAACCAGTTTCTCTTTACCAAGATTTTTTATGAGTCTTGTTTTCTCTACGATCTGATTCGGGTCTAATCCAGTGACAGGTTCATCAAGAATTAGTATCTTGGGGTCATGTATCATTGCTGCAGCAAGTCCGATTCTTTGTTTATAGCCCTTAGAACAATTACCAACTGTTCGATGGACAACTCCTTGTAAGCCGCAATCTGCAACTACTTTTTTTAATGCATTTTTGAATTCTGTTCCCTCAATTCCTCTAATAGATGCATGAAATTTTAAATATTCATGCACCTTCATCTCCGTGTATAGAGGATTTAATTCAGGTAGATATCCTATCGATTTTTGGATCTCTAGGCAGTCATCTATAATATTTTTATCATCAACAAATACATTTCCTGAAGTAGGGGTAATGTAGCCGGTCATCATTTTAAGTGTTGTACTCTTCCCAGCTCCATTTGCACCTAAAAAACCAACGATCTCCCCATCATTTAATGAAAATGAGATAGTATTGACTGCTTGCACAGAACCATAGTTCTTAGAAAGATCTTCTATGCGAATCATTAACGTTCTCCTTGGTAAAAGTTTTTATAATGCAAAATGATCTACAAAGTTCCAAAATGAACGCGGAATATTAAAAAAAAATATTTTCTATGAAAATGAAAGAAATATATAATTCAATTATTGATATACATCACAGCAAATAAAAAACTAATACGATATTACTTGACTGTTAAAGGAAAGATTCAATACATTTCCTTCGACTAGTCAATTTATTTTGATAGTTAAGGTTAACCAAAACGAAATAACAAAGGAGAGTTGTATGACTCGCTTATTTAAATCTTTTATTTCTACATTGGTAATGTTGTCATTAGTTGCGGTTCTTCCTGCAGAAACAACAGTCAAAACTGACCAAGTTGAATTCGCAGTTGAACTAGATAGTGACAATGTATTTGCTAGTGCAGATGTAAAGAAGAAAAAGAAGAAAGGTAAGAAATTATCTGAAAAAGGTAAAAAGAAGAAGAAAGGCTTTTTCTCAAAGGTCTTCGGTTCTAAGTAACCTGTTTCTTTTTTAAGAAAAGTAAAAAGGGGTACGTTATCGTACCCCTTTTTTATTTCATAAAATCCGATTATAATTAATGTAATTAAACGTAGAGAAAAATAATGTTTACATACCAAAACACCAAAACCACTATACTATCTCTTTTGATCTTTTCAATTTCTGTGGCACAAGACGCGGACACCACAACAGCTGAAGAAGAAATGGGGGGAAGAGAAAGCTATACCAGTTTAGATGTTAGCTATTCGCAAGATACGGGTAATACCGATTACCTATCTCTTTATTATGGATTCAATTACATGCTAATTGGAGACCTTGGTCCTTTTAAAGACACAGAATTTTTATTCGATTTTAATAGGAGCGATGATCAATTAGACGGAGAGCCTTTCACCGATGATCAGGCATTAACATTAAAGTTTGATGTTTGGGCAAATCAGCGATTTTCACCTTTCCTATTCTTTCAAAAGTCTTTTGATAATGTAATTGGTCTTGAAGATCGATTGAACTATGGTTTAGGAGCAAAGGTAGGTTTGCCTTTTGGACTTTCTGTAAGCTATGCGTTCCTCTTTGAAAAAGAAGATTATAAATTTTGGAGTTATGACGACTCTTTAGCTTATGATCTGGATGGAAGTGTTTTATCTGGAGATTATTATTATACCGATTCCGTAGCACTTGATCCTGGCGACTATGACTACTGGGACTATTACTATTATGGCGATACAGTTTGGGTTGAGGGTGATGATACGGTCTACTACAGTTATACAGACTCAGCTGCCTATTATTATTATACAGATTCAACAGAAGCACCAGCCGAGGAATTCTTTCGTCATTCAATACGCCCGAAAATAAAATTGAAACTTTTTGATGGTAATGTCGTCTTGGATTACAGATTTTACTATAAACCACGAGTAGATAATTTCGATGATTATTTGCTTGAGCATGAATTGAAAGTATCTATAGCAACCTTCTATGAAGCACTTACTATCGATCTGAACTATACTAATAAATATAATTCTAGGTACGATGGTACGAAGATAATTAATCCGGAAACTTATACTCCCTATAAGGCTGTAGATGAGAATATCACTCTAGGACTATCATTAATGTTTTGATAGTTCTCAAAGAACTTTTTTATGTAGAGGGACCTGAGACTAATTTCAGGTCCCTTTTTTTATGCAATATGATCATTTAAAGATTGAGGCCAAGTGGCAAGACCATTGGCAAAAAAACAAAACCTTCAAGGTAGAAGTAGATTCCTCTAAGGAAAAACTATATATCCTTGATATGTTCCCATATCCTTCTGGCTCTGGATTACATGTGGGGCATCCATTAGGTTATACTGCAACAGATATATATTCACGTTTTAAAAGACTCCAAGGGTATAATGTACTTCACCCAATGGGTTGGGATGCATTTGGTCTTCCCGCAGAACAATATGCGATCAGAACAGGTACACATCCATAGAAAACTACTGAAGAAAATGTAAAGAATTTCAAGCGTCAGATAAGGATGCTATGTTTTAGCTATGACTGGGATAGGGAGATCAACACGACGGATGAAAAGTATTATAAATGGACTCAATGGATTTTTTTGCAGCTTTATAATAAAGGATTAGCTTATGAAGCTGAAGTACCAGTTAACTGGTGCCCTGAATTAAAAGCGGTCTTAGCAAACGAAGAGGTCGTAGATGGAAGGTCTGAAATAGGAGGGCATCCGGTTATAAGAAAACCTATGCGCCAGTGGATGTTCCGCATAACAGATTATGCAGAATCACTACTAGTAGGGCTAGAAGTTTTTGATTGGCCTGATAGTGTGAAGGATCTTCAAAGAAACTGGATAGG
>CAYOJL010000089.1:0-7254 GCA_964404235.1 uncultured bacterium | reverse complement strand
GCCGTCATACTTGGCTGGGCAATTTGGTCACTATGGCCTACCTGGGAATACCAGAGTATGTCCGAGGACAAGAAAGAAGAACTAAGGATCACTGGCGAACTAGAAGAGGTCGAATCTCGCATTATTCGTCAGGGACTTGATCTTAAAGGTGGAATGTATATTGTACTTGAAGCTGATATACCCAAACTAGTTGAAAATCTTGCCCCTATCAAGGATGATCGCCTTGAGGCTATAATTGCTGATGCTGAAGAACAATCCAATCATCCAAACAAGGATTTTTTCACAGTATTTGAAGAAAATGTAAAAAAAGACGGGATAAAGCTATCGCGCTATTATCATGAGTATGGGGCATCTCTCGAAGATATAATGGCAGCGCTAAAAGATGAAGCCGATGATGCAATAAATCGAGTTTTAGAGATCCTACAGAATCGCGTTGATCAGTTTGGTGTTTCTGAACCTACCATTCAAAAACAAGGCAAACATCGAATTGTTGTAGAATTGGCTGGAATACAAGATTCGGAAAGAGCACGTGCGCTTCTGCAAAGTACAGCCCTACTCGAATTTTATTTGGTCAAAAATGTTCCAGTTACCAATGAGATAGTCGCTCAATTAGATGATGTCCTTCGATCAAATAATGATCAAGAGTCTGCCATCAAAGAAAAGGAGATGGCTGAAATAGAGGATAATAAAACAGAGGACCAAGCAACAACTGTTTCAGAACTTTTTGGTGAGTCCGAGTCTAATGCTGCTGGAAGTGATAACCAAAATAACTTAGAGGATATCTTCTCAGAGGCACCATTTTCTGGACTTCTTACATCTCTACCTGGAGATATGGGTATTGAAGAAAAAAATATTTATGCATTCAAGAAGTTATTGGCAAAACCAGAGGTCCAATCAAAATTAGACAATGCGAATGGACAATTTCTTCTAAGCCAAGAGGCAGAAACGGCCTCAACTAATGAGGCTGTAAAATTTTATCGACTTTATTATCTAGAGAAAAGGCCGGAACTAACTGGTGGTATTGTTGAAGAAGCACAAGCTGATCTTGGATCATTAGGTGGTGGCTCCGCTGGGCAACCGGTAGTATCTCTTTCTATGAATAGTGAGGGCTCTAGAACCTGGTCTCGTGTTACAGGTGCAAATGTTGGAGAAAGGATCGCTATCGTTCTAGATCAGAAAGTACATATGGCACCATCTATAAGAGAGAAGATCCCGGGTGGAAGGACACAGATCGAAGGATTTGCAAATATTAATGAAGCAAAGGATCTTGCTATCATATTAAGAGCTGGTGCTTTGCCTGCACCTGTAAATATTATTGAAGAGCGAATTGTAGGGCCTAGCCTTGGTGCTGATTCCATTGCTCAAGGAACACAGGCTGTTCTAATAGGGCTTGTAACCGTATTAGTGTTCATGCTGGTATATTATAGATTGGCTGGTACTGTTGCTGACTTTGCATTGATCTGGAATATATTACTTGTATTAGCTGTATTGGCATCTCTACAAGCCACCCTTACACTTCCTGGTATTGCTGGACTTATTCTTACTGTTGGGATGTCCATTGACGCAAACGTGATCATCTTTGAACGTATCAGAGAGGAACTACGTAAGGGTAAAACACCAAAGGCAGCAATTGATTCAGGCTACGACCGTGCGCTTACTACGATTATAGATGCAAACGTTACTACGTTAATTGCATCGCTTGTATTATATCAATTTGGGACAGGCCCGATCAAAGGATTTGCAACTGTACTTTTTTGGGGTATCCTTATAAGTATGTTCACCGCAGTATTTATCACTAGAACTATTTTTAGTGCTTATGTATCTAGAAAGACCTTAACAAGCTTAAGTATATAAATTTATGAGAATTGTTAAAGAAACCAATATTGATTTCATGCGCGGCACATTTATAGCAGGGCTATTATCAGCTGGCCTTATTCTGGTTGGGCTTATATCAATGATAACAAATAATGGTCCTAAACTAAGCATTGATTTTAAAGGTGGAACAATGGTAGCGGTGAATTTCACAGAACCTGTAGATATTAATAAGATCAGAAATTCCATGGCAGATATATCCATAGATGGACAAAATTTTGATTTTAGTAAAGAAGAAATAAAACACTTCGGTGATGAGAGTAATGTGGCAATTCGTCTAGCAAGCCTAAAAGATGAACCACCACAATTTTCTCAGAAAGTAGCTGATAAAATTGCCGGTGTATATCCTGAACTAGTACCTGAAGATCGTAATGATTTTATCTTATCGATAGAAAAGGTTGGACCAAAGGTTGGCGCTGAATTAAGTGGTGACGCGGTGTTAGCGATCTTTAGTGCCTTAGCGTTGATCCTTATATACATATCAATTAGGTTTGAATTCAAATATGCTGTAGGTGCAATCGCTGCTTTAACTCATGATGTTGCTATCACGCTTGGTATTTTTTCTATACTTGGCTATGAGATATCATTAGCAGTAATTGCTGCATTTTTAACCATTGTTGGGTATTCACTAAATGATACTATTGTTATCTTTGATAGAGTTCGTGAAAATGTTAAAGGATTAAAAAGTGCTAACTTTAGATCCGTGATCAATCAAAGTATCAATGAATCTTTGAGTCGAACCATCATAACATCAGTAACCACTTTTCTTGTTGTACTCATTCTTTTTCTTGTTGGAGGTGAAGTAATACATTCCTTTGCATTCGCGATGATCGTGGGTGTTATTGTAGGTACTTATTCTAGCATTTTTGTTGCGAGTCCAGTCGTAATTAAAATGGCTAAAGAAAGCTAGATCTATATTTATAAATAAAGAATATGATCGCCTCTATAAAAGGGGCGTTTTTTTTACATGAGACCCCAGGTCCTTTTTGGGTATATATTGCTATGTTTTATCTGGGGCACTACCTGGCTTGTTTTGAAAAAAAGCCTTATGGATGGGACACCACCTTTTTTTGGGGCAGGAATGCGTTTCATGATCGCAGGTTCTATTCTATGGATGATCATTATTTATAAAAAGAACTTCCCTCCTTTTGATCACTTAGCGATAAGAATATATGCTCAATTTGGAATCTTAAATCTTTCTATTAGCTATGGTCTGACCTATTGGGCTACACAATATATCTACTCTAGTTTATCTTCTATTATTTGGTCAGGGTTCCCACTGACTGTAGCAATTTTCTCATATTTTATGCTACCTGATGAAAGAATGAACCAATAAAAGATCTTAAGCCTCTTTCTTGGTACATGTGGTGCACTTCTTGTTTTATTTGAAAGCATTAATTTTTCAGGAGATAAGGTTCCACTTGGCATCATTATAGTGATGATAGCAGTGATCATTGCTTCTTACCCCAGTGTATATTTAAAGAAATATAGCAATGTTGTATCATCTCTACATATTAACGCTGTTAGTCAGTTTCTGGCAGGCATATTATTACTCCTATTTTCCTTTTTTGTTGAAACAAGCCAGCAAATGAATTGGAGTAATTATAACATATTTGCACTAATATACCTTACCATACCAGGATCGCTAGTGGCCTGGTTCATTTATATATGGCTTTATTCCCATATATCAATGGCCCAGATATCTTATATTGCTTTTTTCCCGCCATTACTGGCGACTATCTTAGGGTGGGCCGTCCTTGATGAATCCTTGTCAATGTTAGCGATTGCAGGCGGGGGTCTGGTCATATTAGGTGCAGTTTTGATAAATCGAAATGAATAATATATGGATAGTAAATACTCCTATTGGTGAACTAGAGATACATTCAGATATAAATTATCTTTATCTCTTACAATTTGTCGATCATAAGGAAGAAAATAGCGGCATACCATCATCTCGACCCTCTGCTATTGCAAAAAAGACCTCAAAACAGATAAATGAGTATTTTCGTGGGATAAGAAAGAGCTTCAATATACCTCTTAGATTGAATATACCTCCTTTTTATAAAAAAGTACTTATTGAGGTTTCAAACATCAAATATGGACAAACAGCTTCATATATGGATATTGCTAAAAATGCCGGAAATAAAAGAGCTGTAAGAGCAGTTGGAACAGCAAATGCAAAGAACCCAATCACGATCATTATACCATGCCATAGGATCATATCCACTAATGGCTCATTGGGTGGGTATGGAAGCGGCCTGGACAAAAAAATATTCCTTTTAGAGCATGAAGGGATACATATAACAATTTAAAGAGCAACTTTTAATAAGAGCATTTATAAATTAACTTTATCGTACTATGAATTCGATCACACAAACCTTTAGATCGAAATTATTTGCAGGTATTGCAACGCTGTTGCCACTGTATCTGACATTTATTGTAATAAAATTCCTATTTGTTACTCTTGAAGAGATCTCGGGTCCTTTATTAAAGAAATTTCATATTGATATTCCTGGACTTGGAATCATCCTTACAGTTGCCTTGATATATATACTTGGATTGGTTGTAACTAATTTTCTTGGTAGAAAAATTTTTAATATAGGAGAGAATATTGTAAAGAAGGTCCCTATTGTTAACATGATTTATACAACTCTTAAACAAATAACAGAGACATTCACAAAAAGTTCAACAGATGCATTTGAAGGGGCAGTTTACATACAATATCCAAGAGTGGGACTATGGACAATGGCTTTTATTAGCGGTCAGTCAAAAAGTGAAGATGGAATAGAGTATTATCATCTTTTTGTACCTACAACTCCTAATCCAACTTCTGGTTTTTTTCTTATGATTCCACAATCAGATGCAATTCCAACCGGAATGTCTGTTGAGGAAGGATTGAAAACTATTATTTCTGGTGGCCTACTTGCACCAGAAGAAAACCCGCTTCCATAGAATCAATATCCTAAAATTTCTGTCCAACACCCCAGTGGATCGCTCCAGAATTCCAAACTCCATCTCGATAACCCCAACCATAATCTAATCTGATCACCCCTACGATAGGGAATGGCACTCTTATACCGCCACCAATACCATAGATAGGCAATTGATCATTTATTTCATTCCAATTGCTAGAGATCATACCAACATCCGTAAAAAGTGTAACAAGCAATCCTAATTCAGCACCAAGAGAAGTAGCATGTTTAGGTATTACCTCTTTCCTTAACTCAAGCGAACCATGGACTGATTCATGACCAAAACGAAAAGCTTCTTTCCCTGAGTAGTAAAGTTTAGGATCAGGTAATTCCCATCCACGTATGGTCATAGAATTACCAAAATAATCAAGCCAATATTCATCCTTATTTCCGGTCTTTCTACTTAAGCTTCCATTTAGAGCAAGGATGAGTTTCTTACCTTTATTATTGATCTTATAGTACCATGAATAAGATTGGGTCCAAAGTGTGAGTCTCCAATCTTTTGGGTCTATCCCCTCTCTATGATATATATTTTGACTGAATAATATTCCCCTACTTGGATTCCAAAAGATATCTCTTGTATCATATTTTATAGTTACTGTCGGTGAAAAATAAAAAAAATCATCTTTACTATCTTCACCTGAGAATTTCTTCGATTCGATCTCAAGGCCAACTGATGTCTTGATAGCACTTCCAAACCATTTACCAAGATTAATATAGAGACTATTCACATCGATATCTTGATCTAGAAATCTATGACTGTAAAGTGTGCGACCTAAATTCAAAGAGAGAGACACGTGATCCCCAAACATCCAAGGATCGCTAAAACTTAAACCATATGTATCTTCTCCTCCCAAACTCCCTCCTATAGCTAATGATCGATCTCTGCCTTGAAAATTATTTATGATCCATAGGCCAACAACAGACCATCCAGTATCCTCACTATATGTTGGAAATGCCACAGGAGGTGTTCTTTGAATGGATTCAATTACAGTAAATACTAATATTGCACTCCCATCTTCAAGGGGGACCACTTTCCAATCTACCTCACTGAAGATACCTAAATTATCAAGACGGTTCCTGTCTTCTATTGCTGTCGTGCTATCTAAAGATACATTTATAGGATGATGTATCTCCCTTTTTAAAATAAAATCCTGTGTTTTTGTATTACCTATTAATTGAATGGACGAGATCACTGGTTTATAGTGACTTTCACTGTATATTGTTGTTACTAGTAGGGTAAATAAAAAAAGGCCTATATAAGGCCTTTTTTTAACAATTATCTTTATCACAGATTATATATCAATTCCTTGTACCATTAAGCGTTTCTTATACTCGATACCTTGCTTAGAGTAGGTATCATCAATGGCTTTCTCCAATTTATCTGTCACTTTTAAACTTTTTGTTTCAACTTTTATATTACGCTCATCCAGTTCACGTACCTTATAAGTAGAGTTAACATCTTCATATATATGCCAGACACCATCAAACTCTTTTGGAGTACCATATTCCATCAATACTTTATGTTTGATAATATCTGAAGACGCCAACTGAGGAAAACCTGTATCCTTTAATTTGACCTTCTTTGTGATACCCTGCAAAATAAAATGGGAATCATTATTATTTGTTGTACTGTAGATAAAATCCACATTGACAAATTCAAGCATGATCAACTCATGCGTCAATCGTGATGTGTACTGAAACTCTACTGATGCACGTTTGATCGGTAATACAAACCCTTCACGTGTCGTTCTATTATCATCATGGTATACCACCTCTACTGTAGTATCAGGAATAATAGAGAGAACTGCGGGTAGATTAGATTCCCAAGGTGCTAAAAGCTCATCTCTAAAAACCCAGCCGCTTGGAATACGCTTAACAGGGATAACGGACTCGATATTCTTTCTTGTTGTAACTTCTGTGCTGGAAAAGTCCTCAGTCATATCATCATTTTGATTGCGCGCACTTTGCTCATTACTTTTATCTTTCTCAGACGATTTCCTTGAACCGAATAGCTGCAAGCCATCAGCCTTCACAGGAAAGATAAACAAAAGCGTTATCATGTATATAAATATATTTTTCATAATTTATTCTCTTAACGGAATGATGTTACCTCGGAATATTTGGTACAATCAACCGCTGTAATTTACCAAAGTTAATACAATGTTGTATAAAAAAAAAGGCTCTCTATTAAGAGAGCCTTTTTGAGTCTAAAGACAATAAGATCTTTATTTGCGCCCTCTAGCCATAGGAGAACGAGAAACATTACCATTTTTATCTACATAGTAAAGAAATCCTGATTCTCTAGTAACACCAGCATCTGCAACTTTTTCTGCGTTTCCGCCGCCTTTACCAGCACGAGCCATTTGTGAACGCCATACATTACCATCTTTACCTAGATAGTATAAAT
>CAYOJL010000088.1:0-7479 GCA_964404235.1 uncultured bacterium | reverse complement strand
TAGCTGGAGGTAATGTGATCATTGCAAATACTAGGCCCAATGGAGCTAGAGGAGGGTCATACTCTAGCCATATCAGGATAAATGCTTCTATCTTAGCCATGAATGGAGGATTTCTTTCTCATTATTGGCAGAATACCACAGTTGGCTATCATGACCCAACTTTTGGTGGAATCTATAACTTGCCTATTGCTGATGGTCGTGGAGGGCACCGGAACCATTACCGCCATGAAGATCAATCAGGCCAGTATAATGGTAATAATGCAGGCGACTATCGTGGCTATGTATATCTATGGGGTTCTATGGTACAATACCAAAGAGGTTACATGAAGAGGAACACAGGTGGAGGTAGTCCATACTTTACCGGTGATATAGGTTATGATAAGAATTATAACTATGATTATAACTTGAGGTTAAGACCTCCGCCATATTTTCCAAGTATAGAGACCACTAGTGGAGCTGTGCAGTTAAAAATGTATTCATATGGTGAAGCAAACACGGATAATCAAGATTAGGTATTCTTTATGTATTTAGGTCTAGATATTGGACGGCAGTATGTCAAAATGGTTGTAGCCGATAAAACAAAGACAGGGTATAAATTCATAGATGCTGGGTCTCGACTGGTCCCAGAGCCAAACTCTACATTTGATCCTGAGAAGATAGACCACTCTCACTGGGTAATGGCGGTCAAAGAACTTTTTAGGCAACAGGGCTTTAACCCAAGAAAAGCAAAAGGTATCATAACAGGTATCAATGGATCCTCAGCAAGCATTAAGCAGATAACGACCATGGAGATGCCTTCTGATGAGCTAGAATCTGCCATGACATTTGAAGCGAGGAAGCATATACCTATGGATGGCACTGATGCGGTGATCGACTATCAGATACTTGGTTCCAATAAGAAAGAGGTCGATAAGATAGATGTTGGTCTAGTCGCCTGCACGAAGGGAGTACTTAATAATCATATAGATCTATTGAAAGAGTGTGGATTGAAGCCTGGCATTGTAGATGTCAATCCAGTAGCAATGAGTAATGCTTTTTCACTTATCAAAGATATCCCTGATGATGGTTTAGTCGTTATGTTAGATATAGGTGCTGTATCGTCAACGCTTGTTGTGTATGGAAAGGGTGAACAGTTCTTCACGCGAGACCTGCCCATTGGTGGAGATCATTTTGTTATAGAATTATCTGAAAAGAAAGAAATTGGGTACATAGAGGCGCAGGACATGCTTTTTCGAGATTGTATTCCAGCATTGAAGAGTGACACATCTAGTGAGAATATATCTGAGGTAGGTATTGCTGAACGGACCGTTTATGATAACCTTGTAGAAGACATGAGACGATCATTAAGGTTCTATGCTAAGCAGACCGGTCAAAGTTTTTTTCTGAAAATATTTCTAACTGGTGGTGCCGCTAGTACACTTGGCCTAACAGGGATGGTAAAAGAGAAATTGAATATTGATTGTGCGGTCTTTGATCCATTTGAGTCTATGGAAGGAGCGGATGATGTTTCAATATCTAATGCAAGTCAATACACAACAGCACTAGGACTAGGTATACGTGGAGGAATGGACCTTGGATAAGCATTACATAGTCATCAATCTAAATAAAGCAGAAAGTGCAGAAACACGTCAGGCAAGGGTGCGTGAACAAGTACGCTGGGGCATATTTGGTGTCCTCATTGTGTTGCTATTAAGTGTGAATATAAGGGTCTGGATGATCAGCTATGGTTATGACGGTATCATTGATAAGAAAGCAAAAGAGATATCTCGCTTAAAAGATGAGATCAATAAATTACAGTCAGAGGGAAAGAATTTATCAAAGGATGATATCCTTTCATTTGCAGATCTTGAGCAGGGTCGATTCCTCTGGGCTAAGAATCTAGATAGAATGGGAACTCTCACTCCTGATGATATTGCTATCACGGGTCTAAGGTATAAACGCCAAAAGCTTGTTATAAGAGGGATAGCGCTTACTTTTGAAGATCGAAAGGATTTTGAGATCATAGATGAATATGTCCAAACCCTGCGCAATAATAAAGAATTCTCAACCAATTTCAGTAAGATAAAGTATGTAGGGCACAGTAAGGTAAATGTTCGAGGACAAGAAATTGTTAGGTTTGAGATCGAAGCAAGTTCTAAAAAGAGCGGAAAAAAGAATTTTTCCTAAGTATGATATATGGCTGAAAAAAGAAATATTATCCTATTTGGTTCTATGGTCCTATTGACCCTTTCCTATTGGTTGAGTGCATCTATTCTTATTGGCGAAAAACCATTTGAGATAAGAGTATTGGAGGAAGAACAACAGGAGCTTAATGAGAATCTGATCAGTGCTCAGATTCTAGCGAGTCAATTGGATAGGGTATTTACATTATTCCAAGAGAATCTGGCGCTGTCAAAAGCAGACTCTCTTGCAGATGACGCAAGTCTTCCATTCCTGGATAATCTTACGGACATGTTGGAAGATTTGGATATAAAGTTATTGGGTATCAAGCCCAAGCCTCGTATTGATAAGATCACATATTTCAAAGCACCATATATTATAACACTTGAGTGCTCTTATGATCAGTTTGGGAAATTCCTATCAGAACTAGAAAGATCGCCAAGGCTGATCACGATAGATGAGTTTGAGGTCAAGAATGGTATAGAGAGGATCAAAGCGAATACTGAAGAAGAAAAATTAATTTACCAGGAGTTTGTAGTCAATCTATCAACCATCACACTTGTAAAATCAAAGAGTAAGGTCTTATCATGAGCGATAGATCGGTTACCATTTGGAATCTTGTTGTAGCTTTTACTATCTTGAGTTTGGTTGCGGCCAGTTTTACACTTTTACCAATGAATAAAAAATACAATCGTTTAAAACAGGCTGCAGAGGATCTCCAGTTTGGAACAGATAAAGAATTAGAGAATATTATTTCTTATCTAGAGGAGAGACTGGAAGATCGTAGCAAATTTGAATTTGAGATCAGTAATACTCCAATGCTTTTAACGAATGTCCTTTCCCTAGCGGATGGATCTGGTAGAAGAGTAAAAAGGAATAGAAATGCAGTACGAGTTGCGCTGGTATACCAGAGAGATGATCATTTTCAGGCACAGATCGATTATCGAGGGAAAGCTTTTACTGTTGGAGTAGGTGACATTTTGCCAAATATTGGTACTGTTGAGCAGATCGATGGTACAAAGGTCATTATAAATACAAGTAGTGGGAAAAAATCATACCCTGCGCCTGGTTATGAACCATCAACGTAGGATATCGGGAAAAAATTATGAAGGAAAAGCGTAATATGAAATTTTTGAAATTTGTTGTGATGGGCTGTTTCATTGTGTTCAGCATGATACAATCAATTCATGGACAACCAAGGACCAATGAAACGAATGGCAATACATTGGTCACGGTCCACGCAGAAGATGCGTTCCTGCCAAGTATTCTTGCTATTTTGGCAAAGGAGAGTGGGTATAATATTGTCACGGACCCTAATGTGAACAAGCAGGATAAGGTCTCCATCCACTTGGATGAGGTCCCTATCGAACAAGCGATCAATTTGGTAGTTAGGGCTGTTGGGCTTAGTTACGAGGTAGTTGGGAATTCATTCCTAATAGCAGAACCTAAAAAATTAAAGGAAGAAGTGGGTGTCACTTCCTATGTGGTAACGTTGAAGTATGCTTCTGCTGCAGATGTGAAAAATCTTCTCCAGGATATCTCAGAACAGGTTCAGGTTGATATTCCAGGAAATAAGCTTTTGGTCAATGCATCTCCAAAAAAGATCGCAGAGATAATAAAGGTTGTTGAGAGTATTGATGTTCCCGCGATTCAGATCATGCTTGAAACAAGGCTGATCGAGGTTGCGGCAGACGTTGAAGAGCAACTAGGACTTGATTGGTCTAGAATATCAAGCTATAGCACTATACTTGCAGAGAATGGAGTACCGTTAACTGAAGGCGGTGGTTCCGTTGTTCCAGAGGATCAGACCATAGGCCAGAAGCCTGCTACAATGGGATTTAATAGACTAAGTGGCAAAAAGGATGAGACGGCCATTATACCAAGATATTTTAGTAGGCAACTTACAGCATTGGACCTTACCCTTGATATGCTTCTTAGAAATAACAGAGCAGAAGTATTGGCTGATTCAAGATTAACAACGATCAATGGTAGAGAGGCTAATATTAAGTTAGTGGACATTGTGCCATATATACTGAGCTCCGGAGGAGTGGGTGGCCAAGTGCAAGTACAGAAGGAAGAGGTTGGCATAAAACTCAATATCTTACCCACTGTCAATACCGATGGCTATATAACTGTCAAGGTCGAACCTGAGGTATCTACTATCTTTGAATTTATTGGCCCAGATGCTAATATACCTAGAGTTAAAAGTAGGACATCATCTACTACTATAAGGGTAAAGGATGGAGAATCTATTGTCATCGGAGGGCTCTTGAGTAACGATAAAAAACAAACGACCTATAAGGTCCCCTTGCTACATAAGATCCCGATAATAGGAAGTAAATTATTTACATCAAGGGGTGTTATTGAACGTAAAACGGACCTGGTTATTCAGATCACCCCAAAGATAATTGAGGATGCATATACTGGAATAGTAAAATCAAAAGAGGTGTCTGAATACGAGGACTATGTTAATAGATCTTTGTTACCTAGAAATGAAAGTACTGAATCTGATCGAGAGAATAATGGTAGTGATAAGATAGATAGTTCTGGAACACAACAAGGTAAAGGAGAGTAGTATGTATTATTATACTAGAATCATTAGTATTGTATCGATCCTGTGTATTTCAATCTTTACTTTATCATGCGATGATCGTCTACCTGCAGAAGTAGAAACTGAAATTGAAACTGGTTCATTGTCCCTATTCCATGTATTTATTCATGGAGAAACTTCTAATCCTACTATTGTTGGTGAGGTCCTTTCAGACCCTGAAGCAAAAACCTCAGTAGTTATTATAGCGAGACTAATGGATGGTGACGGTGCAGGAGCAAACGAAAAATCACTTCAGTTCTCCTCAGATATAGATGGTACATTTGACACAAGTGATCCATCTACAAAATATGTACCGAATTTTAAAGAATTTGGTTTTCCTGACCTAGGTGGGAATGGATATGCATTTGCTAGATTTACGCCAAGCAATGGTGTTGAAAAAGTTGAGAGCACTGCTTCATCTGGAGCGATCATAACGGTCAAGTACACTAACGATATTATTGATAATGTAGAATTCTCCGTATTTAGTCAACAAGAACAGGTTTGGCCCTATACCATGAATATCACAGCAGATGCACAGATCGATCTTGGTGCAAGTAGTCCTTATGAGGTATTGCTACAGAATGCACATGGTGATGATCTTTCAGGTGTATTGCTCAATATAGAATCAGCTAATGGCACTATTGTTTGTGGTGATACATGCTATACGGATGCTACAGGTATGATAAATACGACATTCGAGTCATATGGTTTTAGCGAGAATGTGGGGCCAGGACTGGTCAATACATCTTTCTATCATCCTGCTATAGGTGATACGGTAACTGTCTCCAAACAGATCGTTATAGGTACTGAGAGTGCAGTTGGATTATGTGCCTACATTGAAATACCATCTTCCAATCCAAGTCAAATAGTTGTAAAGGATGGAGGTGGCATTGAGTCTACAGATATCAAGGCTGAGGTATATGATAATAATGGTAACCTATTGACAACACCTGTTACAGTGAATTTTAGATTAGAACCTATCCTACAAGGGACCTACTTAAACAGTCCAGACCAGACAACTGTCAATGTAGAGACAGTGAATGGTGTTGCGACCGTGTCATTAAACAGCGGGACAGAACCAGGACCTGTGAGGATAATTGCAACTGCAAATACTATAGAAACATCCATATGTGATTCCCTTAATGATGCTTTAGAAAGTATAACCGTCCCAGTTGTTATTGCATCAGGTGCTCCTTACCATATTGAAGCAGAGTATGATCCAAATAGTACAGAAGCGATTGGTGGTGGCTTTTATCAGACAGAGTGTGCTGCTATTGTCTATGATAAGTGGTACAACCCTGTTGAGGATTCTACATATGTATATTGGTCAATTTTTCCTTTACCACCTGATACACTGATTGATGCATTTGTAGAAGGGGTGAGTTATACAAATAATGAGGGTGTATTGAGTGGACAAGCTACTTCTGGGGTTGCTAGGTCAAATATAGTTTATTCCACAGATGCTATAGGTGATATAGGACAGGTACGCGCCCTAACATTTGGTGCAAATGGTGATTCCGTCGCATCTTACATCAATGAGGACCAGGGCAATGCTACTCTATTTTTTCTCCCAGGACAGGTCTCACTATTAGCTGATGCTACCTATTGGGACTTTAGTCTACCCGAATCAATAACCGCAACAATACAGCTTTCTGCACTGGTAATTGATTATTATGGAAACCCCGTAGTTGATGCACCGGTAGCATTTGGAGGGACTGGTGTCAGTGGATGGTCTGAGGTACAGTATGAGAATGCTTTGGATGAGAATGGTGAAGGATGGACTGATGAAGGTGTCCTTGGTGCTGGAGTGGGTGATGGGTGTTTTTCCTGGCGTGACTATGGCGCTGATGATGATCCAGGAACACTTGATATGGGTACGTTTAATCAAAACCACGATTCTTTTGACCTTGATGGAGATGGATTGATAGATACAGCAGAGGTATCAGAGTTCTTCAATGATTGGGGGTATGATGGTATACCAAATACATTCGATCAAGGAGAAGGAAATGGATATTGGGACGGATATTCAATGATAAACTGTGAGGCAGTGGTCAGGACTGATGAAGATGGGTATGCTAGAATATTTGTCCTATTTGATCGAGGCCTTTGTACTCTAGCTAATAATGATGATGGCGTTTGTACCTACGAAGATTTCACTGCAAGTATGACAGCGACCTTACTCATACCAGAGATCACATCCAGTGACCCATTGGATATACTTTTGGTACGTACAGGCACTGATTGTGATTAAAATGATCTTAGAATTTTAGTTCAAAGGAATCAAAAATGAGCACAGATTTTAATCCACAATTTTCAAAACTTGGTGAGATCCTTGTCAATAATGGTAAAGCAACAGAAAGTGGAATCAATGAAGGATTGGTGCAGCAAAAAACAACCAATGAGAAGATCGGTACAACATTGATCGAAATGGGACTGATCGAAGAAGATGATTTTGCAACCGCATATGGTCAACAGCTAGGCTATAAGAAAGCAGATAATTTTATCCTGCTTGAAGCTGATTCAAAGGTCGCTGCACTCATTCCCGAAGATTTTGCACGAGAAAATAGGGTTTTGGGAGTCAGCAGTAATGATACGACCATTGTTGTTGCCATGGAAGATCCAGAGGATGTTGTTGCTATAGACTCAATCAAGAGACTAACGAATTTAAATCCTGATATTTTAGTGGCAGGACCAAGTTTACTTGAAAAAGCTTTGGACAAGGTATATGG
>CAYOJL010000087.1:0-7664 GCA_964404235.1 uncultured bacterium | reverse complement strand
CTATTGTACCAATATTCACGTGAGGCTTCGTTCTTTCAAATTTTTCCTTAGCCATTTTTTACTCCAATTATTAATTAATTATGAAACTTTACCATGCACTTTTTCTAGTATTTCATTCTCAATACTAGATGGCACTTGTTGATATTTTGCAAACTCCATATGAAATACGGCACGACCTTGCGTAATTGAACGTAAATCGGTAACATAACCAAACATACTACTTAAAGGCACAAAAGCAGCAACAACCTGCGCTTCTTTACGCTGTTCCATTCCTTCTATCTTACCACGACGAGAGTTCAAATCTCCCATGACATCACCTAAGTATTCATCAGGAACTATAACTTCAACTCGCATAATAGGCTCCATTAATTTAGGCGCAGCCTTTTTACATGCATCTTGTATTGCCATTGACCCTGCAATTTTAAAAGCCATCTCTGATGAATCAACATCATGATAACTACCGAAAATCAGCTCAACACGTACATCCTCTATAGGATACCCTGCAATTACTCCATTCATTAAAGCTTCTTGAATACCCTTATCTACAGAAGGGATGTACTCTCTAGGAATAACACCACCAACTATCTTATTCTCGAAATGATAGCCTTTACCTGATTCATTTGGCTCGACATTAATTACTACATGTCCATATTGACCACGACCACCTGATTGTCGAACAAATTTCATATCTACATCTTGAATACTCTTGGTGATTGCTTCACGGTAAGCAACCATAGGTTGCCCAATATTTGCCTTGACTTTGAATTCTCGTAATAATCTATCAACAAGAATCTCTAGATGAAGCTCTCCCATACCCGATATTATTGTCTGCCCAGTTTCTTCATCAGTAGAAACTTTAAAAGTTGGGTCCTCTTCGCCTAATTTCTGCAAACCTTTTGACAATGAATCTTGGTCTCCTTTACTTACAGGCTCTACAGAGACTGCAACTACCGGCTCTGGAAAGTCCATTGATTCAAGAATTATTTGGTTTTTTTCATCACAAAGTGTGTGTCCGGTTTTTACATTTTTTAAACCAACAGCAGCTACAATTTCACCGGCCGAAACCGAATCTCGTTCTTCTCGCTTATTCGAATGCATTAAGAGAATACGACTTATTCTATCACGCTTACTTGATGTTGGGTTATAAATATAAGATCCTGCTTCTAGTTTCCCTGAATAAACCCTCATATATGTTAATTTACCCACATACGGATCAGTCATTATTTTAAATGCTAAGGCACTAAATGGTTCATCATCACTAGCTTTTCTTACCTTTTCAGAATCTGAGTCTTTTGGGTCTGAACCACTAACGGACCCCACATCACTAGGAGAAGGTAATAAATTAACAATAGCATCCAACAACCGTTGAACACCTTTATTTTTAAAAGCAGAGCCACATAAAGTAGGAACAAAAGTATTATCGAGACATCCTTTTCGAATTGCTAATTTTAAATCAGAAACTGATATCTCTTCTTCATTAAGGTATTTTTCCATCAAATGTTCATCATATGTAGCAGTTTCTTCAATTAAATGATGGCGCCATTTTTCTGCTTCCTCCTTCATGTCATTTGGAATTTCACCATATTCGAAACGGGCACCCATTGTACTCTCATTATATAATATGGATTTCATCTCCATCAAATCTATAATCCCAGTAAACATTTCACCACCACCTATTGGAATAACTAGAGGTAATGGATTAGTGCCAAGCCGATTTTTGATCATTTCAACAACGTGAAAGAAATCAGCACCTACACGATCCATTTTGTTTACGAAAGCAATTCTAGGAACATCATATTTATCAGCCTGTCTCCAAACAGTTTCACTCTGTGGTTCTACTCCACCAACTGCACAAAATACCCCTACTGCTCCATCTAAAACTCTAAGAGATCTTTCCACTTCAACAGTAAAATCTACATGGACAGGTGTATCTATGATATTAATTCTATGGTCTTCACACCTGCAGGTAGTTGCCGCAGATGTAATCGTAATCCCTCTCTCTTGCTCCTGCTCCATCCAATCCATTGTAGCCGCTCCATCATGGACTTCTCCAATACGGTGTGTTCTACCTGTATAATATAACACTCGCTCTGTCAAGGTAGTCTTGCCAGCATCAATATGAGCCATTATACCTATATTTCTAACTTGCTCTAATTTGGTTAATTTCAATTCAAGACCCTGTTATCTAAAATGTGCAAATGCTTTATTTGCTTCTGCCATGCGATGTGTATCATCTTTTTTCTTAATTGCGCCACCTTCTCCATTCGCAGCAGAAATCAATTCCGAGGCCAATTTTTCAGACATTGGTTTGCCTGATCTGCCAACGGCTGCATTTATGATCCATTGAGATGCTAGGTAAAATCGTCTATTCTTAGGTACTTCTATTGGAACCTGATATGTAGCCCCTCCAATCCTCCTAGATTTTACTTCAACAGCAGGGGAAGCATTTTCTATGGCCTTTTCAAATATTACCATACCATCTGTTTTTGTACGTTGCTTTATTTGGTCCATTGCGCCATAAAATATTTTTTCCGCAACTCCCTTTTTACCCCTACTCATAACATAATTGACAAATTTAGCAACCATCTTATCATTATAAACTGGGTCAGGTAATACTTGCCTTCGTTCTGGTCTTCTACGTCTCATAATCCTGATTCAATTATATTCTACTTTGGTTTTTTTGCACCATATCTAGAGCGACTTGTTCTACGATCACTAACGCCTGCAGTATCTAGAGTTCCTCTAACCACATGGTATCGCACTCCTGGCAAATCTTTAACACGACCACCTTCAATGAGAACTATACTATGTTCCTGTAAATTATGGCCTTCACCAGGTATATATGCTGCAACTTCCATTCCATTTGTTAACCTTACCCTAGCAACTTTTCTTAAAGCTGAGTTTGGTTTTTTTGGCGTTGTCGTATATACACGTGTACAAACGCCTCTTTTTTGAGGGTTACTCATTAGGGCCGGAGTACTTGTTTTCTTTAAAATTCGCTTCCGGCCTTTTCTAACTAGTTGATTTATCGTCGGCATTTCATTTCATCCAAAGCCAACAAAATTACACAAAAATCATAAAAAAGAACACTTAACATTTGAAATTTATTTATGCCAATCATGCAACAGCATCTCCCATTTCAACTTCATCATCTACATCACTAATACCAACCATAAGATCATTAAATGCTGGTGTACCTGTACCCGCAGGAATCAATCGACCGACTGCTACATTTTCTTTTAAACCCTGTAAATAATCCGTCTTACCTGCTGTTGAAGCATCTGTCAACACTCGTGTTGTCTCTTGGAATGATGCTGCAGAAATGAAACTTTCGGTATTGAGCGATGCCCTAGTAATACCCATTAAAATCGGCTCAAATGTGGCAGGTTTTGTCTTTTGATAGGTAGCAACTTCTTTACCTTCGGTTTTTAACTCTTTATTTGCATCGAGAAATTCATTTCTATCAACCATTGTACCTTTTTCAAAATCTGAATCACCAATATCATTAACAATTATCATCTGTCCAATTCTTTCATTTTCATTAAAAAACTCACGCTTTGCAACACGGTCTTCTTCGAGGAATCTAGTATCACCAGGGTCTTTTACACTGACTTTTTGCATCATTTGACTAACTATTACTTCAATATGTTTATCATTGATTTTGACGCCTTGAAGACGATAAACCTCTTGAATCTCATTTACGAGGTAATCCCTTACCGCAGCTGGCCCTAAAACATGAAGAATATCACCAGGAGATATTGCACCTTCACATAAGTTCGTACCTGCATTAATAAAATCTCCTTCATGAACTATAACGTGTTTACCATATGGAATAGAATAGGTTCTTTCTTCTCCATCTCCTCCCATAACATGTATTTTCCTAACGCCTCTTTTTGTTTCTCCAAAACGTACCGTTCCATTTATTTCAGTCATTACAGCTGGATGTGTTGGCTTGCGCGCTTCAAACAATTCAGCCACACGTGGCAAACCACCAGTAATATCCCTAGACTTACCAACTTCTTTTGGTATTTTTACCAAAGTTTGCCCTCTTTGGACCTTTTGCTTATCAATAACAACTAATGTCGCCTTAACTGGAAGAATAGTGCCTCCGGCAAGTATCTTACCATCCTTATTAACAATTTCAATATGAGGACTCAGTTTACGGTCACGCGCTTCCACAACCACCATCTGCTTCTTACCACCTTCAACAGCTTCTACAGCATAGGTCTCGCCTTCAAGAAAATCATTTAATGAAACATGACCTGTTTCTCTTGCCAATATTATATCTGTATAAGGATCCCATTTTATTAATGTTGTTTGTGCTGATACTTTCTCTCCTTCATTTACAAATACTGTTGATCCGTAAGGTACATTAAATGTAGCATTTTCATTGCCATCTGCATCTAATATGAAAAGTTTAGAATGACGCACCATGCATCTAGTGACCTTTGTACCAGTTTCATCTATCGTATCTGCAAAATCATAATTATCAGAGAATTTTACAATTCCAGGCCTTTTAGAAACCATTTCAGATTGCTCAATAATACGTGTAGCAGTACCTCCAATATGAAAAGTTCTTAAGGTCAATTGTGTGCCAGGCTCTCCAATACTTTGGGCTGCCCTTATACCAACTGCAGTACCAATATCTACTAATTTATGGGTTGAAAGATCCCAACCATAGCATTTAGCACAACATCCTCTTTTAGCTTCACATGTTAGAATAGAACGAATACGTACATTTTCGACTCCACTATCACCAATTAATTCTGCCTCCTCTTCATTAATAACCGAACCAGCTTTCACAACTACTTCACCTTTGATAATAAAATCATCGAGAATGGTTCTACCTAGAATACGATCTGAAAGGGGCTCTACAATCTTTTCACCTTCTTTTAAATCTGAAATCACTATTCCATTTATTGTACCACAATCGGTTATATAGCTGACAACATCTTGTGCAACATCAACAAGTCTTCTGGTTAAATATCCAGCATCAGCAGTTTTAAGAGCAGTATCTGCTAGACCTTTCCTTGCTCCATGTGTAGAAATAAAATATTCAAATACAGAAAGACCTTCTTTAAAATTTGATGTAATTGGAGATTCAATAATTTCGCCTACACCACCTTTCATAGATTTTTGAGGTTTAGCCATTAAGCCTCTCATACCTGCTAATTGTTTAATTTGATCTTGCGATCCTCTAGCTCCTGAATCTGCCATCATAAATACGGGATTAAATCCCTGCCTATCTTCTTTTAGAGCACCCATCATTGTCGTTGCCATTTGATTAGCTGTGTGAGTCCATATATCAATGACTTTATTATACCTTTCACCATCAGTTAAAATATGTCGATCAAACTTATTTTTGATATCATCAACTTCTTTCTGAGCTTTATCTAGTATTTCATACTTTTCATCAGGTATAAGGACATCACTAATTGCGATGGAAGCTCCACTCATGGTAGCCATACCAAATCCTAAATCTTTCAACCGATCAAGAAACGATACCGTTTGATAGTTACCAGCAATTAAATATGCATTATTTACAATCTTAGTAAGAAGTTTCTTATCTACAATATCATTAACAAAATCTAAACCATCAGGTAGTATTGAGTTAAAAATAATTCTTCCAACAGTAGTCTTTTTAATCCATTCATCATTACGGCGTAAATCAACAATAGAATGTAAATCGACTGCTTTATTTTCGTAAGCCAAGAGTCCTTCTTCTATAGAGCCAAGTATTTTACCTTCACCCTTACCTCCTTTTTTAGGCCTTGTAAGATAATAACAACCTAAGACCATATCTTGAGATGGAACAGCTATTGGCTGACCATTAGCTGGGTGTAAAATATTATGACTGGATAACATTAGCATTCTAGCTTCCATCTGAGCCTCAAGTGCAAGTGGAACATGGACAGCCATTTGATCACCATCAAAATCAGCATTGAAAGCAGAACAAACTAGAGGATGAAGCTGTATAGCTTTTCCATCAACAAGTACAGGTTGAAAAGCTTGAATCCCTAATCTGTGTAAAGTTGGAGCACGGTTAAGCAATACAGGATGATCTTGAACAACATATTCAAGTACCTTATAAACAACTGGTTCTTGATTTTCTACCATTAATTTTGCACTTCTAGGAGTCTGTGTGTAGCCTCTAGCCATAAGCTCATGTATCATATGTGGCTTAAAAAGTTCTAATGCCATATTTTTAGGCATTCCACATTCATGTAATTGTAGCTGAGGACCAACAACTATGACTGAACGTCCAGAATAATCTACACGTTTACCAAGTAAATTTTGCCTAAAACGACCAGTCTTTCCTCTAAGCATATCAGAAAGTGATTTTAAAGGTCTTCGTGAACCACTTCTTATGGCAGTTTTACGCCTATTATTATCGAATAGCGCATCAACTGCTTCTTGCAGCATCCTTTTTTCATTTCTAAGAATGACATCTGGAGCTTTAATCTCCATCAACTGCTTCAACCGATTATTCCTAATAATAATGCGCCTATATAAATCATTTAAATCTGAAGCAGCAAATCTCCCTCCCTCTAAAGGAACCAATGGACGAAGCTCTGGCGGAATAACTGGTAAAATCGACACAATCATCCATTCGGGTTTATTAATGCGCTTTTTTGTTGGATCCGCAACAAAAGATTGGACTACTTTTAAACGCTTAAGAGCATCTCCACGTTTTTGCTTTGATTTTGAGGTTTTGACAATATCAATTAGTTCATTTTTCAAATCCACAATATTTAATCTTGAAAGCATTTCTTTCATCGCTTCCCCACCCATAATCGCATAGAAATAATTCTCATTATCTCTATCCTCTTCAGAAACTGCCATATACCCAAACTGCTCCTCATAATCAAGGTATTCATCTTCTTCAATCAATTCAAATTTTTCAAGACCACTATCGCCGGGCTCTACCACCATGAACATCTCATAATAAATAACTCTTTCTAGCTCTTTTGTACTTTTCCCAGCCAAATAACTCAGCTTACTAGGAATAGAACGCAAATACCATATATGGACTACAGGCACTGCTAGGGTTATATGCCCCATACGTTCTCGACGAACTTTCTTACGTGTTACTTCTACACCACATCTATCACATATAATACCACGGTATCTAATTCCCTTATATTTACCACAATGACACTCATAATCCTTTACAGGTCCGAATATCTTTTCACAAAAAAGGCCATCTTTCTCTGGTTTATATGAACGATAGTTTATTGTTTCTGGTTTTAATACTTCACCATATGAACGCTGAAGAATCTTTTCAGGAGAAGATAAGCCAATAGTAATTGAATTATATTCTTTAGATGTATCAACTGGGTTTGATTGAATGTAAGTCAAAATTATTTCTCCTTTGGGTTAATCAAGTTCCACGTCTATGCAAAGACCTTGCAATTCTTTTATCATTACGTTAAAGGATTCTGGTGCTGAATATGCTGGCATTTGCTCCCCTCTAACGATTGAATTATATACTTTGGACCTGCCTTCTACATCATCTGATTTAACAGTTAATAATTCATGTAATGTATGAGCAGCACCATACGCTTGCAGGGCCCAGACCTCCATCTCACCAAGACGTTGCCCGCCAAATTGTGCTTTACCGCCTAAGGGCTGTTGTGTTATGAGTGAATATGGACCGGTGGAAC
>CAYOJL010000086.1:0-7826 GCA_964404235.1 uncultured bacterium | reverse complement strand
TCTGATAATTGTTGAGTGATATCTGCACTTCTCAAAAGGCCAATCCCAAAAGAATTAAAGATGGAAGCATTTGTTAGCGGGCGAATTGTCACTAATTCATTCCCAGTTGACTCACCCTGTACATCTATAACAAAACGTACCGTATCTTCTCCTCCTTCCAATGAGCCACCTAAGGTATTGCTTAAATAGTTAATATTTACCCCATCCGCAGTTCCACCATTTTGATCAAATGATATCTCAAAATCAGATACTTCAAGCGCTCCATTACCCGTTGCATCAGTATACATACCCTCACTGAAATGAATCTCAAGGTAGCTATCGTCTGATGCAATTGCAGAACTAATGATCTCAGGTAAGGTGCCCACTGCAATCTTATAATTTCCTGTTACGCCACCAAATCCATCTACAACAATATAATAAGTACCTGCGGCAAGAGTAATACTGTCAATGATACTAGCATACCAGGGAGTATCTGGAATACCTGATTCAGGACAAAAATCTTGTGTCCCGTCATCAAATTCGGTCAAAGAGACATCATTGCCGCATGCATCTTTTATCGCTAAAATGGTATCAAAGTCTGTTATAGGATCGCAAGTGTCCACATATAGATTCCTCTGGGTTGATAATGTTAGCTCATAAGCATAATCTGCTCCATGGGGATAATTTTGAAATACCCAATCATCGCCGTCTGTTTCTTCTAAAGTAGAATTATGAAAAAATGGTAAAGAAACAATTACTGAATCCACACACTCCCCTGACCCCAAACAAAGAGGTTCTTCATGGACATCAGAATCCCAGTCACCTTCACCATCATTTACTAGAGTACCATCATTACCACTGTCGGTAAGGTCGTCTATGGTATCATCATTTCCATCATTGAAATTCCAATAACCTATGAGACCCGTCTCACCTAATGGGCAATTCGACATGACATTCTGTAGGGCTGCTTCATCGAGTGCGATATTCCATAAGCGGACCTCATCGATCCCCCCATCGAAATAGCCATCAGAACCTCCTGGATTATTATCGCTCTTACCTATTTTCATATCCATAGTTTCAATAAAATCCCAGTTTATATTACCGCCTTCTGTATTAAAACTATTCTGCATTACACCATTTTTGAAGATCTTCGCCTCACCTGTGGCCACATCATAGGTGCCAGCGATATGTGTCCATGTTCCCTGTTCCAGTGTTGTGCCAGGCCATGCTTGTAATCCATCTCCATATATATCGTGATCTCCGCTACCAACACTTATCATAAAACGTAATTCATTTTCAAAATACATGAGAGTAAAACCTGATTCTTCTGTCGGGCCTCCTAATCTGAAATAATGAACTATAGGCGCAAAGTTTGAATAATTATCCAACCCTGCTTTGACCCAACATTCGATGGTCATTCCCGTAGATCCCTGTAGAGATGCATCACTTGGAATATTCACATAATCATTTTCATTAAAATCGAAACTTGCTTCCTGTGCAGACAATTGGAGATAATTGATAGATATCAGGATAATTAACGCAGATCTATTCAACATTGACCCACCCATCCCCAAAATCTTTGATCATCACCAGTAAATTATTCTCATCTCGAAGCCTCGTACTGTCCTGAACCCATTCTAGTGCAGATCCCCTTATCTGTTTGGTAATAAAATGAACAGTTGCAATCGACCAGGTTCCACCTTCATTCTGATCAGAGTTCATATCCGGAAGATAATAAACAAAAATATCTAGTGTTCCATCTGAAGGTTCATCCACTATTTCTATGGGATCATTATCGCCTGCGAAGAAGGGGCCAGCCTCTACATAATCGACCTCTAAAGCTTCATATTCATAACGTATCCTTAATTGAGCCGCTGCTGCTGGACCTAATTCTAAACCATACAGTTCGACTGAGATTGTGTCATTAATAGTAGCATTGATCTCTGGTGGATGAAAAAAGAGTGCAGGAGGATCGAGATCCATATTAGCAGGATCAGAAGGATTATCTAGTTCATATTCTGCTTCTTCACATGATAAGATCAGAATAAGTGAAGATAAAGCTATATAACGGATCGATATCCTTATATAACTAAAATTTGATATTGAATTGGAACTGGTTGACATCAGGTTTGTACTCAAGGTCAAAGAAATATTCTCCATCAAAGAAATCATCGCTGGGGGCAACTAGATATGCATGTACCATATTAACGATCCAAATGGATGAGGCCACGCTGCGTATATTCTTCATAAATGCATTATATTTTCTCGTATCAGAGGCATATTCAATTATTTTAGGCCTTAGTTCTATCAAGGTATGCGGATCAGAGCCATTTTGGTATGCATTATAGTTCTTTTCAAAGCCACCCCATGCTTTATTATATTGATAATATGCTATCAATGCAGCCATGCCCAAGGTTGCCTCTGTTCCCATAAACCCATATCCTGGATATTTCCTATGTACCCAGATCTGTCCACTACCAGGGAGTGCTGTAGACATCATGAGAGCTTTGATCTTTGTTGGTATTGGTGGTAATTTGAACCAATCTTTCTTTCGCTTAATATCCTCAGCTATCATGACCTGTGAAGTATCTGTACCCACGGATAATGTATCAGGGACTGGTAATCCACTTACATTATATGCCATTTTCTTCATTTCTAGAAGGAGGCTGTCTGTGATACCACTACTATTCATTGCAAATTCATTGATCATGGTCTCCATATCAACAGAGAATAGACGACCATTGATCAAAAATTCATTATCTTCTTTTTTCTGAATATTACCAGCAATGACATAGTTCACATTTAGTCTTTTACCAAGGTCGACTGCACATTCTTGGCTCCAACACGCCCAATAGTCCTTTTTTCTAGGATAATAGATATTGACCTCATTTGTGATCCCACGATCTTGGACTTGAAATATATCTAATTCACGGATGGTCCCTCGAAGTTCTTCTGTCAGAAATTCTGTAAGCGGATCAGATATAGACCACCCTTCGAACCTCAGAACAGCCAGATCATTGCCTGTTTTAAAGGAAACGTTTTTTGTGGACTCTTGTGCTATACAAAAGGTCACGAGATATAGTGTGATTATTCCTCGGATCACGAACATCATTTTATTCGAAGGCTTGTTTTCCGCCCTTCCCTTAAACTTACAGCAGAGAAGGATATTGTCAAAGAAAGACGTTAAATACCAAAAATTGTTAAAATTGTTTTAAAGGATTATCTCTGAACCATTGATCAAGGTATATGGATATCAATTTATTTATACTTTTTTCCACATCACGATAGAGATTTTGAGTAGATGTTTGCCCCATTACCTCATGCGAAAACACCTTACTTGTCATGAGTCTTTTTGTAATCAATGTATCTGCCATAGACTGGTAATAATTGGGCTCTGATATACTATAATTATATAGACTAAATATCACAAGAAATGATGAGACCTTTTCTACTCTTGAATCAACAATATTTACATCTATCACCAGTTTAGGCATCTGATCTTTTACAATTCTAATATCATTTTCTAAAAATCTAAGCATAATAAAACTTGATACTCTCTTTTCCCAGACACTGTCATCTATTCCCTTGACATTGAGTTCCATAGTAAGATCATCAATCCCTTTAAGATTACCACTATACCATATGCCTTGAGCAAATATGACTTGAAAGAATAAAATGTTATATATCAATCTATGGACCATAATGCTATCTTATTTGACCAAAACGACTTTTTGGGTTTGAATCAATGAACCTAACTGAAACTGCAGAAAATAGACCCCACTTGCTCTATTCAATGCATTCCACTGAATTGTATTATAACCTACTGGAACCTTTTGGTTTAATAATTCGTTAACAAATCGTCCTCTATTATCATAAACAAATATTTTCACAGTTTCAGCTATTTCAACTTTAAAACTAATATTTGTTATTGGGTTGAATGGATTAGGGTAGACAGGAAAAATATCGAACGTATTTGGTAAATAATTATCATTATCTATCATAACAACATCTTCTCCAGCTAAAAGCTCATCTATAATGAAAAGCATATAATCAGTATCCATCTCATTGTTTGCATAAACAAGTATTCCATTTTGATCAACGATAAAATCCCTTGGATAAGGTGATCCCTGATTTGGTATATAGTATTCATCATATGTCATACCGCCAAATCCACCAGGACCAGCACCACCACTTGACTCATCTTGTAGAATAGGATATGTAATACCTGTTTCTTCTATAAATTGGTCTATCTGCCCTTGAGATACAGCAGTAATGCCTACAAGTATTACACTATCCTGTGGATAGGTCTGCCAGATAGATGTTTCAAGATCCGATAACTCCGGAATGCATACTGGTCATCCAGGAGCAAAAAATGCTATTACAACTATTTGTCCAAGATGGTCGCTTAATGTGAATTCGCCAGACCCATTTGCAGCAACAGGTAGTGTGAAATCTGGTGCTGCAAGTCCAACTATCCCCCCTTCATAATTTCCCACTAATAAAACCTCTACCTCAGACTCATCAGGATCATTTGATGTTATCCGCAAAATACCTGAAGCATTTTGCTCTGACCTTGTGTAAATGATGTCTGCAAAAGCTGTATCACCCGGTTCAAGATATTCTGGAAAGTTTAAGGTCTGGAAATCACTATGGTTAATAAATGGTGGTGAAAGTCCAAGAGGGAAAAGGCCATTATTTTCAATGACCAATTCAAAAGTATCACTCTGACCATCTTCCAAAATAGGATAGGAGATATCCCAAGAATTGATATCTATATCTGCTTCTTCTATCTCACCATAGGAAAATGTTTGTAGATGCTGCCACTCTGCTGAATATACGATACTATCTTTTGCACCAATTGCCATTGTACGTTTCCCTGTACTTTTATAACCGACCAATTCCAATGATCCATCTACCCATTCAAGTATCTTTACATCTAACCAGTCTGAAACTGCGATCTTATTTGTATCAAACAGGGCGATCTTATTAGATAGTCCTGGCGTGTCAAATTGATCTAAAAATGTGGGTTGCTCAATATCAGAGATATTATAAACAGAGACTCCATGGGATCCTTCTGCAATAAAAAGTAAACTGTCCATCACTATAAGATCCTTTACTGCGCCCTGGGTGATAAAAGAACTACCATCACATGAATCTGATTCACAATTAAATTCTTCTAGAATAATTCCATGATCACTATTTCCAATTACATAATTATTTGAATCTATGAACGCAACTGTCCATGCATTTTCACAAGGACGTTGTAAAATAAGATCCGGCTCAGATGGATCCGTGATATCATAGAGAAGTACCCCATCCTCATGAACAGCAACTGCCAAAAGATCTTCGAATATATCAGAACCTTCAAAAGATGGATTATCCAAGCCAGTTCCAGAGATAGACAAAGATCCAATGTGGACTGGATCATACGGATCCGAAAAATCAACAATAGCTGAACCTTGTTGGCGTGTCCTGAAGGTAAAATATGCTATACTATCGCTAGCAGACACCCAAAGCCCTGGGAGTGAACGATTATTCATGGGAATTTGAAAATTGGTGATGATCGTTGGATCAAGAGGATCAGAAATATCATAAAAATCATAGCCATCTAAATTCCCTGGTATTATCATAATATCACCAAATATCTCTACATCCATTAGCTCTCTGTTTGGTGGATTTATTCTATGCTCAAGCGTAAGGTTTTTTGCAAGACAAAGGATTGGTAAAAGAAGAAATATTATTTTCTTCATAGTTTAAATCACTCCTTTACCATTGGTACAAATCTTACAGGGAGGATCTTTTGCTTTTTAATAGAACCATCATTCTCTTTTGTGATGGACCATAGATATTGCATCATAACTGTCTCACCAACAGGAAGAACCATTATTCCACCAGGCGCAAGTTGTTCAATAAGTCTTTCCGGGATCTCTTTTGGTGCTGCTGTAACCATGATCCTATCAAAAGGAGCTTCTTCAGGCCATCCTTTATACCCATCTCCAATGCGAATAGTAATATTATCGTATTTATTCTTCTTTAATACTTTTTCTGCTCTTTTAGCCAATTCAGATATAATCTCTATTGTATATACATGATCTGAGAGTTCTGCCAGTACCGCAGCCTGATATCCTGAACCGGTGCCGATCTCTAGTACTTTGTGATGGCTGGAAACATTTAGTTTATGACTCATAAAAGCAACAATATAGGGTTGGCTTATAGTTTGCCCGAAACCTATAGGAACAGGACGGTCCGAATACGCCAGTCTTTTAAAATTCTCTTGGACAAATTCATGCCTATTTACTTTTATCATAGCATCCAAGATAGTTTGATCTGTAATGCCTCTTTTTTTGATCTGTGTTTCGATCATATTCATGCGTAATAGAAATAATTCATTGTCCTTACCTGCGCAAGAACACGTTAAAACAAAAAAGGTTAAAAATATTCGTTTTATTATAGAAACGATAATATGATGAAAAAATCGATTAATCACTCATATCAATCCCTACCCATACATGATCTTCTTCTACTTTTGTAGGAAATGTCTCTACAGGCTTTGGATCCATGGTCATCATTTTTTTTGCATCAGGATCCATTTTAGAGAACAACCAAGTCATGAATTTCTCAAATCCCTTTACATTGAGCCACTCTTTTACTTCCCCTGTATCATATGAAAAATCACTGGAATGGAATTTACAGTGTACGGTCTTGTTCTCATGATTACATCCTCCCAAGTTCAAAGCTAGCCCTAAATGAGGACATCTATTATTTATGGCGTAAAATCCATCATTATCCTTGATCACCAATATATCATCACGTTTAACTTTTAATAATTGTTTTGGGTTCTCATTAAAACTATGAACCTCTGCTAGTTTCGTCCATTCAATATTATTTTCATTCATTACTTATTCCTCTTATACTATTCTTTTGTTTCCATACCTATCCAAATAAAGCCATCCTGCTGTTTTGTTTTATAAACATCAATAGGTATACGTTCCATTTGTGATATCTCTTTTGCTTCAGCATTTAGGCCTACTTTGCCTAACATTTTTTGAAAATTACTTATTTTCATCCACTCACGAACTTCCCCAGTTTTATAACAAAATTCACTCTTATGCCAGCGGCAAGCAATGGTCTCGTTGTTTACATCTATGTCACTACCCTGTAAACTAAGGTATGCATGAGGACATTTGTCATTTAGTGCATAAAAATTATCGTCTATATTAACAATAAGAATATCCTCTCTCTTGATCTTAAAAACCTGCTGAGGATTATCTTTGAATGATTCCAGTTCAGAACCTTTTCTCCAAATTATTTCATCTTCAATGATCTCACTCTCAAGTTCTTCTTCTGTTGCAAAATTGATATCTTCTATTTCATATAGCGTAACGCGCCCTTCTATACCAGGCAAATTGGTTCGCATAAAATCTTTAATCACTAAAGAATCTTTGATCTCATCATGAGTCTCTTCAGAAATAAGGACTCGCGATTGAAATTGTTTATTTGCAGACTCAACACGGCTTGCGAAATTCATTGCATCACCAATAGCAGTGAAACGCTTTGATTTACCTGCACCAATATCACCCACGACTGCTTCACCCCAGTGAATACCTACACCAATATCAAAATCCTTACCATACATGGTCTTAAGGTATGGTTTCATATCGTCCATTTCAGCACACATATCAAGAGCAGACCTCACTGCATGTTGTACAGGATCAAGTTCATTGTTTAGACCGAAGATCGCAACCATACCATCACCAATATAATTATCAACGAGTCCATGATTACTCTCTACAACTTTTACCATCCAATTAAAATACCTATTTAAAATAAATACCACATCATAGGGT
>CAYOJL010000085.1:0-8375 GCA_964404235.1 uncultured bacterium | reverse complement strand
TACGATCTTATAGTTTCATTAGAGTTGAAACTAATAAAGTTGATATAGATGTCGTTATGAAATCCTTGATGGAAAATGGTATAAGATCGCAAGAATATTCTTCATCTTTTTTAAAGTTAGATCATGGTTTAGGAAAAGTTCTTAAAACAGATCTGTTTAAAACAGGTAAAATATCGATTCAAGACCCCGCATCTGCCGCAATTGTAGATTGTATGGATGCAAAGCCTGATGATACCATATTGGATGTATGTGCGGCACCCGGGACCAAGGCCCTATATTTATCTAATATAGTTGGGGAAAAAGGTTCTATACTTGCCTCAGATCTAATTCCTGAAAGGGTAAAAAGTGGAAAAGATGATATGAAAAGACATGGTCAGAATAATATCAAATGGTCTGTTAAAGATGGAATAAAAGATACCTATCCATTAGCAGACCGTATTTTGATCGATGCGCCTTGTACTGGGACTGGTGTATTAGGTAGGAGGCCTGATATCCGTTGGATATGTAGACCTAAGGATATAAACATAGCATCTGAAAAACAATTAGGTATATTAAATAACTGTTCCAGGTTTCTTAAACCAAACGGTACTCTTGTATATGCGACCTGTTCAATTGAACCGGAAGAGAATTGGAACGTAGTAGATCGTTTTCTTAAGTTAAATAGTAATTTTTCAATAGATACCTTGCCTAGCAAGATTCCACTTGATTGGATCGATGAAAGAGGTGGGCTAAGAACCTTACCTCATTTAAACGGAGTAGATGGTATGTTTGCAGCAAAGCTTAAGCGAAAACAATGAAAATATCTGGTATATATATTGTTATTTTTTCTGGATTATGCCTACTCATAATCTTGATATTCGATCTTTTACTAATGCCTATATATGTGCGTATGGATCAAGGAAGATATATGGTTAATGTGACGAATAAAAAATTGGAGTATGCACAGAAGATATTAATGTCTGAGGGATACCGTAGTCTCGTGTCTGACACTCTTTTTTCTGCTTCATATGAGGCTGGTATGGTTGTGGATCAATACCCTGCTCCAAACACTAGAGTAAAAGAAGGTAGGACAGTCCGTTTGAAGATCGCCCAGGCTGAGAAAATGGTGTCTATCCCAGATCTTATTGGTAGATCATTAAGGAGTGCTGAATTAGCTTTGAATCAGATAGGACTGGAAATAGATACAGTATATGAAGAATATAATTCTGATGTTCCCTCGGGTAATGTTACATGGCAGTATCCAAAAGGTGGTGATATGTTGAATAAAGGAATGGGATTACATCTAACAATTAGTCTGGGAGTCCCACCTAACTTTTATCAAGTCCCAAATCTTTTTGGTTTAAGTAAGAAAAAGGCTGTCGCTGATCTAGAAAGGGCAGGTTTTAAACTAGGTAAAACATTTTATCGTCAGAATGAAGACCTGATCCCATATACGGTTTTAGATCAATCTATCGCTGCAGAAACTGTACTTGAAAAACCAACCAATATTGATCTAACTATCAGTGTTTTAGATATGCAAGATATCTTTAACCAGATGATAAAGTAAGTGAATAGAATACCCACAAATGAGATATCGCGTAAAGTTTTTCATATCTCTTCTTCTATAGTCCCACTAAGCTATCTCTGGCTCATACAAGAAAAAGATATTATGGTCATGATCTTGGCCATTACTAGTCTTTTTGCTATAAGTATAGAATTATTAAGGAAGAATATTGAGATAGTAACAGATCTATTTGATCACTGGTTTGGCTCAATGCTTAGGGTAAGTGAATCAAAAGGTGGTTTGACAGGAGCTACGTGGCTTCTTTTTGGATGGACCATTACTGCATTTATTTTTGAAATGACGGTCGCAGTAGCAGCATTGATCTTTTTAGCTGTAGGAGATTCATTCGCAGCCATTATAGGTAAACTCTATCCAGTAGGTAGGATCGGTGATAAAACATTATCAGGTGCACTAGCAGGCTTCATCGTATCTTTTGGGGTTGTACTATTGGTCATTCACACACTCCCGCCAATCATACTATTTTTAGGCGCATTTTCCGCAATGTTCATTGAACTATTACCACTGAAGATCAATGATAATCTAACCATTCCTGTTTTTTCAGGTATGGTTATGATGATGGCTGAAAGATTAATATGACCTTCTTATCACCATCATTGCTCTGGTTTATTGCTGCCATAAGTATTCCAATTGCTATCCATTTGTTGAGCCGACTCAGACAAAATAAAGTTGAATTCAGCAGTATACGTTTTATCAAGGAATTAGAAACAAGCTCCATTCGGAAGGTGCAGATACAAAAAATGATCATTCTATTATTGAGAATCCTTTGCATTCTTTGTTTGGTCATGATGATGGCTCAACCTGTTACTCAAGGATTCATGCCCGGCTGGTTGGCAGCAGAACAAGATTCAAAGTTGGTTATTGTACTAGATAATTCTGCTAGTATGTCAGTAGAAGATGGCGAACGATCGTTTTTAGAACGTTCAAAAAATACTGCGATGGCTCTTATACCTTTGTTTAAAGATGAAACTATAATAACCATTTCCCAGACCTGTCCGCCTAAGGTGATCTTTGAAGGTCAATCAAACGATCCAAAAATTAGAAATTCTGTCAGGTCAATTAGATCAACAGCATCACATGATAATATCTGGCAGGCTATTAATAATATATTGGATGATCGATCGATCGATCAGCCTATCAAGGAATGTGTGGTCTTTAGTGATATGATGTATGGGCCAGATTCTTCATTCCTTTATGGTCTTGATAATATTGATGAATGGAAATTCTATTTTGTTCAGCCCAGATCTGTTTTTGATAATTTGGGTATCGTTAATGCTTCTCCTGTTAGTCGAATCAAAACCTTAAATCAGTTGGTAAAGTTAGATACGCGAGTTAAGAATTCGGGTACTTTAACCAAACCAAATATTCCCTTAGAATTAGTATTTAATGATCATAGAGTTGGACAGGTAGTATCGGAATTTGATCCAGGAAAAGAAAAAGAATTTTTATTTCAGGCCTATCCTGCAGAAGTAGGTATCCTGCATGGTAAGATCATACTCCCAAGGGATGATTATGAATTAGATAATTATTGGCATCTATCAATGCCGATCATGGATCAGATCCGTTGTAGCATAATAGGATCCAATGCAAAAGATATTTCTATATTGGAAATGATGTTAAGATCTATCGATCCTGAAAATGAATTTTTAATTCTTGATACTAGGATCCAATCTGATCTAAATCGTCTTTTTTTGGATGATATAGATGTGATCGTTATACATGATCCCACGGGTATTTCAGAACAAGGGGTCAAGGATATGAATCGTTTCCTTAAAGAAGGGGGTGGTGTGATCTGGTTCCAAGGAGAATATGATAATGACCAATTCCATCCTGATCTATTCACCTCCACTGGTTTTCCGGAATTAGATACAGTTATAAGTGCTGGGCAGGGTCTATTTAATACCCATATTGTATTAGAGAATTCTGATATTACTAATGATATTCATGTTAGAAATATTGATAAGGAATTGCCTGAGATATTCAAATATGTACGGGTAAAAATGGGAACTCAACATAAAACACACTGGGACTTGAATAATAATGATCCATTATTAATAGAATTTCCAAAAGGTAGTGGTACTATTTTTTACTTTTCAACTATATTAGATCTACGTTGGAATGATCTCCCGATCCGTGGAATGATGGTCCCGCTTTTATATAGGTTGATGATCTTGACCGGTACAGATGAGGTGAATACTGCGCCTGTCTTGGTTGACGAAGAGAAATGGATATCTATTGAAGAAAGTAAACTTAGAAATAAATGGGAAGTTGTTTCTCCATCAGGAAGAACAGAAATGATCGTACCAGAATATGATCGTGAGGGGATAAGAATACCAAAAACAAACGAGTTAGGTATTTACCAAGTCTACTCAAATGGTGAAAAATTCACATCTTTTCCAACGCGACTTCATTATAATGAATATTTACAGAAAAGAATTACTCAACAAGATATTGAATTATTTTTGGACAAAGAACAAACGCGTTGGCTAACAATTGAGGATGATTTCATTGAACTATTTTCTGAGACCAGGCAAGGTAAATCACTATGGAAAATGTTTCTTGCAGCAGCATTGATATTCCTATTGCTAGAAACACTAATTGGAAGGCCTGAACCCATGAAAATGAAAACTAAGGAATAATGATAGAGAAAAAAGAGATCTCAAATGAGAAAGCACTGTTAATAGGCGTTGTTAGGCCGGGTACAACAGAAACTATTATAAACGAACACCTAGATGAGTTAGAATTATTAGCAGAGACAGCCGGAGCTGAGGTGGTAGGGAGAGTTACTCAAAAAGTATCAAAGATCAATCCTTCCACCTTTATCGGTAAAGGCAAAGCAGAACAGATCATATCACAAGCCAAAGAATTGGATGTTAAACTTATCTTGTTTGATGATGAACTAAGCCCTGCACAGATAAAGAATTATCATCAATTGTCAGATAAAATAAAAGTATTGGATCGTAGTGGGCTGATCCTTGATATTTTCCAGAAGCATGCACGCTCAAAGGAGGCTACTACACAGGTAGACCTGGCTTATTTAGAATATCTGTTGCCGCGTCTGACTCGTCAGTGGACCCATTTAGAACGACAGATGGGTGGGATCGGTACTCGTGCGGGTATGGGAGAGACACAGATAGAGGTGGACAGGCGTCTTATCCGCACACGCATAACCAGGCTAAAGAAAGATCTCTCCAAGATCGAAAAAGAGCGCTCCACGCAAAGTCTGAGACGGCAATCAGAGTTTCGAGTATCTTTAGTTGGCTATACGAATGCAGGAAAATCTACTTTATTCAGATCATTGACGGGTGCGGATGTTTTCATTCAGGATCAGTTATTTGCCACTTTAGATACCACAGTTCGAAAATTAGACTTTGATACATCTCATACTATCTTGCTTAGTGATACAGTAGGCTTTATAAGAAAACTTCCTCATAATTTAGTAGCATCATTCAAGAGTACTTTAAAAGAGGTCCTTGAAGCAGATCTGATATTAATGGTCTTAGATATGTCTTCACCTCAGGTATTGGACCATATGGCCACAATTCAAGAGGTGCTTTCTGATATGGAAGCAAATGAGATTACTACCATCCAGGTCTTAAATAAGGTCGATCTTATCTCAGATGGAAATATGATCGAAAAGATACAGCGTTCTTTCCCAGAGGCTGTTACAATTTCTGCACAACAACACCTAAGACTTTCAGAATTAAAAGCTAAGATCATTGAACACATGGAAGCAAACTACCGTACAGTTGATCTCCAATTCCCATATGACGATGGTAAGACCATTGCACAAGCGCAGGAAGGTGTGGAAGTACTAGAACGAGCTTACGAAGAAGATGGTGTTAAACTGAAAATAAGAGGTAGCAGGTCTAGGATAGATCAGATATTGGCCAGAGTGAATTGAAAGCACGGGCAGATTGTTTTTTTGGGATCATTCTTTGTTTAATGAATGACGGGAGCCTCTCAAATACAGCAAACTTCCTTGATTCACTAAAGTGAAAAGGCCTGTTTTTTGAACCTGAAGTACAGCACCCAATTTTTGAGTATAGATCCAAAAAAATTCATAACCTGCCCGATTAACTTTCAAAGATCATAAGAAAATTATTAATTATTAATATTTGAAAAAAACTATTTTACAGGAATATTGAGCTGATCTTCAGAGTCAGCGATAATCACTGCAACTGTAGCATCTCCAGTAACATTAACAGTTGTTCTTAGCATATCTAGTATCCGATCAACTCCTAGGATGAGTGCAATACCGGCACTTGGTACTCCGACCGCTTCCAATATGATCACTAGCATTACAATTCCAGCTCCTGGAACAGCTGCTGTTCCTATAGATGCCAATACAGTAGTTAATACGATGGTCAGCTGGGCGCTGATATCAAGGGACATATTCAATGTCTGTGCAATAAAAACAGCTGCCACGGCCTGATAAAGAGCCGTTCCATCCATATTAATGGTCGCTCCCAGAGGTAATACAAATGATGATACTTCTTCGCTGACGCCAAGTTCCTCTTCACATCTTTCCATCGTCACTGGCAACGTGGCTCCACTTGAGCTGGTAGAGAATGCTAAAAGTTGTGCAGGCGCGATACCTTTATAAAAGGTCTCTAGTGTCAGCTTTGTCATGAGTCTCATTAGTCCTGTTTAAGTAATAGCTGCATGAGTAATAAGCCCTACTATGACCGCAAACATGTAATACCCCAGTGCGCCAAGTAGCTCTAATATCTCTGCAGGATTGTTTCCAGCTACTTTATTTATGGTCTGTGCTATCAGCGCAAATACACCAACAGGTGCCATTAGCATGATGATATCTACTAACTTGATCACCACATCAGTAAGGCTCTCAAAGAATTGTTGTACCGGCTTACCTTTTTCTTTGGGTATCTGTATCAGACCAATACCTATGAAGATTGCCATGAAAACAACCTGTAGCATGTTCCTATTACTGGAAGCTGAATTCAAAAAGTTACTGGGAACCATATCCACAAGTGGTTGTAGAGGGCCTCTATCCTTGACCTCTCGAACTGTATTTGCTTTCTTAGAGGCATCCTTTTGATAAGTTAACTGCAACTTTTCTTTCATAGCGTCAGGGAGCTTATCTCCAGGCTTTATCAAGTTAACTGAGATCAGCCCCAGTGTGACTGCCAATGCTGTGGTCCCTACGTATATTCCTATGGTCTTGCCGCCAATACGGCTGAGTTTTTTTATGTCAGATAAAGACGCAACACCAGTTATTAAAGATGAAAGCACAAGAGGCATCGCAATGAGTTTTAAGAGATTTATGAATATCGTTCCAAAAGGAGCGATCCAGTCTGATGTGAAACTACCCCAGCCCGAATTGGTTGCAATAATACCGTAGACAAGTCCTAGAGCTAGGCCAATAATGATCTGCCAATGTAGTGCCAGTTTTTTCATACGCTATCTTTTCCTTTTTTAATATCAGAGTATGTCTTGTAGTAGGAGTCACCAGCATCTTTTATATTATTCATCACTTTATTATCCTTATTACTATCTGATGATCTAAGCAATCCATGGATCACAGTATCGAATAGGTCTTGGATATGTGCTAAAGTAGAGCCTAGCTGCTTAGAGAATGATTTACTCACTCAGATAATTTAAGACGGTTTTTATATTTGTTGTTGGACGTTTACAGGTAAAATCCTCACAAACATAAAAAGTAGGTTTATTATCCATAACAGAATGTGCTGATATCCATGGAGCGATCTTTTCAAGTTCCTTTGAGTCAGATAGATCTTTGAATAAGACCACTTTGTTTGGTGAATAATTACCTCTGATCTTTTGAACGAGTTCTTCTGTGGTTGAGTCATATGAATTTGATGCTATCACCACTTCCTTTGGGTCTTTCAGATCGAACATATAGCCTGTAAGCATGTAAGCAAACCCTGTAGGGGCTTGTTTTGCCTGGTCTGTGAATGCTTTTAATGTCTTATCTGCGAGATCGGTCCACTTCTTATCACCTGTCATCTTACTTAAGCGGAATAGATTCATCACAGCGACTGAGTTTCCTGAAGGAATAGCACTGTCATAACTGTCTTTTGCTCTCACCATCAGTTTTTCTGCATCCTTGCTACCAATAAAGAATCCACCATTCTCATCGGAGAAATCCTCATTCATTATTTCGGCTAGTTCTATAGCTCTAGATAGATAATCTACGTTAAAAGTTCCTTCATATAGGTTTAACAGACCCCATATCATAAAAGAATAATCATCTAGATGAGGTGATAGTCCTGCCTTACCAAGACGATACCTCTTCATGAGTCTGCCATTTTTATTTCTTAGTTTTTTGTGCACAAATTCAGCTGCCTTTTCAGCAGCATTGGTATACTCTGGTTCATTTAATATCTGTCCGCCAAGGGCAAATGCTGCGATCATAAGTCCATTCCAATCTGTCAGTACTTTATCATCCTTTAGCGGGTGGATCCTTTTTTCTCTTACTTCAAACAGCTTCTGCCTGGAAGTTTCCATGACCTCATTCAATTCATCCGATGTCATATCGAACTCTTTGGCTAATTCACCTCTATTATCCTGGAGGTATGGAATATTCTTACCAGTGGTCTGACCAGTGGCCTCATCATGAAAATTTCCTACGTCCAAGAACCCATAGACCTTGGCCATTATCTTTCCATTTTTTTCACCTAATACCTCTACCAACTCTTCTTCGGTCCAGACATAGAAAGTTCCTTCCTCACCTTCACTATCCGCGTCCTCCGCAGAGTAGAAGCCTCCATCTTTATCTGTCATATCTCTTAGAACATACGTAAAGATCTCTCTAGCTACATTTGCGTAT
>CAYOJL010000084.1:0-8995 GCA_964404235.1 uncultured bacterium | reverse complement strand
GCTGATGCTTTATCTGATAAACTACAGATGAATACTTGGGTAGATTTTGTTAGAAGAGAACAATAGAAGGAGAAAATATAATGGGTCCAATCAATCTTTATTATGATTATCGAGATATATTTCGAGCACCGCGTCTTGCACTGAGTGGAAAAAAGATTTGGATATTCATTGTTGGTAATCTTGTAGGCTTTATTCTGTACTGGTTCTCAAGCTATCTTTCTCTTTCTATCGCTGGGATGTCATTTGGGAATGCCATAGCCAAATATGGTCTATATCCTTGTCTATATGGCAATGAGGCTGAATGGTATAGTTGGTTATTATATTATTTTGGTATTATAGCCTGGATTGTTGCAGTGCTATTTTCATGTACTGCCGTAAGTCGTGTTACATTGAAGCAATTAAAAGGTAATGACTTCTTCTCCGCTGGTGATGCTTGGTCATATGTTTGCAAGCATTGGCATCCTATAGTTTTTTCTCCAGTTGCAATTACTTTGATTATTGTTTTTTTCGTTCTATTCGCTGCTCTTTTTGCATTAGTATGTACTCTCCCCTATTTAGGAGAGTTTCTTTTTGCAATACCGTATTTTATCTATCTCTTTGGTTCCATTTTTACAATCTATAGTCTAATCGTTTTATTCGTATCCATTGTTTATACCCCATCGATTGTAGGCGTATATGAAGAAGACACAATGGGAACTGTTTTTAATTCGTATTCAATTACAGTAGGACATGCTTGGAGAATTGTTTTATATCATTTACTATTATTGCCACTTTTAGCCTTAGGTCTTGAAATATTCTCTTGGTTTGCAATGAATGGTATTGGCTTTATTAATTATATCTTTGGATGTGAGTGGTTCATGGGTGCAACACTAACAAATATGACCAATTATGCCTCATCAATTGTCTGCCCACAATGGATATGTGATACTGTTGCATGTATTAGAAACGAAGTAACAGGTTGGTTTGGATTATGTTATTGTATTCCATCCATCTTTTCAGCAAACTGTACAATACTACCTGCTACAATGTCTAGCACCGGAACTGTTGCATCTACCCTACTATCTATATCATATCTATTGATTGGTTTATCAATTTTATCATATGGACTATCAATTATTTCAGTAGGTGAAACAATAATGTTTATCATTTTTAAGAAAAAATCAGATGATGACGATCTTCTTCAGAGAAAAGACGAAGATGAAATTGACGATGATTTTGATGATGACTTCACTTTTGAAGATGCAGATATAGAAACACAAGAGACCTCATCTAGTTCATCAGAAATCAATACTGACCCCGATGAAAAAGATGAATCAGATAATGACTCTTATCAAGAAGATGAGTAATATTATCATTCCATTGAAATCTATAATATAAATAGGATTCTTTTGATATAGGTTCTGTCTTGGTTAGTTTTTAGGAATCCAGTAAATTTGAAGACTGTAAATGAGAGTAAAAATATCGGATCTATATTTGGGCTTTCAAGATAAGTTCTTTGACATTCCTGTAGATAATCTCCCCAGTAGAGGTACAATTTTTAATGATCATAATATTAAATGTAATCTTTCAGTACATAAGGTACAAGAAGGCTTTAAAATGATTGGTCAATTAGAAACGGCAATTGAATATGAATGTGTTCGTTGCTTAGTTAAGATTCCAGTGCCTCTTAAATTACCTATTCAAATTATTTTATCTAAAAGTAAGGGGATTTTACCTGATAAAAATGATGTAGAATTTCTATACTTTAATGAGGATAAAAAATACATAGAGTTAGATAATTTCATTGCAGATTTAATTGAACTAGATAGGCCGATAAATCCTCTATGTCAGGTAAATTGCGAGGGATTATGTGCTATTTGTGGGAGGAATAAAAACAAATCATGCTGTTCTTGTAGGATACAGGAAGAAAATACAGGTTGGGATAAATTAAAAGATTTTAAAGTAAAATAGAGTTAAGGAGAATTCATGGCACTGCCAAAAAGACGACAATCAAAAGCAAGAGGACGTAAAAGACGAACACACTACAAGTCTGGACTTGTAGCAACCACATCTTGCCCTCAATGCAGTCAATCAAAAATACCTCATAGAGCATGTCCCAATTGTGGTTATTATAGAGGTAGACCGGTTGTGTCTGCATCTTAAAAGAGTATATTGTATAAAATATATACATGCCAGTATAAGAACAGTTCAAAATAGATTCTAGATACATTTCCTTATTCTAGATATATGTAATGAATGCCAGAATAACTGCTACAGCCCATAATACACCAGATAATGTTATGACAAACTTTGATCTGGAAAAGCTTGTTGATACTTCAGATGAATGGATACAATCAAGAACTGGGATTGTACAGAGACATATAGTAAGTAAAGATGAGGCAAGTTCTGATATTTCAACTAGAATAGCACAGTCGCTTATTAAAAAGAGAGGCATCTCTTCTGATGAGATCGATCTCATAATCATAGGTACTGTAACCCCGGATCATTTCACACCATCCACAGCAGCTCTTGTTCAGAAAAATATTAATGCAACAAATGCCTGGGGGTTTGATTTAAGCGCCGCCTGCTCAGGATTTATTTATGGTCTAGAAACAGGAGCAAACTTTATTTCTTCAGGTAAATATAATAAAGTAATGGTAATCGGTGTAGATACGATGACCTCTATTTTAGATTATAAAGATAGAGATACTTGCGTTATCTTTGGTGATGGCGGTGGTGGTGTCATATTAGAACCAACTCATGATAATTTAGGAATAATTGACTCTATTTTACATATGGATGGTTCTGGAGGGAATTATTTGATTGTTCCTGGAGGAGGAAGCCGGATTCCATCAACAACAAAATCAGTAAATAATAGAGAACATTATATTAAACAAGATGGTAAAACAGTATTTAAATATGCCGTAAAGGGCATGTCAGAAGTTTCCAAGAATCTATTAGATCGCAATGGTCTTACTGGTAATGATATAGCATTATTTATTCCGCACCAAGCAAATAAAAGAATTATTGATGCAGCTGCAGAACGCTGTGGTATTTCTAATGATAAAGTATTGATCAATATTGATCAATATGGAAATACAACTGCGGGTACAATACCTATCGCCTTAAATGAAGCTAATAAAAATAATCTTTTTAAAGATGGGGATTACATTCTCTTATCTGCTTTTGGTGCTGGCTTCACATGGGGAAGCATGTTAATAAAATGGGATTCTAAATGACCAAATCAGGATGGATATTCCCTGGCCAAGCTTCGCAAAAAGTTGGAATGGGTTTAGATCTTTATAACGAAACAAAATTGGGTAGAGAATATTTTGATATAGCACAAGAAATAATGGAATGTGATATTAAATCTATTGTATTTGATGGCCCCGAAGAAAAACTAAAACAAACTGAATTTACTCAACCTGCTATATATATCGTCTCCGTTATAATAGGACATCTGCTTCTTGAAAAAGGAATAGAACCTAATGCATTAGCAGGACATAGCCTTGGAGAATATTCAGCTTTCACAATTGCTGGAGCATTCAATTTCAATACAGGACTAAAATTAGTAAGAGATCGAGCAATATTGATGTCTAAAGCAGGCCAAATTGAAAAAGGCACTATGGCTGCTATAGTGGGTATAGATGATGATAAAATTGAATCAATCTGCTCTGATTATATAGGTAAGGGTATCGTTGTCGCTGCTAATTTTAATTCACCTGGACAGATTGTTATATCAGGATCTACAAATGGAGTAAAATGGGTTATTAATAAAGCAAAAGAAACTGGTGCCCGTATCGCAATTGAAATAAATGTGAGCGGAGCTTTTCATTCCCCACTTATGTCATCGGCTAGGGAACATCTTGCCGAAGTCCTAAATTCTCTCGAAATTTCAGATACAAATTATCCTGTTTATACAAATGTTGACTCAAAACCAGTGACTAAAAGTAATGAGATTAAAGATTCACTTATACGGCAATTGGAAAATCCTGTACAATGGTCTAAGTCAATATCCGCTATGAAAGATTCTGGAATTCAATCATTCACAGAAATTGGACCAGGGAAAGTTCTCCAAGGAATAAATAAGCGAATTGATCGATCATTGAAATGTGGTGGAATTGAATCACTCCATCAACTGGAGAACTTTTTTGTTTGACTTATCTGATAGGATTGCAATTGTTACTGGTGCCAGCCAAGGTATAGGACGAACAATAGCAAAAATCTTAGCGCAATCTGGAGCTCATGTTGTATGCATTGCTCGTACTGAAGATAAGATAAAAAATCTAAAAGATCAGATTAATACTTCTGGTGGATCTGCTGATTATATTTGTTGTGATATAAGTAATGGCGATCTTTTCTCAAACTCAATCAATACTGTCATAAAAGATAATGGGAAATTAGATATTCTTATTAATAATGCTGGTATCACACGTGATGCATTACTTATGAGGATGAGTGAAAAACAATGGGATCAGGTAATAAACACTAATCTCAAAGGGGCATTCTATGGCATGAAAGCCGCTATAAGATCCATGATGAAAAATAAATTCGGAAGGATTATTAATATTACCTCTATTGTTGGAATTACAGGTAATCCCGGACAGGCAAACTATTCCGCATCAAAGGCAGGATTAATTGGTATGACACAATCTATTGCTAAAGAAGTAGGTACTAGAGGAATTACGGTTAATTGTATCGCACCAGGATGGATAGATACGGAAATGACCGTTGATCTACCAGAAAACTCTAAAAAAGAATTATTAGATAGAATTCCTATTGGAAAGATTGGTAAGCCAGAAGACATTGCATATACAGCACTCTTTTTAGCATCCAATGAAGCAAACTATATTACCGGCCAAACCATTACAGTCGATGGTGGCCGAGTCATAAATTAACTAAGGAGACATCATGTCCACATTCGACAAAGTAAAAGACGTAATAGTTGATAAACTTGGCGTAGAAGAAGATTCAATCAAACCAGAAGCTCATTTTGTAAATGACCTAGGTGCTGATTCTTTAGATACGGTAGAACTAATTATGGAGTTTGAAGAGGAATTCGGAATTGAGATACCGGATGAAGATGCTGAAAATATAACAACTGTAGGAACAGCCGTAGACTATATTGAAAAAGTACAATAGTTAAAGGTAGATAACTGAATGTCCCGGGATAAAATTGTTATAACTGGTATAGGTGCTGTTGCTCCCAATGGGAACAGCGTTAATGAATTTTGGGCTAGCCTAACAGATGGAAAAAGTGGAATAGGACATATAACCTACTTTGATTCATCTAACCATCGTGTAAAAATTGCTGGAGAGTTAACAGGGTTTGAACCTGATTCTGTTTTAGATTCAAAGGAAATAAGAAAATTAGACCCATTTTCCGTTTATGCTTTGGTTGCCACACAAGAAGCAATTTCCATGTCAGGTTTAGAAAGCGAATCTTTAAATCCAGATAAGATTGGTGTAACTATTGGTACAGGTGTTGGTGGTATTCAAACCCTTGAGAACCAACAAAGAGTAATTGATCAAAAAGGTGCTAGAAGAGTTTCACCACAGTTTGTACCCAAAATGATTGCAAATATTGCTGGTGGGCACCTATCGATCAGATGGGGTCTTAGAGGTCCAAATCAAACAGTAACATCAGCCTGTGCTTCTGCTACTGATGCAATTGGAATGGCCATGAGATTAATATTATCTGGAGATGCAGATGTAATGATAACAGGTGGCACCGAGGCTAGTGTCACAGCATTAACTATTGCAGGATTTGCAAATATGAGAGCTCTTTCTCAATCGAATGAAATTCCAGAAAAAGCTAGTCGGCCATTCGATAAGGACAGAGATGGTTTTGTGCTAGGTGAAGGTGCTGGAATGCTAGTTATTGAAAGAGAGTCTCATGCAAAGCAAAGAGGTGCATCTATCTTGGCTGAACTAGCAGGGTACGGATCTACAGATGATGCTTTTCATATCACTCAGCCATCCAAAGGCGGTACTGGAGCTTTGAAAGCAATGGAGAGAGCGATTTTAGATGCTGGTATCAACATAGATGAGATTGATTATATTAATGCACATGGTACCTCCACTCCATACAATGATAAGAATGAGTCAGCCGCAATTAGAGAACTTTTTAAAGACCACTGTCATAAACTTAAGGTCAGTTCAACAAAGTCTATGACAGGACATCTACTAGGTGCTGCGGGTGGAATTGAAGCAGTGGCATCGGTAAAATCTATTTTAGAACAAACCCTACCTCCAACTATCAACTATGATACACCAGACCCTGAATGCACACTTGATTATGTACCAAATATAGCACAACCCTTTAAGGTTAACTCAGTCTTATCAAATACATTTGGTTTTGGTGGTCATAATGCTGTCATCTGTATTCGGAAATACAGTTGAAGTTATTTATAAAACTAAAGCAATATTTTTTAGATCAAACCGAATCTGTTTCAAGTCTTGAAAAAAAGATTAATTATATTTTTCATAAAAAAGAATACCTTGGTCAGGCATTTACACATAAATCATTAAATACAGAACCTCGTAAGAACTATGAACGATTAGAGTTCTTAGGCGATGCTGTTCTAGATATTATTGTAAGTCGGGAATTAATGCGTGAATTTCCTGAAGGTGATGAAGGACTATTAACACAAAAACGTGCATCTTTAGTTCAAAAACCATATTTAGCAAATATTGGTCAACTATTAGACCTAATGGATTACCTCAATATAGAACAAAGTGTTAATCTAAATATTGAAAAAATAGCTGAGAAACAACAAGCAAATCTTTTCGAAGCATTAATCGGTGCTATTTACCTTGATGGTGGTATTGAGCCCTGTAGAAAACTTATACTAGATACAGTCTGGGCATATAGAGAAGAGGCTTGGAAATCAACTAATTATAAAGGGAAGCTTATTGAGTACTGTCATTCCCATGAGATTGAAAATCCTACGTTTGTATTAAAAGATCTTTCGGGTCCTGATCATCAAAGAACATTTGAGATACAAGTTAAAATTGGATCAAAAAAATATGCGTCTGGTTTAGGAACAAATAAGAAAACAGCAGAACAAACCGCTGCAAAACTCGCACTGGAAGAATTAGGCGCTTCTTTTTAAGATTCTAAATCACTAATCTTATCCCGTAATCTAGCAGCAATCTCGTATTCCTCTTCTTCTATTGCACTTTTTAATTTTTGTTTAAGGGTTTTGAGGGAGATATTCACTTTTTTTTCTTTTGGTTCATCATTCGTTAATGAATCTTCAGGGACACCTGCTTCTTTTAAAACTTTTGATGTTACTAAAATGGGAGTATTCATTCTCAATGCAATAGCAATTGCATCACTAGGCCGAGCATCAATTATACGGCTCCCAATACTATCTGATTCTATTTCCATTTGAGCATAGAACACTCCATCCTCCAAGCCACTAATTCGAACTGTTTTAAGTGAACTATCAATTCCAGTAATAACATCGCATATCAAATCATGGGTCAAAGGCCTTGGTGTATCAACTGATTCTATTGCAAGCGCAATGGACTGTGCTTCAAAAGAACCTACAATAACTGGTAGACATTTTTGTCCCGTAATCTCTTTTAGAATAACTGCGTAACTCCTACTAGTAGGGTGATATGATATTTTAATTACTTTTACAGGTATCATTATCTTTGCATCAATTCTTCTTTTAATCTATTAATTTTTTCTACTGGACTAGGGTCGGTACAATGAGCAATTGCACACCAGAAACTTAACCAATCTCCATAATGAATCATATGAAGAAAACGTTCTTGAAATGAATTCCCTGTCATTTCTAAAACAAATTGGTCTATTCCAGTTTCATTTAAAATATCTTGAGTAATCTCTTGCCTGTATTTTACTCGCGGGTTATCAATTTCATCAGTCAACCAAAGAACAAATAAATGTTCAAATAAATTCGCATTATTTTCCCAACCAACAATTTCATTGTGATTGAGTTCTGGAAGTTCATTATAATAAGAAAGCATTTTTCCATTTTCGCATAACTGCCCTTTTAAACGCATAGCTGCAATACCATAAGTAGAATTATCTGCATAGATAATTGGAATATTTTTATATACTTGTTGCGCCAATTCAAACGTGGGATTTTCTATTGATTCTATACTATATAAATCACGACTATTTCTTAATGCATTAATACTATCCTCTAACCATGTATGTACATTTGTTTTTATGATAGATATTTTTTCTAGTATCTTGATCATAGGCACAAATGAAAAAGCAAGGGCTGCGCGAGGTTGGAGCCCAGAAGGGATGGAGATAATATCTTTTCCTAAAGCTTTGAGTGTAACTTCCAATTCCCCGCCAGTCGTGATTCCAATAATCTGTGCCTTTTTCTTTAGTCCATCTTCTAATGCTGCTAAAGTTTCTTCAGTATTACCTGAATAGGAGGAACATATAACCAATGTTCTTTCATTGACCCATTTAGGTAATTCGTAACCCCTACTAACAATAAAAGGATAATTTATATTATCTTTTTCTAAAACAGAAACTACATCTCCACCAATAGCAGAGCCTCCCATACCTGCTATGACTATATTATTTATATTAATATAATCATTGGAAAGATTAATACTTTGACCTAGTTCAAGGGCATCCGAAAGATTATTAGGAAATTCCCAAATCGCATCAAACATATTGTCTTGATCTATTTTTTGGTACATCAATATGTCCTTTTTTCTATTAGTTCAACAAGTTGAATAAGCTCATCAGTATTAATCCCATCTAAATTATCTAAATGTTCTAAGCTGGAATTAAAATAAGAGCTGGCTATGAGTCTTGTTTCTTCAATAATGCCAGTTTCTTTAAAAAATGTACAAATATTTCTAAAAGATTCTGATTTATTTGAAGTAGAAATCAAATCACTCCATTGGTCAGGAAATTTTTCCCGAGCTTTAATGGCCATTATGGTTTGTTTACCTTCTGCAATGTCGCTACCTAAACTTTTACCCATAGTTTGCTTATCTGCAGTCACTTCTAATAAGT
>CAYOJL010000083.1:0-9712 GCA_964404235.1 uncultured bacterium | reverse complement strand
TTTTATTATCATTGGGCCTATTAGTGGTATTGCGGCTACAAGAGCACCCACCCCCACAAACAACTCAGTAAAGATACCGATAATAAAGGCGGAAAAAACAATGACCTTTTTATCTATTCCATAATAAAGAGCAATGCCAATGGTTATGCTGACAACCAACCATAAGAGAAGCTTCTTTCTATATATAGTAAATATTGATTTTCTATTCACAATTGATACCTAACGGAAAACCAGAATGTAAATGATAGAGTAAGTGAAGAACTACTCTTTTATATATTTTAAGATCGTGCTATACCCGTAATATTCTTCTGATTCCATTTCGCTGGTAATAATGGTCAGTTCTTTATCTTGCAATGTGTATGTTCCATAAGTGGTATCTGAATCCACAATTATTGTCATATATGTATCTTCAGCATACCAAGTACCAGTGCCATTTTTCTCTATTCCATCATTCATTACATTATATTCAATAGATCCTGATTCATAAAAAGATAAGGTCTCTACATTTTTTTCATCTTTATAAACAATTGTGATCTCCTCTCGCTGCGCTTTGGTGATAGTGGTCATTGATTCAAAGACCCAGGTCCCAAATAATATAACTTGGTTACTTTGAGCCTGTAGAATGACAGGAAGGGTAATTAATAATAAAATGCGCTGAATTTTCATTCTATTTACTATAGAATTTTAATGAATTCTATTAGAAAAGAGCTACACTTCTTTCTTGGGAATAATTTGTGCCCTCAGAAAGAGATACTTCATTTTTATACTGGCAGCAATAATTCTTTTTGTTTTCTTACGTGAAACCCAAAGCTCTTTGATCGAATTATCATTTGCTATATGTTTCATAAAATAGTCTTGGGTTTTTATACTTTGTGAAGAGTCTGAGATAAGAATATCAAAGCGATAATGATCACATGGTATTGAATCCTGACCATTCCATATATTAGTGGAGTCAGACCAAAGAAATCTAGCCTTTCCTAGCTGGCCTTGATGTTCATAATGGAACCATTTTGTATCCAAAAGCTCCTTATCATAAAGTTGTACCATAGCCAACATTGAAAAAATATTATAGATAGGGCTAGATAAGCTGATCTTTTGTTTATTATTATATTGTATTGATCCGCTTGTATCAATAACAGCTGATACGTTTTTTTTATAAGCTCCCTGATCGATCTTTTTTTCCCAGCTTTTTAATGCAAAGTTTTTTGGGTCAAATATTGTTTTATAATAATTATTAGTAGGCCATATAAGATCAAAGACACCACGATTTTGTGTTTTAAACTCGATCTTATCAGGGGAAGATATGATTTGATCTACATCGCAAGCATGAAAACCAAAAACATTAATGGAGTAACTCTGACCAACTACTTTTAAAGACAGGAATAAATAAATAAATATTTGTTTCATGGTTTCCAAACAAATTTCCCCCTTAATCCTAAAATCCCTAATACTGGAATATATAGTGGTTGAACAATTGCCCATAAGCAATAAGGGATAAATTCAAATTTCCTATTGTATAACCTACCGCCAAGGAAAATTACTATACCTTCAAGTACGAATTTCATAGACAACAATAATATCCAAGGCCCACTAAACAAAAAAGAACCAAGGGTTAAAATATTATACATGAACATAGTTATTAAAAAATAAAAGAAAATAGGGTTTTGACTGGCATTTGATTTTGAATTTGACGACCATCTTATTCTCTGATTAATAAATTCTTTTATATTTGGCATAGGTGCTGTTTTAACAAAAGAGTTAGGATCGATATTAATATATCCATTTTTTATCTTTGAAATTGCTTGAACGAGATACATATCATCTCCTGAAATTTTATTTTGAACATCTTGAAAGCCATTGATTGAAGCAAAATCATTTTTGTAAAATGATAAATTTTGTCCTGTTCCTGACCAGAATTGTTCCCATCCAGCAGCCCCAGTATTTGCAGAGATTATACTAAGAAAATCAATATATTGATATTGTTCAAATAGAGAGTGATTATTAAAACCTATTTCAGAATAACCGATACATATACAGTTTTGATTCATCACTGAATAAGCCATGCTAGAGGCCCAAAGTTTTCCCACCCTACAATCAGCATCTGTTAACACAATAATATCTCCCTGTGCTGATTCAATACCTAGGGTCAATGCATGTTTTTTAGGCGTCATAGTATCTGAAGGGCTCTGTACTGTGATGGTTTTTATAAGTGCATAACTTTCATCTGCTTTATTCAAAATATCTTTTGTTGCATCCGTAGATCGGTCATTAACTATGACTACCTCAAGCTTATCTAAAGGGTATTCTTGATTTACTAGGTCTTCAATCAGGTTTGGAAGAGAAGTTTCTTCATTGCGTGCCGCGACAACAATAGAAACCATAGGTAGTTCGTTCTCAGATTCAATAGGTAGCACACTATGTTTAAAGAGTCCTGATACAATGAAAAGGGTAAAAAGAAGATAACAGCTTATAAAAGCGAATAAAACAATCGACATGATTTATAGTGTTAATAATAATCCAGCTATTATGAAATATAATAATACGCCTAATATGTCAATACTTGTAGTGACAAATGGGCCAGTAGCAACTGCAGGGTCAATATCTAGCTTCCTCAAGATTAGTGGAGTAAAAGTTCCCACAGCCGCTGCCAGAAACATTGAAGAACAAATACTGAGTCCCACTACTACACCTAACATCGGGTCTGATCCAAGAAACTTTAGATTTGCAAATATCCCAAGCATTATACCATAGAGTATCCCGAGTATTAATCCTACTTTTAATTCTTTTAAAAGGACTTTAAGCTCATTTCCAATTTCAATTCTTCCAGTAGCCATTCCTCTAACAACTATTGTAGATGATTGAGTTCCAATATTTCCACCCATCCCAATTATTACAGGTATAAATGCAGCAAGCGCTATAATGCTTTCAAGCATATGCTCGTATGTGCCAATGATATAAGCTGCAATAATACCTCCTATCCAACTTGCGAAAAGCCAAGGTAAACGGACCTTTGCATTCTCCCAACTAGACTTTAGGAGGATCTCCCGGTCTTTTCCTGCTCCTGCCATTTGCAAGAAGTCTTCAGTCGCTTCTTCTCTTATAACATCGACAACGTCATCAACAGTTACAATACCAAGCAAGTGGTTATCACCATCTACCACTGGAACAGCTAGATAATTATATTGGGCAACTATCTGTGCCACATCTTCTTGGTCAGTCTCAGGTCTTACAGAATGAACACGTCTTTCCATAATATCTTTTAATAGTGTATTTGATGGTGTTGTTGCTAATGCTCGCAATGATGCTACACCTACTAATGAATTGTCTTCATCAGTGATGTAGAGGTAGAATACCATCTCGGCATCTTGCTGATCCTGTAAGGTGCTTAATGCATCTCCACAGGTAATATCTTGATATAGAGTAAATATATCAGTAGCCATCATAGAACCAGCAGAGTCCTGTGGGTATCCCATGATCTCTTCTATTTCTTCTTGCTCTTCTTTATTTAAGAGATCAATAACAGATTGAGCCTGTTCTTCTTTTAAAGAACCTAATATATAACTTTGGTCATTCGTAGATGCTCTCTGAATTAGATTAGCAATTCTCTCTGCATTTTCAACATTTAATATTTTTTCAATAAGTGTATCATCTAGTTCTATTAAAAATTCTACTGTGTGATCATTGTTTTGCATTAGGCCAAAAACTTGTTTTTGCTCGTCATCATTAAAATATCTAAAAACAATTGCTAGATCAGCAGGATGAGTTTTATTGATTAATTTTCTAAGATTCGTTTGTGCGTGGCGGCGCAATAGACGCCCAAAGGTATCTTTTAGTATTGTTATTTCATGTTTGAACAATTCCTTTCTCATGAATTAGACCCGATTCGATTAATTCCCTTAAAGCCATAATAAGATGCATATATCGCGAAAAGTATGATCCAAGGTGCGACATGCCCATTCCATATGTATAAATTATTTTTTTCAAGATCTACAAATGCAAAGAGCATAGCCATTGCATTATTCATACCATGTAATATAAGGGCTGGTAATACAGACTGTGTTTTCCAGGCAATGAAACCTAAAATAACTCCTAAAATATATATTTGTGCAAACCAGTAAGGGTTCATGTGTATCATGGAAAAAAGAAGAGCAGTCATGAGAATAGCACGTGTCACATCTTTCCAATGTTTTTCTAGTACTTGTTGGAAAAATCCTCTAAAAAGTAACTCCTCGCCAATTGGAGCAATAATCGCAACAGCTATAAATAATAAAATAAACCCTAAAAATGTTTCAGGGCGTAAAAGGCCATTAAGATCGACAATATATTCTGGTGCTGGAAAAAATGATTGTATTATTCTATCTAATTCATCGGATAAAATAATGACTCCGAGTGAGAGCATTATAGTTTGAATTAGGGTATCATAGGAAATTGAATTTAGCCTTAATCTTTTAAGTATAGGCTCTTGCTTTGATTTCAGGAACCAAAGCAATGGGACAATCATAAAACCCTGCCCAATTATAAAAGATATAAAGGTATAATACTTTTGTGAAGATTCAGGATTGGATAGGCCAATTCCTAAGACCAATCCTCCAGCTATAAAGGCTGATAGAATTGAAATAATGACAATCCCTAATGCGGTTTGTATACTGAACGAATTGTTCATATGGGTCAGCTTCTTTATGTTCCATTTTTAGAACTTGCGATAATCAATCTAATCTAATAAAAGATGATTTATGATAATAATTTACAGCTGTAAAAAGACCTTAAATCAAAATAAACTTTATTTGTTTTTGCTAACTGTATGCATAATAATTGAAGCAGCAGCAGCAAGATTGAGTGATTCCCCTACGCCTTGTCCTTTAATTGTAATGGATTGTTGAACTGCTTCTTTATTTTCATCTGAAATTCCATGTGCTTCATTACCAAATACAAAGACTGATTTTTTAGGGAAATTATACTTACCTATATCAAGCCCTTCTTTATCAGCCGCAATAATATTATGGGTTTTAGAAAATTGATGCAAATCTATATCCCTATATAGATTTATACCAAAATGTGCACCCATGCCAGCGCGAACTGTCTTAGAGTTATATGGGTCCACAGAATTAGAGGATAAAGCAATGTTCTTTAAACCAAACCAAGATGCTGATCTTAATATGGTCCCTAAATTCCCGGGATCACTTATTCTGTCTAGATAAAGCCACTTATTTTCTTTTAGATTTACATCATTTTGTTTTGGTATCATACAAACTGCAGCAATCCCAGATGGGGATTTCGTAGAACATATTTTCTTAAATTGAACTTCAGATAATAATATTATTTGATTCTTATCAATATCAGAAAACAATGATGTGCTATTTTTCAAGTGATAAAACTGTTTTGTGCAGTATATTTCTTTTACAGATGAACTCCAATCAATTGCCGCCTTAACAAGTCTTACACCTTCAATAAAAAACTGACCATAAAGTTTTCGGAATTTTGTCTTTTTAAGCGATTGAATTTGTTTAATTTGATTATTGATCATTTTTATTAATGAAAGTAAATCTGGAACATGATAATCTGACTATAGGATTTTTAGATTCAAAGTACAGATTTATAGTTAAATCTACCTTGGTACGGTCATTTGCTACCGGTAATTTTAACTCTGATCTTCAAGTATATATTTCTATGAGTAAAGGACTACCTGATTTAAATAAAGACTTTTCTGCTTGGTATACCCAAGTTGTAAGCAGGGCTGGTCTTGCCGATTATGGCCCAGTGAAAGGGACGATGGTGATTAAACCATATGGATTTCAACTATGGGAAAATATAAGGGAGACCTTTGATAAAATGATTAAAGAAACGGGTCATGTTAATGCATATTTCCCACTTTTCATACCTAAGTCTTTTTTAGCGCGAGAAGCAGAGCATGTAGAAGGTTTTGCAAAAGAATGTGCTGTAGTCACACACACACGTCTTAAAGCAGATTCTGAAAAAGGAATTGTGGTTGACCCAGATTCAAAACTTGAAGAAGAGATAATTGTACGCCCCACATCTGAAACAGTTATTTGGTCAATGTATAAAAAATGGATTCAATCGTATAGAGATTTACCTATTCTTATAAATCAATGGGCCAATGTAGTACGCTGGGAGATGCGAACCCGTCTTTTTCTTCGCACTAGTGAGTTTTTGTGGCAAGAAGGTCACACTGCTCATGCAACTGCAGAAGAAGCAGAAAAAGAGACATTGGATATTTTAGAGCTTTACCGTCAATTAGCCGAAGATTTTTTAGCTATTCCAGTATATACAGGTATAAAAACTGAATCAGAAAAATTTGCAGGCGCTGATAAAACATACTGCATTGAAGCAATGATGGGAGATAAAAGAGCATTACAGGCAGGGACATCCCACAATCTTGGACAAAATTTTGCTAAAGCCTTTGGAGTAGTTTTTCAAACACAGGATAATAAAGAGGAATTGGCTTGGGCCACAAGCTGGGGTGTAAGTACTCGATTAATTGGAGCAGTGATCCTGACTCATGGAGACGAAAAGGGACTGCGGTTACCCCCGAAGATTGCACCTATCCAATTAGTTATCATACCAATAATAAAAAATAGAGATCAGAAAAAAGAAATAGAAAGCTATCTAGAGCCACTATTATTACAGTTGCATGATTCAGGAATAAGAGTACATCAGGATTGGACCAATAATTCTCCAGGTTTTAAATACAATGAATGGGAAATGAAGGGTGTCCCATTGCGGATGGAAATAGGGCCTCGTGACATAATTAAAGATCAAGTTGTTCTAGCCAGGCGGGATACAGGGGAAAAATTATTTATACCGAAAAGAGAGGTTAAAGACCATCTGATAGATTTACTGCGAGATATTCAAAAAGGATTATTTGATCAAGCTCTAAATTTTCGTAATCAAAATACCCATTCGGTTACTGATTATGAGTCTTTTAAAAAAATAATAAAAAAAGGTGGCTTTGTTCGATGTGGTTGGGATGGCGAACAAGATACCGAGGCCAAAATTAAAGACCAAACAGCTGCTACTATTCGTTGTATCCCATTTGATGAAAACTCAAATGGATTAAATTGTATCCTTACGGGGAAGCCCGCAAAATATGAAGTAATCTTTGCTAAAGCTTACTAGAGCTGGTCATTGTGATTATTCACACTCCTGCAATTGTATTAAAATCATTTCCTTATGGTGATACCTCTTTGATTGCGAGGTGTTTTTCGAAAGAACAAGGTAAAATCAGTCTGATTATAAAAGGGGCAAGAAGCAAGAAATCACCTCGAGCTGCTTACTTTCAGCCTTTGAGTTATGTCGATTTAATTTATAATTACAGCTCCAAACGAGAATTGCAAATCTTATCAAAGGTTAACTTTATAGAATATTGGTCAAAAACCTTGAATGATTTACGTTCTCTTACACTATCCATGGCAATTATTGAATTGACTGATAAAACAATAACCAATGAAGATCCACATCCCAATCTATTTTTTACATTGAGAGATGTCTTGAAAGCTTATAATGATAATAAATCTGATCCTAATTTATTATTTTGGTTTTATGAGTGTGCCTTGTTAACACATCTAGGATTCAAGCCTGATTTAGAAATAAATAAATTGCCAGGGCTAATTCTTCCTGATTTGAACGAAGGTACCAATAGTGTTCCTGTCCTAGCTAGTTTGCTTGCCAATGATATTCATTTTTTACCAGATGATGAAATTAATAAAAAAGATAGAATGATAATTAGCGATTATCTTTGGTTGTTACTTTGCTATCATTTTGATAGTGTACAAAAGGTTAAGTCTATTGATACAATTAGAGAAATTCTTTCGGATTAAAAATATGATATTTAAAAATCGCCTTAATCTATTACGGCTAGTATGAATTGTGTATATTTAACTGAAAAATGAAATATCAATTTCAATCAAACCCCGGTGAGTTTTCATATAAACCCACTTTATTTACAAATGCCATTAAAATTCTAGTATCAGTTAATTTTGGAATATTTGTTCTGCAAACGCTCTCAAATGCAGAAGGACTTTTCTTTCCGTTATTTGGGTTAGTACCCAAATTGGTTTGGTCTGAATTAATGATTTGGCAACCTATTACATATCTTTTTTTCCATGGGGGGATTTGGCATGTACTTATCAATATGTTTGTTTTGTGGATGTTTGGCAGTGAGCTAGAGCGTATATGGGGAAAAAATCATTTTATAAAATTTTATTTTGTTACAGGCATAGGTTCGGGGCTTATAACAATGTTTCTTAATTTAGGATCAATGACCCCTATTGTTGGCGCTAGTGGTGCGGTGTATGGAGTACTTTTAGCTTATGGGCTTACATACCCTAATCGGCAAATCTATTTGTATGGCATTATACCGATTAAATCAATTTGGTTTGTTATTGGAATTGGTTTTATTGCTTTTATGTCATCTTTTAATAATTTATCCCAAGTAAGCCATGTTACACACCTCTCTGGTATGCTAATTGGATACTTAATGTTAAAAAGACCTTTACAGTGGAGATCGCTTTGGTTCTCTATCAGGAAAAAAACACTAGAGTATAGAGTTCTCCATGAAGAAAAAAAGCTTACCCACAGACAGAAAATTGAACATGACATAGATATTATTCTTGATAAGATTAATAGAGAGGGTTTTGAAAATTTATCTCGGGAAGAGCAGGATCGCTTGTACAAAGGAAGCCGGTCTTTATATCGCCATAAGAAAAAAGATTAATTTTATGCTTAATAATTCTGGTAATTCTATATGAGTCAAAATGAAGGGACAACAGATTTAGGAACTTTAATTGGTCTACTAGCTGGTATCGGCATAATCATTCTGGGTATTTTATCAGCAGGAGGAAAAATTGCTTGGTTCTGGAATTTTAATTCTATACTAATTGTTTTGGGTGGAACTTTTGCTGCTACGATGGTCAATCTGCCCTTGAAAGCAGTTACCAATATTTTTAACATATTAAAGAATGTTTTTCGAGCTGAAGACTATGATTATACAGGAATTATAGAAGAGGTTGTAAATAAAGCAACAAAAGCAAGAAAAGACGGCTTGTTATCTTTGGAAGCGGATCTTGCAGGAATGAAAGATGGTTTCTTTAAAAACGGTATTGAGCTTGCAATTAATGAAAAAGATACAAAACGTTTGCGGACATTTCTTAATCTAGAGATGAATAATATTCAAGGTCGGCATATTGCAGGTCAAGAATTGTTTTTATATATGGCCTCCTATGCTCCTGCTTTTGGTATGTTAGGTACAGTTTTAGGTTTGATTATAATGATGATGAACTTTACGTCTGGGGGAGGTGATTTAGACCTAGGTGCAAACTATAGTGTAGCAGAAAGATTCTCCGAGCTTTTAAGGGGGATGGGCTTAGCATTGATTACCACATTTTATGGTGTATTTATGGCAAATATGATTTTTCTACCGATTGGCGGGAAGTTGAAACGACGATCGGAAAATGAGATGATGCTTAAGAATATTGTTGTAGAAGGGATAATCAGTATTCACGCAAGAGAACATCCAATATTAATTAGAGAAAAACTAATGACCTTTGTGCCTTCTCAGTATCGCTACAATAATGTAGATAATAATTAAATATTTTATATGGAACCTCTACGTAAATCGATTTCTCTTGATGAGCGTAAGGCAAAATCAACTGCCTGGGCATTGACATTTGCTGATGTCTTAACTCTTTTATTAACA
>CAYOJL010000082.1:0-9716 GCA_964404235.1 uncultured bacterium | reverse complement strand
GAGTGTTGTTGGTTTGGACGATTTCCCAAATAAATTCGAGGCGATGCGCACACCCAGCGCCGACCTCAAGGTGATGCTGGAACCGGACTTAGGTATTAACAGTCTTTGAATCGGCCTGACGGCGCGCGAGGAACGGGTGCTGCGCATGCGCTTCGGTATCGACATGAACACCGGTCCCACTTTGGAAGAAGTCGGGCAGCAGTTTTCGATCACCCGCGCGCGCATACGGCAGATCGAAGCCAAGGCACTCAGGAAGCTCAAGCACCCGAGCCGGTCGCGCAAGCTGCGGCGTTGCCGTCGGCGGCATGCACGGGCAGCAGGCTATCGCCTTCTGCCTGTCCTACCCAACCGGCACCGTCTTCGAAGAGCAGACCAGCGGCCTCGATCCCTACCCGATGGCGCATCTGGACGCGATGATGGGATACACTACGACGTCCGTCTATGAACTAAAAGCAAACCATCTGCGATCTAAACTAAGCAATATGCTATCAAACTCCTGGGAGGAGAAAGCTATGACCAAAGAGAAAACACGAAAGGCTCTCAATCGGCGGCAGTTTTTGGGCCAGTCGGCCGCCATCGCGGCCATCGCGGCGATGGGCCCGATGCCGGCCTTCGCGGCGGCCAAGGAACTCCGCATTCTGTTTGCTGGCGGTACCTGGCACAAATGGTTCAACGAGACCTTCGGGATTCCGTTCGAGGAAGAGATGGGCGCCGAAATCATCTGGAAGAAGGGCCGGCGCTTCGAGCCCCTGATCATCGCCCAGCGTCGCCGCCCGCAATGGGATCTCATCCATCAAAACCAAAATTTCTCAAGCCAACTCGGAGCTCTCAATGCCCTTGTCGAGTTGAAGGAAGATAAGATACCCAACCTCAAGAACATTCATCCGGCTTTTCGGTACCCGTACTTGGCCGGCAAAATCCACACACCATATGGTCTGGCGGTCAACACCAAGCGGATCAAGCGGCCGATCACCAAGTGGACCGACCTATGGGATCCGGAATTCGCCGGGAAGGTGGCGTTTCCCGATTGGGGATGGATGGGCCAAGAAGTATTCCATGCCATCAACCAACTGAATGGCGGTTCGGCGGAGAACGTTGATCCGGGCATCAGCAAGCTTGCCGAGCTCTACAAGACCAACAAAGCGCTGACGATTAACAACGTCGAACACACCCATCAGATGCTGCTGTCCGAAGAGGTCTGGCTTGCCCCTCACTACGGCGCACGTATCGAGAAGGCGGCCAAGGCCGGCGCGCCGGTCGAGTTCGTTGTCCCCGAAGAAGGTGGGTTGAGCTTTATCTACAACACGGCCATTGTCAACAACCGGCCCCAGGAGAGCATGGATCTGGCGCACGAGTTCTTTAATAGCACCTTGGACCCGGAACGCCAGATCGACTTCTCGCGCCTGACGGGCTATCCGCCGACCAATATGGAGGCCATGAAGAACCTGCCGGAGGATCTGGCGAAGCTCCGGATGACCGAGGAAGAGGTCGCGGCCTTCGGCAAAATCCAACGGGATTTCGATTACATGGCAATGTTTGCCTACCGTGACGAGATCAAGACTCGCTGGGACAAGGAGGTGCTAGCCGGGTAGCGCGCGGACGGTCCGACCGGGCGCATCAACATGCCAACGACGCTAATCTTGCAGCTGAGAGGCGTGCTGAAAAGCTATGGCGGCACCCTCGGCGTCGGACCGATTGACTTCGTGGTCGAGGAGGGTGAGTTTGTCACCCTCCTCGGGCCCTCGGGCTGTGGCAAGACGACGACGCTCCACATCGTCGCCGGCTTGCTTTTCCCCGACCAGGGAGACGTTCTGCTCGCCGGTAAGGATGTAACCAATCTCGACCCCCAGCATCGGGACATGGGATTGGTCTTCCAGAACTACGCCCTGTTTCCTCACAAGACGATCTTCGACAACGTCGCTTTTGGCTTGCGCATGCGCAAATTTCCACGCGACGAAATCGAAATCCGGGTTCGACGGATGCTCGATCTCGTTGGCCTGCCCGGCGTCGAAGAACGCCTGCCGGACCAGTTGAGCGGCGGCCAACGTCAGCGCGTCGCCCTGGCGCGGGCCTTGGTTATCGAGCCGACCCTGCTGTTGCTCGACGAGCCGCTATCCAATCTAGACGCCGTCCTGCGCAAGCGTATGCGCCTGGAATTGCGCGACATCCAGCAACGGCTCGGCATCGCCACCATCTTCGTCACCCACGACCAGGACGAGGCGTTCGAAATGTCGGACAAAGTTGTCTTGCTCAACCACGGGCGAATCGAACAAATCAGCTCGCCCGAGGATCTCTACGACAATCCGGCGACCCGTTTCGCCGCCGAATTCATCGGCGAGACCAACCTGATCGAAGGCGTGGTGGCGGACACCGACGGCGCGGCGATCCGCGTCGATACAGCGGTCCGCAACGGGTTAGAGGCGCGCGCCCATGCGACCGGATCGCGGCCCGGCGATAGAGTCTATCTGATGGTCCGACCCGAACGCATTGACGTACACATGCATGACCCCGCCGACTCGGCCTCGGTCGAGGCGACGGTGACGAAACGGGTTTTCTCCGGCGATCTGATGGCCTTTACCCTGCGCACCAACGACGGCCAAGAATTGGTCAGCACCAAGCCGAGCCTGCCCAAGTATCGAGACATCGCCCCTGACGCCAAGGTATGGCTCACCCTGCATGAGTGCAGGGTGTTGCCACGGGACGGTTAGCATGCAGCCCGGTGGCGGTGTCTTTGGGAAGATATTGTTCGCCCCGATCACGTTCATCTACGCAATCTTCCTGCTCGCCCCGATTAGCTTTTTCCTGGCCATGAGTGTGTTCAAATACTCGGCTATGGACCTCTATGTCCCCGCGGTGACCTTCGAAAACTTCGCCCGCCTGCTGGGTGAAGACTATTACCGCACCATCATCTTCCGGACGCTCCGCATCGCCGGTCTGACGGCGCTGTTCAGTCTCCTCCTCAGCTACCCGCTGGCCTATTTCCTGGCCCGCACGGAAAGCATCTGGCGCGGCATCCTGATGTTTCTCGTCATCGCGCCGTTAATGACCGGGGTCATCGTGCGTACCTACGGCTGGATCGTCCTCCTGGGATCGGAAGGGACGGTCAACAAGACCCTGATTTGGCTCGGTGTCTTCGATGCCCCGATCAAGATTTTGGAGACCGAGACAGCGGTGCTCGTCGCCCTCATTCATATCCTCATGCCATACATGGTGTTCCCGTTGTTTTCATCGCTATCCAGCCAGGATCCGAATATCGAGAGGGCAGCGGCGACCCTCGGCGCCGGGCGTTTGCGGACTTTCCTCGAGATCACCTTGCCGCTAAGCCGTTCCGGCATCCTCATGGGCTCGGCGCTGGTCTTTACATTGACCGCCGGCGCCGTCGTGACACCGGCCCTGCTCGGCGGCAGGAGCGTCAAGATGCTCGGGCAGACGATCTACGAATTGGTTCTGTCGACCCTCAATTGGCCGTTTGCTTCGGCCGTCGCCTCGGTACTCGTCCTCTGCCAGCTCTCGATCATCTTTCTTTATTTGCGGGGAGGGCGCCGCCGTGCCGGATGAACCCACCGCATTAGCAATGCCAACGGCGCCAATGGAAGGACCCAAAGGAGGAATTTCCGGCCGGCGCGCGGCCAGTGGGCGTCTTGGACGCTACGTCATGGGAACGACGGTTACCATGATTTACGTCTTCCTCCTCGCGCCGATCCTGATCATCGTTTTCACGTCGTTCAACCCGACGACCTCGAACACCTTCCCACCGACCGGCTTCTCGCTGCGTTGGTATGGCGAGTTCCTTGACAATCGAAGCTTCGTCGATGCCTTCAAGTTCAGCCTGTGGCTGGGCGTCATTGCTGCCGTTGGCGCCACCGTCGTCGGCTTTATGTCAGCCTACGGGATCGTCCGCCTCCTCGGGAAACGCCGCGAGACCGGACAATCCCTGGCCCTCTTGCCGATCATGGTTCCGAATATCCTAATCAGTATCTCGTTGTTGCTGGCCTTGACGGTGGTCCCGTTCCCGGAACTCGGCGGCCTCATCTTCGGCCACATCATGATCTGCCTGCCGTTCACCATTGCCGGCATCATTGCCAGCCTCGAGGGCGTTGACGAACAGTTGGAGCTGGCCGCCATGACTCTCGGCGCCTCGCGCTTCAGGACGATGATCGAGGTTGTCATACCGCTCACCGCGCCGGGTCTTCTCTCGGCCCTTATCTTTGCCTTTATTGTCTCGTTCGGCGACGTCTACATCTCCCTATTCCTGTCAGGGCCGGGACGCACGACCCTACCGATCGAGATCTTCTCGTACATGCAGTGGGAAAGCACGCCCGTCGTCGCCGCCATCACGACCGTTCAGATTCTGCTCATCGTCGCCCTCGGTCTGATCGTCGAACGCCTCGTCGGTTTGCGCAAGATGATGCGGGTGTGAGAACATGTCGTCGATATGATCTGTTAGGAATTGAATAAGATGAAAGAAATCCGTATCGGCACAGCGGTCTCAAACGCCGTTGGCCTGGCGAAAGGCGAGCTCCGTCTCGCCGACATGCCGGACGGCGAAGCCATCACCATCCCGGTCTCCATCCTGCGCGGCGCCGACGGCGGACCGACCTTGTGGCTCCAAGGCTGCGTCCACGGCGACGAGTACTGCGGCACGTTCATCATTCACGAGCTCCTGCGCTCGATCAATCACGAGGCCCTGACCGGCACGGTCATCGCGCTGCCGATCCTCAATATCACCGCTTCCTTGAAACATCAGCGCATGAGCCCTTACGAGACCATGAGCCACGGCGATCTCAACCGCTGTTTCCCGGGCAAGGCCGGCGGCTCGTTTAGCGAACAAATGGCGCACGCCATCTATACGCACTTGAAGGAGCATGCCGATTACCTCATCGACTTCCACACCGCCCTCACCGCCGACGTCCGTTGGGCGTTGTTCGCCAACGCTGAAGGTGAGGTCGGCAAGAAAGCCGAAGGAGTCGCCCGTGCCTTCGGCTACAACAGCACCCTACCGGCGCCGACCGATATCCTCGGCGGCTCGGCTCTGATGACGGCGGCCAAGGACGGCATTCCGAGCTATATCGTCGAGGCCGGCGGCATCGGACAAGCCTTCGACACCGACACGGTTACCGATGGTGCCGAACGCCTGCGCAACGTCCTACGTCACCTGAAGATGCTGGCCGGCTCGGTCACCGATTATGGGCCACTGACCTATTTCTCGAACTTCGCCTGGGTCAACGCGGTGCGCGGCGGCCTCTTCCAGGCAACCGTCAAGTGCGGTGACAGTCTCGAAAAGGGAAGTGTCGTCGGACAGCTTTTCGACGTCTTCGGCGACCCGGTGGAGGATGTCCTTAGTCCCGAGCCGGGGGTCGTGCTGGCGGTCAATGCAGGTCCCTTGATGGCCAGCGGCGAAGTCCTCGTCCACATCGGCCTTGATCCGCGCCAAGTCTGAGCGCCACTGACAAACGACAAACCGAGATGGGAGATAAAGGAACATGAAAGAGATCAAAATCGGTAGCGCCGTATCGACCGCCGCCGGCATCGCCAAGGGCCGACTTAAGGTCGGCGACCTACCGGACGGCCGTCCCGTTGAGATTCCGGTCCTCATCGGCCGTGGAGCCAAGGACGGGCCGACGCTTTGGCTGCACGGCTGTGTGCACGGCAACGAGTACTGCGGCACTTATATCATCCACCAACTGTTTCGCGATCTCAACACCGATGCCCTTTCCGGCACGGTCGTGGCGCTGCCGGCACTCAACCTGACGGCGTTTCGCAAGAACCAGCGCATGAGCCCCTTCGAGGGGTATGGCGGCGGCGATCTCAACCGCTGTTTCCCGGGAAAGGCTGACGGTTCCCTGACCGAACAGATGGCCAATGCGATCTATTCCGAGCTGAAACAGCACGCCGACTTCTTGATCGACTTCCACACCGCGTCGAGCACCGACGTCCGTTGGGCGTTGTTCGCCAACGCTGAAGGTGAGGTCGGCAAGAAAGCCGAAGGAGTCGCCCGTGCCTTCGGCTACAACAGCACCCTACCGGCGCCGACCGATATCCTCGGCGGCTCGGCTCTGATGACGGCGGCCAAGGACGGCATTCCGAGCTATATCGTCGAGACCGGCGGCAAGGGAGCGGCGTTCACCCCAGAAGCGGTCGCCGACGGGGCCGAGCGCCTGGCCAACGTGTTGCGCCACCTAGAAATGCTGTCGGGCACGGTGACGGACTATGGACCGTTGACCTATTTCTCGAACTTCGCCTGGGTGACGTCGACTCGCGGCGGACTCTTTCAGCGGGCAGTCCGGTGCGGCGATCGTATCGAGGAAGGGACTGTGCTGGGTCAGTATTATGACCTCTATGGCGATCTCGACGGCGAGGCGGTGAGCCCCCACGCCGGCATCGTGCTGGCTATGCACCCGGGGCCGCTGATGGCGAACGGCGAAACCCTGATCCACATCGGGCTCGACCCAAGGGAGGTCTAAGATGGCCGAGACCGCGATCGACGGCGGCCGCCTGATTGACGGCACCGGCGCCGATCCGGTCGACGATAGCCTTGTCCACGTCCAGGACGGCGTTATCCACTACGCCGGTCCGAAGGCCGGCGGGAAGGGGGCGCATATCGTCGAGGCCTATCTTGAGACTCTGGGCCTGATCCTGCGCGATTTCCGCGAAATGCAGGCCCTGAAGCCGTTGGGCTGACCGGCGCGCGGTATCCTCGAATCAGTCCCGCCCGGATGGGCGGATTACGGGAGACAGCACATGGCACGGAAAAAGGCATTGACCATCGGCACCGCCGTGGCGCGGCAGGGTCGCCAGACGGCCGGCGAATTGATTCTCGGGTACTATCCCGACTCTGCGATCACGACCCCGGTCAATATCTTGTGCGGCCGCAAACCGGGACCAACCCTGTGGGTGCAGGCAGCGATCCACGGCGCCGAGGTTGGTGGCGCCATCGCGCTTTTGCAGCTGTTCAAGAAGATCGACCCGGCGAAAATGAGCGGCACCATTGTCGGCATTATGGCCGCCAACCCGACCGCCTTTCGCGGTTTCGGCCGCAACACGCCCTACGACGGGGAGAATCTCAACCGCCTCTTCCCCGGCGACCGGTCGGGCTCCCATTCGCGGCAGGCTGCCCATGTCTTGATGCAGACGGCGTTGAAGGTTTCGGATGCGATGATGGACCTGCATTCGGGCGGTGACGAGGCGGTGGTTCCCTTCTACGCTCTCTATTGGGATGATGGCTCGCCGGCCTCGACGCAGGCGGCGCGCCTGGCGCGGGCCGCCGGGACACCTGATTTGTGGACGTCCAGCGACGACTGGTTGACTGGCACCATGATGACCAACTACACCCAACGCGGCAAGCCGGCCCTGATCATAGAATGCGGCGGTGGCGGCCAGGTACCGGTCGCCCATATAGACAACTTCGAAAGGGCAATTGCCGGTGTCGCCAAGGCGATGGGCATCCTGCCGGGGCGGGCGCCACGCCAGAAGGCCTACCGGATGATGGGCGAGGCGTTGCTGGTCTTCAACCGCCGCGGCGGCTACTTTCTACCGGTCGTCGAGGCTGGCGCCGTGGTCGCCAAGGGCGAGGTCATCGCCCGCGTCATGGACCCCCATGGTCGTATCCTCGAGGAGATTACATCGCCCAACGGCCCGGCCTACATCGCGGCCATCGTTCGCCCTTATCTGCCCGTGTATTCCGGGGCCATGGTCGCCGAGTGCATCGAGGTCGTCGGCGGCTGACACAATGAAATAGAAAGAGAGAGGAATCGATCATGATCAAGGAAACTCCCAAGAAGAAACCGCTGAGCGTTGGCACGGCGCGCGCCATCCGCGGCAAGCGGACGACGGGCCGGTTGGCGCTCGGCAGCTATCCGGACGGCACCATTGATTCGCCGGTCATCATCGCGAGCGGTGGTAAGCCCGGACCGACGCTGTGGATTCAAGGGTGCGTACACGGCCCCGAGGTCGGCGGCCCGGTCGCCATGCTGCGCTTCCTCGATGGCCTCAAGCTTAGCGCACTCAGCGGCACCATCGTCGCCGTGATGACAGCCAATCCGACCGCCTTCCGCAGCTCTTCGCGGAACACGCCCCACGACGGCGAGAACCTGAACCGCGTCTTCCCAGGCGCCGCCAACGGCCCCCATTCGCGACAGACCGCCCACATTCTCATGCGGGCGGCCCTCAACACCGCCGACGCGGTCCTTGATCTGCATTCCGGTGGCGACCGGTCGATCGTTCCCTTCTACGCCCTCTACTGGAACGATGGTTCGCCGACCGCCAAAGAGTCCGCCCGGTTGGCGCGCGCCGCCGGCACGCCCGACATCTGGATGTCGACGGACACTTGGCTCGACGGCGCCATGTTCACCAACCTGACACGGGCCAGCATTCCCGCCCTGATCATCGAGTGCGGCGGCGGTGGCCAAGTGCGCGAAGAATACATCGATCAATATGTGTCGGCGATGCGCGGTGTCGCCAAGGCGTTGGGCATCTTGCCCGGGCGGGCGCCACGCCAGCGGAAATACCGGACCATGGACAACGCGCTCCTCGTCTACAGTCGTGGCGGCGGTTTATTCGAGCCGTCGGTAGCCGCCGGCGACATCGTTGCCAAGGGCCAAGAATTGGGACGTATCCGCGACCTCTTCGGCAAGGTTGTCGAAAAGGTAAAGTCGCCGAGCGGCCCCGCCTACATCGCGTCGATGCGGCGCGCCTACATGCCAATTTTCTCCGGCGACCAGATCGCCGAGACCATCGACATTATTGAGGACCGATGAGCGGAGCGGTGATCGGCATTCGGCGCGGGGACAAGAGCTGATTGGCCCAAAGTGTTGCGATCGGTTATGACTCTGCCGGCTTAGTCGGCATCCAGTACAGCCTGAACATCTTTGGGGTCTACCGTGAATTCGATGCCCGCTCTTTGCTGTTGCAGGCACATGGCAACGCGGGAATCGCGATCACCCCAGCCTTGATCCAGAGCCTCGGTCATGTCGGCCAGGGTCTGGTCGATCAGGCGCATTGGTACGCCGAATTCCCGTCCCAGCTCGGCGGCCAGGGTCACATCCTTGTGCGCGAGGCGCAGGGCAAAATCTGGCGGGTCATACTGGTTGATCAGGTAATGTTCTGACAGGCTGTCAAAGGTTCGTTGCCGACCTCGAGCGCCTTGGCGAACTGCGGCGAACAATGCCAAGGGTTCGACGCCGGCTTTGACGCCGGCAGAAAATACTTCTGCCAGGGCGGTTTGAATAGCATAACCGGCAGCGTTGTGCACGAGCTTGGCCACAGTGCCTGCGCCGATTGGACCGATATAGCGGACCTGATCTCCCAAAATGTCCAGGGCGGTCCGGCTAGTGCCGAATACGGTCTCGTCGCCACCGACCCAGATAGCGAGTTTCCCAGAGGCCGCACCCTTAGGCCCACCGCTGACCGGCGCATCCAGGCAATGCAGGTCCCTGCCTGCAAAAACTTCATGGATGTGGCGGACCGTCGTTGGTGCGTTCGTTGAAAGATCGAACAGCACAGCGCCTGGTGCCATACCGGCAATGAGGCCATTGGTCTCGTCCAGCGCCACTGCTTCAACTTCGGCCGGTCCAGGCAGGGAGGTCATGATCACGTCCGAAGCAGCCGCCAGTTCCCGTGGTGTATCAGCCCATTTGGCGCCTGCTGACAGATGCGTATCCGCGCTATCGCGCCGAATGTCGTGCACGGTAATCTCTGTGCCGGCCTTAATTAGGTTG
>CAYOJL010000081.1:9190-9796 GCA_964404235.1 uncultured bacterium | reverse complement strand
CATCATCATTAGCCATAAATTCACCATTTTGATAAAAATATTTGACAGCACTACTCACAACAGGGACCATACCGTTCTCCATTTTTAAAGAGTCAATATTACCTACTAATATTCCTTCTGGCGTATCTAAGCCAATCGGTATAATGTGAACTGTAGCTTCATCAACTTTAGTAACCTTCCCAACTACATAGGTACCATCATAGAATACAATCTTACCATGTATGGCGAAAATCACCCCTGATAAAAGCTGTAATACTATTATGGCTTTTAAAATGTTTTTCATTGCTTGTTTTTACTTACCTCAGAAATCAAATATAAAATAAAAATGTTGGAAATAAAAGTATATCTAATACCTAATTTTACGCTTGAAATACAAATCTGTATTTATTGGTATCCAGGTAAATAAAGAAATATGTGAGATAAGAATGAAAAAATACATCTTGTTTTTTATAATAATTCTAATTGATAACCGAATCTTCGCACATTGTCAAATACCATGTGGTATTTATAATGATGTCCTCAGAGTTATACAGATTAGAGAAGACTTTCAAACTATTGAAAAAGCGATGCTAAAAATAAATGATCTTTCAAATAATTTAAGTCCCT
>CAYOJL010000081.1:0-9180 GCA_964404235.1 uncultured bacterium | reverse complement strand
CATTCTTCAAAAATTCAAAATATTATTGCAGATTATTTTTTAACTCAGCGAATTAAAGAAACAAATCCAAATTACATTGAACAAACAACTACTTTACAAAAATTACTTGTTTTAGCTATGAAGTGTAAGCAGACTGTTGAAATAGATAATGTTGAAAAAGCATTGCAATTAGTAGCATCATTTTCTAAAATATATTTTGATTCACATGGTCTTGAACATTTGGAAGAATTATCAAATTAGATTATGAACTCGAATCATAATCATAAAGTAATATTTAAACGAACTCAATTCTATAGCGGGAACGCCTGGGAATCGAACCCAGCTCTGCAGGTTTACTACAGACAACGGCTTTGAAGGCCGTGGAGAGCACCAGCCACTCAATCATTCCCAATATTATTTGTTATAAATTTAACTAATTAGGTTCAACTGGTCTATAAAGCACTCTATAGTCTATACCTAATTTCTTTTTTATAGTACTTCCAACTCTTTCAGCAGAAGATTTTGATCTATATCTAACCATACGTACAGCATGTAAACCTCTACCATTAGTTTGAACAGGAACAATCTCTACTTCATAACCTATTTGACTTACTTGTAATTTCAATCGATTTGCATTTTGTATGCTTCCAAAAGCACCAATCTGTATCACATATGGCCTAGGTCCCTTATTTCTTTTACTGGTAATTACTTGTTTAGTAGGTATAGATGGAGAATCAATCCCAAACTTTTCAAAATCTAAATTAGGAAACATACTACGATATATTCCTATGTAATACTTCACTGAATCACTCTCTCCGATAGCAAGGAATGAACTAACCATCATATCTACAATTCTCTGCATATTTTCAATACGTGGATATTTTCTAGGAATTAAACGTAATTGCATGCCTGCTTGAGAATAAAGACCTCGAGCATAAAAATACTCTCCAATTTTTACTGAAGAAGCCCCAGCAAAATCAGATTTAGGGAATTTTTCAATTATTTTACTATAGAGTTCTAGCGACTTCATCCCATTGGTAGTAAGAAGTGCTTGAAGGTATATAACACCGGGATCATTTGGATATTTTGATAATAATTCTGGTAAAATTTCTTTGACCCCTTCACTTTGCCCTTCGTGAATTAAGGATAAATACATGTCAATATTCTGTGAATAGATAAATATCGGTATATAGAATATTAAAATATTAAGTTTCATCTGTTTTGGATAACTTTTGGAGTATATTGTCAATCTGGTGAGATAATTCTACTGGAGTTGATGTCACAAGAGATAGTTTTAATTTCATGATATCAGCACGCACATCTAAAACATCTGGCAAAGTTGCATTTTCAACCAAGTGAAATGCAGCAACACTCTCACCTTTTTCATCAAGGACATTAGCTAAACGTATTATCGCTTCGAAGTTTGTTGGATCTAGATTAAGTATTTGCCTGTAAAAATTTTCAACTTCACTATAACGACCAAGATCAAAAAGAGCAGATTCTATTTTCCCGTAAACTACAGCACCTCCCTTAAGATCCTTTTCTGCAAATATCTTCCAGTTTTCTAAAGCTTTCAACAAGTCTCTTGTCTGCTCAAAAACATCACCAAGGTATCTATATCCTAATCCGAAATTTGGAGATACTTTAATTGCTTTTTGAAATAATGCCCTTGCTTCTTCTAACTGGCTATTTTTAAGAGAATCAAGACCTCTATATACATCAAATCGAGCTTCATCATCTTCATTTTTTTTCCCTGTTACTTTTTGTAACTGCTTTGTCCAAGATGCCGCTTCATCCCAATCTTGATTTTCTATAGCGACATCAATTAAAAAATTCAATGACCATAAATTTCTCTTTTCTATACTTAAAATTTGTTCTGCTTCATTTTTTGCTTTAGTGTAATTTCCTACTTTTTTATAATCATTTGCAAGTGCACGGTGAATATCTACCCTCATTTCCGCTGACAAATTTGGACGAACTGTAAGAGATTGATGTATTTTGATTGCCTGCCCGGTATTTTCATCTCTTAATATATTCCCTAATTGCAGGTAGGCCCTTACATGATTAGAGTCTTGTTTGACAACTTGACGTAGTGTCCATACTGCTTTGGCTTTATCTCCACGAACCATTGCATTAAGAGCATCGGTAAAAAGTATATCAGTTCTAGGTTGTTTTACTGATTTATATGATAAATAATAGAAAAGAATTCCTGCACTCAATGCAAGTGCAAGAATTAAATAAAGATAAATGGCATTCAAGATTAATATCCCTCATCATCACTAGCATATATTTCTTCATCAACATCGAGTGCAGGTGCATTTCTCAAACGATCACGTTCTACAGTTAGTTCCTTAATTTTTTTATGTAGATTTCTAATCTCTGATTTAGTTGATAGAATTGAAAAGATGGCAATTAAATATCCAAATAAAATTCCGATTGCTATGGATCCAAATATTATCATAGAAACCTGTGCACTTTTAAACTCTATAAAAATCAAGTCTAAATGAACCCTTGCTGAATTTAATTGTAGAAAAAAAATGAGAGATAATACTATAACTGTTATAATAAATGTTTTGAATAATTTCATTAGGCAGCTTCTTCTAAAGGTTGAATCAATTCACCATGGAGTGTAATACCCTTGGCTTCTTTAATATAAACTGATATCATATCTTTGATACATATATTATTATCCTTATTAAATATAACCCATTTATTTGAATCCGTCCTACCTGCCCAATGGTTACTGGACATTTTAGATTCTTTTTCAACCAATACGGTCTGCGAGGTTCCAACTAGGTTAATATTTCTTTCAAGCGTATGTTCCTTTTGAAGATATATAACTTGCTCTAAACGTTCTTGTTTAATTTTTTCTTGAATTTGGTCATCATATTCTGATGCTTTTGTTCCACGCCGAGATGAGTATTTAAAATTAAAAGCAGAATCAAATTTTACTTCATTCATAACTTCAATAGTTTGGTTAAAGTCTTCATCAGTTTCACCCGGAAAACCAACAATGATATCCGTTGAAATTCCAACATCTGGTAATATATCTCTAATTCTTTGGACCAATGATAAGAAATGGTCTTTAGTATAGGTACGATTCATTCTATTTAATATTTTATCGCTTCCAGCTTGCAAGGGTAAATGTATATAATTACAAATATTTTTATGTTCCGCCATGGTATATAGTAATTCCTCAGTTATATCTTGGGGGTGAGGAGATGTATATCTTATACGATCAATTCCAGGTACCTTTGCAACGAGTTCAATTAAATGATGAAATTTATAATCTGCATGATGGTATGAATTAACATTTTGTCCAAGTAAAGTGATTTCTTTATATCCTTGTTTAACAGCCTCTTTTGCTTCCTTAAGGATACTTAAAACATTTCTACTCCTTTCCCTACCTCGGGTAAACGGAACAATACAAAAAGTACAAAACTTATCACAACCTCTCATAATAGATATCCATGCATTTATTCCCTCCTTCCTACTAGGGAATAAGTCATCATACACTTCAAAACGTGATAATGTAGTATCTACTAAACTTTTAGGCTGATCTTTACTTCTTTTCAATAGAGCTGGTAGCCTACGATAAGAATCTGGACCTAGAATAATATCTACAAATGATCTTTTTTCAAGAAGATCATGCTTTAGACTCTGGGCCATACATCCCAAAACACCAATAATGACATTTGGTCTTTTCTTTTTGATTAATTCGTATCTACCCAATTGTGAATGGACCTTGTCTTCTGCATGTTCTCTTATAGAACAAGTATTGATAAAAATAGCATCTGCATTATTAGGGTCATTTGAATTTAAATAACCTTGGTCAATGAGTATTGATTCAACCAATTCAGAATCAGCTACATTCATTTGGCATCCATATGTTTGAATATGATAGGTCTTACTCATAGATTCTAAATCTTAAATAGATATATTTTATTGAGCGTCAGAAAAAAAGTAATCAAGAGGATTTCGGGGCTTCCCATTATGATGAATTTCATAATGCAAATGAGGTGCAGTTGAACGACCAGTATTCCCGGTAAGCCCAATTATATCGCCTCTCTTCACTTTCTGACCATGCTTAACCTTTATTTTTGATAAATGTGCAAAAAGAGTTGTATAACCTGCCCCATGCTGAAGTTTGATATGATTTCCAAATCCACCTGCATAGTAAGCTCTCTTGACAATCCCATCTGCAGGTGCATAAATGGGTGTGCCAGTTTTAACTGTAATATCTTGACCTTGATGAAAACGCTTAACATTATCGATAGGGTCAATTCTATATCCAAAAGTTGAGTTGAGATATCCTTCTTCTACGGGACGAATAGAAGGTATCATGGATATTCTTTGTATATCTTCTTGAACCTTTTCATATATTGAACTATAGCTATTTAGCTCAAGATTCACTTCACGAGATAATTTCTCTACATCCAATTCTAATATAGCCAATTCTTTATTTAAAGCAGGAGCGAGATTATCGAAATATTTGCCAGATTTTAATAAGCGACCACCAATACCTAATCTCCTAATATCTTGATCTAAAGCAGGCATACCGGCGTATGACCTAACTGCAACATCTTTTTCCTCTATTAGATTCATATCCTCATCAATCTGAGCTAGACGATCTTTCAATATTTCTAAATTTTTTGAAATATTAGAATAATTATTCTTGAATTCATTTAAGCGTTTTTCATACATATACTTACTTAAATATTCTGCACTTAAATAAAGGAAGGCACCTATCAAAATAGCAGCAGCACTCATAATTGCAATAGATTGCTCACGATTTAGATGCCATTGTCTAACCTGATCCTCAGATTCCTTTTGAATAATTATATTTTTCAACGGTGACATAATATTAATGTTATTTACAAAAATAAAATTTTCATAATCTTACGGTTTCTGGAAACAAATTAAAACTGATTTTATTATTTAGCTTTTTATACATAAAAATATAATCTCATTCAGTTGAATCATCTTTAAAGTCATTAGCATTAATATTGTTAGGATCAACTTCCTGATCAATATCTTTTTCATCAATTCCATATTCAAGTTTTATTTCTTCTATTTCCAGTTTTTTCTTGTCGATCTTTTCTTTGATACTTTCAACACTGCTTACTATTTGAAAAAAATCATTATTACCTGAAAATGTAGCCATGTGATCTTCTTTTGTATGTGAATATGCCAGTTTACCCAATTTTTCATACGCCTTATTCATATCACGTTGTAGTTGGTGAATTTCAAATTTAATCTTTGATATTCGAGTCATTTCCTCCGTTTTTGCCATTGCAATTCGACTCATTTCTTCTGCTTTTTCCACTGCAGAAGAACTCCAATCTTTCATATTCTCTTTTAAATCATCCCATAGCTTTGACATAAAGTTTTCCTAGTCGCAATTATAGTGACCAATTGACTCTTTGAAATTTACAAAAAAATAAAAAACCATTTTACCTTAAGAAATTATTTGTATTTGTTTTACCCAGTTAATCGAATCTAATGCCGCCAGCATATTAAAGGCTTTATTATCTAAAGTATTATCAATACGAATTACGGCAAAAGCTTTACCATTTTTATGACTCCTATTTAACAAATATGCTGCAATATTAATCCCTAGATTTCCTAATAAAGTACCTATTTGTCCAATAACACCTGGTATGTCATCATTCTCTAACAAAAGCATAGTGCCCTTTGGATTGACTTCCATTTTCCTACCTAAAATATTAACCAAGCGTGGTTTGTTATCGCTAAAAACACTTCCACTGATTTCATAAGTTTTTCTCCCAGAAATAATTGAAGTTGATATAACATTAAGATAGTTTGATTCTATATTCGAATAGTTAAGTTGAACTTCAATACCAAGTTCTTTAGCAATTGTTTCTGCATTAATATAATTGATTCGATCTGGAATATTTGAAGATAGGAAACCTTTTAAAAATGCTAATGAGATAGGTCGTATTTCTTCGGCACTACCTTGACATTCAATTAAAACTCTTTCAGTTGGTTCCTTAACAATTTGACTAAGCAGATTTCCCAATAACTCTGCAAGGTCTAAAAATGGTTGCACTTCTTTTAAAAGGGCTAAGTTTGAGATTGGAATATTTAATGCATTAGCTAATTTTTCGTGTAGCAAATAATCTCGAACTTGTTCACATATAGCACGACTTACGCCTTCTTTTGCTTCATTTGTAGATGCGCCCAAGTGAGGTGATAAAAGAGCATTAGGGATGCCAATTAGGGGATGTCCTTTATCAATGGGTTCTTTTTCAAAAACATCAATCGCTGCTCCTGAAATACTATTTTCTTTCAGAGCTTTTGCTAGATCATTTTCATTAATAATTCCACCTCGAGCTACATTTATCAATCGTGCAGATGGTTTCATTAGTTTTAAACGATCATAATCAAAGAGATCTCTGGTTTTATCATTGAATGGAATATGCAGGGTTATATAGTCGGAACTCTTGGTCAAATTATCCAGATCTGTAATTGTAATCTCACCATCAGCAAATAATTCTTGGTTAACAAACGGATCATAGCCAATTATGTTCATTTTAAAAGAACGACACCTTTCCATCACCTCTCTACCTATTTTTCCTAAACCTACAATTCCAATTGTCTTATTTCTTAATTCCGTACCTACTAATTCATGACGATTCCATGAGCCTTTATCTATACTTATATGCCCATGATGAATATTCCTAGATAAAGCAAGCATGAGTGCAATAGTATGTTCTGCTGCTGATATAGTATTGACATCTGGAGTATTCATTACAACTATGCCCTTTCTGGTTGCAGCTTGAATATCAATATTATCTACCCCAACTCCTGCTCGGCCAATAACCTGTAATTTACTTGCACATTCAAGCATTTTCGTATCTACTTTAGTACCACTACGAATTATAATACCATCTACATCGTGGATAGTTTTATTTATTTCATTTTTATCACAATCTGGAAGGTATACGATATTTAGACCACAGTCTTCTAATATTGAAATCCCTATATCTGTAATAGGATCTGATACCAATACTTTCAAAATATAGAGTAAATATTAATTCTGTAATCTAATAAGATTAAGTGCCGAGCCTGCCCTGAACCAATCAATCTGTGTTTCATTGTATGTGTGATTACAAATAATCTCTTCTTTAGTACCATCATTATGCCGTACTATCATACTTAAAGGTTTACCTTCACAAAAAGAATCAATATCAATGAAATCAAACATATCATCCTCAAGAATTTTATCTTAGTCAATTTTATTAGCAAAAGTAAGACCCAACATACCTTGCTTTTTCAAATTTGTTTCATGAATCCTTGCGAAGGACTTTACCAAGACAACTCTTACTCCTAAGTGTCTTGGCTCCATTGCAGCATGCTCACGTGATGAACCTTCTCCATAATTTTCATCGCCAACTACAATGGTAGAAATTCCTGCAGCTCTATATTGGCGTTGAGTCTGTGGTACTGTTAGATATTCTCCAGTTAAATGGTTTTTTACAGAATTGGTTTTGCCATTATAATAATTCACTGCTCCAGTTAACATATTATCTGAAATATTATCTAGATGCCCCCTATACTTTAACCATGGACCTGCCATAGATATATGGTCTGTTGTGCATTTACCTTTGGCTTTTATCAACAATCTTAATCCAATAAGATTGTCACCATCCCATGGTTCAAAAGGAGTTAAAAGTTGTAGTCTATTCGAATCGGGGTCTACTTTCACTTCAATATTTGAGCCATTGGATGCAGGTGCCTGATATCCTAGGTCTTCTACTTCGAAACCATTTTGAGGAAGGTCAAAACCGACAGGGGAATCCAATCTAACCTCATTACCATTTTCATTGGTTATAAAATCAATCTCAGGGTTAAAGGTCAGGTCTCCAGATATTGCCAATGCTGTTACCAACTCAGGTGATGCTACAAATGCATGAGTATTTGGATTCCCATCTGCACGTTTTGCAAAATTTCGATTGAATGAATGAACAATTGTATTCTTCTCTTCTTTTTCTGAACCAGAACGAGCCCACTGTCCAATACATGGACCACAAGCATTAGCGAACACATCTGCACCCAACTTTTCAAAAATATCTATGAATCCATCTCGCTCTATAGTATATCTAACCTGCTCAGAACCAGGTGTTATAGTAAATCTTGCTTTGGTCTTTAAACCATTATCCACAGCCTGTTGAGCAATCGAGGCCGCTCTGGATATATCTTCGTAGGAGGAATTAGTACAAGAGCCAATAAGACCAACTAGGATATTGATGGGCCATCCTTCTTTTTCAGCTTCTGATCTCATCTTTGAAATTGGTGTTGCTCTATCTGGTGTAAATGGTCCATTAATATGGGGCTCTAGTTTAGATAGATCAATTTCAATAAGTTGGTCAAAGTAATGATTAGGCTCGGAAAAAACTTCCTTATCAGAACGAAGATTTTCAGCATTCAAATCAGCAATATTGGCCACTTCACCTCTGCCTGTTGCTTTAAGATAATTTGCCATATTTTTATCATAGCCAAAAATTGATGTTGTCGCACCTATCTCTGCACCCATATTGCAAATTGTACCTTTACCAGTACATGACAATTTATCTGCGCCTGGACCAAAATATTCAACAATAGCACCTGTACCACCCTTTACTGTTAATATTCCTGCAACTTTTAAGATAACATCTTTTGCAGAAGTCCACTTATCCATCTCTCCTGTTAATTTGACACCAATTAGTTTTGGAAATTTCAATTCCCACGGCATACCTGCCATTACATCTACTGCATCTGCACCACCTACACCAATTGCTACCATCCCTAACCCACCTGCATTTACTGTATGCGAATCAGTACCAATCATCATTCCTCCAGGGAATGCATAATTTTCTAGAATAACCTGATGTATAATTCCTGCCCCGGGTTTCCAAAAACCTATACCATATTTACTACACACAGATGATAAAAACTGATAAACTTCAGAATTTACATCTAATGCATTACTTAAATCAGATTCTGAATTAATTTTAGCTTGAATTAAATGGTCAGCATGAACAGTCGAAGGTACAGCAACTTTATCTTTTCCTGCCATCATAAATTGTAATAGCGCCATTTGAGCAGTAGCATCTTGCATTGCCACTCTATCTGGATCAAAATTCACATAATCTTTTCCACGAACAAATTTGCTGAGATTATCAAAACAATGCGAATAAA
>CAYOJL010000080.1:0-10008 GCA_964404235.1 uncultured bacterium | reverse complement strand
CACTAATTCAAAATTAGGTAATGGAGATATTATCATTGTTGAGGCAGATGAATTTGACCGGAGTTTTCTAGCACTTAAACCAACAATCGGAATTGTTACAAATATAGAATTAGAGCATACCGATTGTTATAATAATTTGAAAGATCTACAGGATGCTTTCATTCAATTTTGTACGTCAGTACCTTTTTATGGAGAAGTTATTTTATGCGCAGATTCTCCAGCAGTACAGGAAATCATTCCAAAAATTGAGAGGCCCATGACCACCTATGGACGGTCAAGGGATGCGGCCTATCGAGCGAAAAACATACGATTTAAAGAAAATAAATCCACATACTCTATTTTTCGCGCGGAGGAATGCTTGGGAGAAATAAAGTTAAATGTTCCTGGCGAACATAACGTACTAAACTCTCTGGCAGCCGTTGTATTAGGTCTAGAAATGGGCCTCTCTTTCAATGATATCCAAAAAGGTATCTACACATATAAGGGCGTACGCAGGAGATTTGATATTAAAAGTACCTTTAATGATATTATGGTTGTTGATGATTATGCTCACCACCCCACAGAAGTCAAGGCAACATTAGAATCAGCAAAAGCTGGTTGGGAGAGAAGAATTATTGCTGTATTTCAACCCCATTTATTTAGCAGAACAAGAGAATTTTTTCGAGAATTTTCAAGTTCATTAGAACTTGCAGACATAGTATTTATTACAGACATCTACCCCGCTCGTGAAAAATCTATTCCAGGCGTTACATCTAAATTGATCTATGATATACTTATTCAAAAAATGAAAGGTCATTGCTTTTTAGTTCCAGACCTTGATGACCTTGAATCAATGCTTGATGAAGTTATAGAACCTGGTGATATGCTAATAACAATGGGAGCTGGCAATATTTGGCGGTATTGTGATTCATACTCCGAACATCTTAATTCTATCCTAGAGGGAGTTGAAGGTTGAAATTTATGGAAAAATTAAAATCAATCGTTAAGGGAACACTTTTAGAAAATGAACCAATGTCTAAGCATACAACCTACGGTATAGGTGGACCTGCTATGGCATATATAACACCAAAAGACCGTTTCGACCTAGCTGAAATACTAAAATGCTGTGCACAGTTTGAAATTCCTGTTTATTTCGTTGGATCGGGTTCTAACCTACTTGTTGCGGATGATGGAATAAATGGGATTGTACTTAGTCCTGCTAAATCACTAAAACAACTTGAGATCAAAGGTAATTCAGTTATAGCGGAATCTGGTGTTATGCTAGGTAGGCTAGTAAAAGAATGTATTAAACGCAATTTTACTGGTCTTGAAAGCCTTATCGGTGTTCCAGGAACATTAGGCGGTGCATTGGTAATGAATGCAGGGGCTTTTGGAGGTGAAATTTCAAATTATTTAAAAAGTGTCGATATCATGACAATGAAAGGTCAAATCAATACATACAGTAGCAATGATATTGATTTTTCATATCGTTTCTCTTCTTTTAAAAAAGATGAATTTATTTTACTCGCAAGGTTTGAGCTAGAAACAGAAGATCCAGACATAATCAAGGATAAAAAATTAAATGCAAGTTCAGGAAGAAAAACTAATCAACCTCTAAAATATCGTTCAGCTGGAAGTGTTTTTAAAAACCATAAAAAGTATGCCGCAGGTTATTTAATTGACAATGCTGGCCTAAAAGGAACAAGAATAGGCGATGCTGAGATTTCCGAACACCATGCTAACTTTTTTATTAATCATGGAAATGCTTCTGCATCTGATATTACAAGTTTAATTAGAATCGCTAGAAAAGCAGTGCTTGAAAAATTTGATATAGAATTAGAACTTGAAATCAAAACAATTGGATTTGACCCAAAAGAATTAGAAGCATATGGCTAAAAAGAAAAAAATATTCCCATTAATTAAATTAATGGTTCGATTTTCCCTATTATCATTAATTGGATTTTTATTATGGGCATCATTTTGGTGGGCAGGTTATAATAGTACAATGACTATCAATAATATAAAGTTTTCTGATACTAAAGTATTAAATGTTAATCGATATAAATCTCTATTGAATGATATGTCTAATGATGTTTCAATCACATTAATCCTTTATGAAATAAGTTCTTTAATAGAGAGCCATCCATATATCAAAGTAGCACGTGTCAGTAGACACTATCCTTCCGAAATAAAAATTGAAATTATTGAAAGAATACCCATAGCGATTGTCAATATGGAACCTATGATATTTCTTGATGAAAATGGTTTTGTTTTGCCTGATGAAGGTAATGTAAAAAATTACAATCTACCCGTGATGAACAATTTTAATTCTGAACCAGAACTTTATCCTTTAGGAAAAATAACACTATCAGTAAAAGTAAAAGAGTGTATTGATCTGCTATCTAGAATACAAACTAACTATACTGATCTCTATAGTAATCTATCTGCATTAGAAATAACCTCAAGCAATGAGATAGAGCTCATATTGGATGAGTTCGCATCAAACCTCCCAACACATATTTACCTAGGTAATGAAGAAATTAATGCACGTATTGATATACTAAAAGAATTCGAAGCAAAACTCAAACCAAAGAAAATATCAGATTTTAGCTATCTGGATATGCGATATGATAACCAAATAATAGTTAAAAGGCGTCATTCATGAGTCCATTAACTAATGGCCAAAATCATAGACTTATGGTTGGCATGGATATAGGTTCCGCCAATATTACATGTGCTGTTGGACAAGCCAACTCATCAACAAATCGCATTAAACTAAGAGGTATTTCATCCATGCCTTCTAAGGGAATTAAACGAGGCATTATTACGAATCGAAATGAATTGATAGATACATTAGAAAAAATAATCAATGATGTAGAACGTATGGCAAGTATAAAGATTACAAATGCTGTTCTATCAATCACTGGTGAACATATAAGGTCTCTAAACACACAAGCTGCAATTCCACTAAATAGAATAAATGGAGCAAATGGGGGTATTTCCGAAAGAGCAATAAATGATACCGATATCTACCAAGTATTAGATTTAGCTCAAGCTGTCTCTTTACCCATAGATCGAGATATCTTACATACCATACCACAAGAATATTTAGTAGACACATTAAATGAAATCAAGAATCCTTTGGGTATGACAGGCAGACGACTCGAGGGAAAAGTGCACTTAGTTACAGCAGCTACAACTGCAATGACAAACCTTGTTAATTGTATAGAAGAATTAGGTATTACTGTGGATGGTCTAGTATTTCAACCTCTTGCCGCAGCATTAGCTACACTACAAAATGATGAAATGGAATTGGGCATAACTCTTGTAGATATAGGTTCTACTACTACTAGTGTAGCAGTTTATCATGATGGTACAGTACAATATTCAGCAACTATTCCGATTGGTTCTTCAAGTATTACAAATGATATAGCTGTGATGCTACAAGTAAGTATTAATGAAGCAGAAATAATAAAAAGAAAGTATGCCTCAGCAAAATCATCAATGTCATCCTCAGAATTAGAAATTGACCTGCCATCAAAAAATGGAGGATTGCATCGATCTATTCCTGAGCAAGAAGTGTCAAAATACGTTGAAGCAAGGATGCAAGAGATCTTTCAGATGGTCATCCGTGAAATCTCTAGAGCAGATATTAAAGATCCTCTAACATATGGTATTGTAGTTACTGGTGGAGGCGCAGAATTAAGGAATATTATTTCATTAGCAGAAAATTCAATGGGTGTTAAAGTAAGGAAAGGTACACCTATAAATATTGATGGTGCTCAAGATATTGCGGATGGGCCTCGTCATTCCACAGCCATGGGGCTTCTTCTTTGGCCATTGCATTCAACAGATCATCTAAACATGCAAATGCCGAAAAATAGAAGTTTTAAAGGGCTCTTAGAAAAAATTCGACATACCATCGAAGACATGTTTTAACCAAACCAGTAAAAAAAGGAGCGAATTATGCTATTCGAGTTTGATAGCTTAAATGAACAAAAGGCAAAACTAAAAGTTGTTGGTGTTGGAGGTGCAGGAGGGAATGCTGTGACTAGAATGATCACATCAGGTATGCAGGGTGCGGACTTTATTGCAATAAATACTGATGCTCAAGATCTAGACAATAATCCTTCAGAGCATAAGATTCAAGTTGGAAAGAACTTAACCAAAGGCCTTGGTGCAGGTGCGAATTCTAGTGTTGGTAAGGAAGCTGTAGAAGCTGATAGAGATGCAATTACTTCTCTTATTGAAGGTGCTGATATGGTTTTTATTACAGCAGGTATGGGTGGTGGTACTGGTACGGGTGCAGCCCCTGTAATTTCACAAATAGCAAGAGAATTAGGTGTACTTACTGTTGGAATAGTAACACTTCCCTTTAGTTTTGAAGGACCTAAACGTATGAATAGGGCATTGGAAGGAATGGCGGAAATGAAAAAAGCATGTGATACACTGATTGCTATACCTAACCAAAAACTAATGTCAATTGTAGACAAATCAACTACACTGCCAGAAGCCTTTCAAATGGCAGATACTATCTTACATCAAGCTGCAAAAGGAATTTCTGATCTAATCAATGTCCAAGGAGTAATTAATCTAGACTTTGCAGATGTTGAAACAATAATGAAGAATATGGGTGAGGCAATCATGGGCACCGGCGTTGCATCTGGTGAAGAAAGAGCTGTCTTGGCAGCACAGCAAGCTATTTCTAGCCCTCTTCTAGATGACGCATCCATAAGAGGCGCACAAGGTGTACTAGTTAATATTACTGGCGGAAACGACCTAACACTTATGGAAGCAAATGAAGCTACTAATATTATCTTTGAAGAAGCTGGACCTTCAGCGAATATAATTTTTGGAGCTGTGATTGATCCTGCCTTAGAAGATGAAATAAGAGTAACTGTAATTGCTACAGGCTTTAATATACCTAAAGCTGTTACAAATACTGAAGAACTACATGGCAGACCTGAAATGAAAACCGTAGAAACACCTCCTACTCGTCAATTACAGGAACAAATAAATAAACCTTTACATGCTCAAAAAGAAAAACCTGAGAATAATGATGCAGAAGTTTCAGAAGATAAAAAAACGCTTCTTACTTTTGATGACACAGAAGACTCCCCTGTCATCTATGGTAAAGATCTTCAGATACCTGCATTTATTAGAAGACAGCATGATTAAAACTGGTTAGCTATTAAACAAAAATAGTTGAAAGTGCTTTATAAATTATAAAGCGCTTTCAAAAAAAAGCCCCTTGTTTTACCAAGGGGCTTGAATATGATAATATGTGAACACTCTCCTTTAAACTTTAACACCTTTAGCTCTGAGCTCTTTAACAACCTTTGTAATGCCTTTTTTATCTATTACACGCATACCCCGCGTTGATAACCTAAGGGTTATATACCGGTTTTCATCTGGTAACCAAAATTTCTTTTTTTGGAGATTGATATTAAACCTACGCCTACTTTTATTATTTGCGTGGCTAACATTATTTCCAAACATTGGTTTTTTACCAGTTATGTCACAAACTCTACTCATAGTTAAATATAAATTTAATATTTGTTCAAAAAAAGCTTGGAAAATTAATGAAAGATATCATTCTCACCAAAATCAATTTAGATTAATATTTTATAGGTGTTTATAATCTAAAAAATAAATAATGAAGACCATTTTAGTATGAAAATTGGTGAATTAAATATTAAGAATCCTATACTACTTGCTCCGATGGCAGGAGTAACAGATTATCCTTTCCGTATCCTTTGTAAAGAAATGGGTGCTGGTATTGTCTATTCAGAATTTGTGTCAGCAGATGGAATTATTAGGGAGAATCTTAAAACTTTAAATCTTATAAGATTTGAAGATGAAGAAAGACCGATAGGGGTCCAAATATTTGGTGGCGATGCTAATACAATGAAAGATGCTGCTAGATATGTAATGGACTCATTTAGACCAGACATAATTGATATTAATTATGGATGTCCTGTACCAAAGGTAACTAAAAAAGGGGCAGGCTCCGCTGCATTACAGGATCTTTGTCTTATGGATGATATAACTGCAGCAGTTGTCGAGTCAGTACCTGAAATCCCTGTGACTGTTAAAATGCGAGTTGGTTGGAATAATGACTCTATTGTGGTTCCAGAAGTAGGTGAGCGCTTAGAAAATATTGGAGTAAAAGCTATTACACTTCATCCTCGTACTACAAAACAACGCTATACAGGAAAAGCAGAATGGAAATACATAAAACAATTAAAGGAAAGTTGTTCAATTCCAATTATAGGTAATGGAGATGTTTGCACAGCAAATGATATGATGCAAATGTTTGAATATACCGGTTGTGATGCAGTAATGGTTGGTAGAGCAGCACAAGGTAATCCCTGGTTTTTCCGTAATGCAATTGCTGAACTTAATGGCAAACCCATTCCACAGCCTCCTTCATTACTTGATATTGCTAATACTTGCAAACGTCATTTTAATCTATTATTGGAAAATCGCGGTGAGCATACTGGATCTAATATAATGAGAAAACACTTTTCTAATTATATCAAGGGCTTCCCTGGTGCAGCAAAATTTCGTCAAAATTTAGTTACTGCACCTGATTTGAATGCTATGCATGATGCCTTAAGTGAATTCATATTGGTTGCAGAGAATTCAGATATTGATTTAATATCAATCTAAGACTCTCTTTCTTGTCATCCGATTGATTGTCCGGTAATATTCTAGGCTATTTACAATCATTTTATATAAAATTTAGAATTGCAATGAACGAAATAATTTATGCGGTAAACGAACCTATAAAAAGTTACGAATCTGGTAGTCAAGATCGACATAATATACAGAAAAAGTATGATGAAATGGCAAATCAATCCATTGAAATACCAATAATAATCAATGGTAAAGAGTTCAAAACCGGGGAAATGGGTGAATGCATTATGCCTCATGATCACCAAAATATTATTGCTCGGTATCATAAAGCAGGTGAAAAAGAAGTAGAACACGCAATTAGTAGCTCTTTAGAAGTATGGGAAACCTGGTCAAAGACTTCCCTAAAAGAGCGAACATCAATCTTTCGAAAAGCAGCAGAATTACTACAAGGACCATGGCGTGATACTATTAATGCTGCAACTATGCTTAATCAGAGTAAGAATGTTTATCAGGCAGAAATTGATTCTGCATGTGAATTAATTGATTTTTTTAATTTCAATTCACAGTATGCCGAAGAGATATATAATAACCAACCACTGATTTCCCCTGATGGAGTTAAAAACCACCTAGAATATCGTGCTCTAGATTGATTTATTTTTGCTATTACACCATTTAATTTTACTTCAATAGCTGGGAACCTACCCTCTGCCCCTGCACTCATGGGTAATGTTGCATTATGGAAGCCAGCATCAAGTGCTGTTCTTCCATGTTATTATCTCATGAAAATGCTAGAAGAAGCAGGACTGCCAAACGGCGTTATTAATTTTATTCCTGGCTCAGGAGGGAAAGTTGGCAATCCCGTAATATTGAATTCAAACCTTGCAGGAGTACATTTTACAGGTTCTACAGAAACATTTCAGCATATTTGGAAATCTATAGGAAACAACATCAATAATTATAAAACATATCCAAGAATAGTTGGTGAAACTGGGGGTAAGGATTTTTGTCTTGCGCACGAATCAGTCGATGTAGATGAATTATCTACGGCAATGATTCGTGGAGCGTTTGAATTTCAGGGACAAAAATGCTCTGCTATGTCTAGGGCTTATATACCTAAGAATATTTGGGAGCGACTTAAAACGACCTACCTATCTGAACTAAAAACCATTAAAGTAGGTTCACCTAGAGACTTCACTAATTTTGTAAATGCAGTAATAGATAAAAATGCTTTTGATTCAATAACCAATTACATTGAATTTGCTAGAAATTCTAGTTCAGCAGATATTATTTCTGGAGGTAACTATGATGATAGTAAAGGATATTTTATCGAACCTACAACAATATTGACTACTGATCCTTATTTTAAGACTATGGTAGAAGAGATCTTTGGACCTGTATTGACCATCTATCTTTATAACTCTGATGACTGGAATTCCACTCTTGAGCTAGTAGATAAAACTTCTCCTTATGCCTTAACAGGTTGTATTATGGGCAAAGATAAAGATGCGATTCAAAGTGCAAAAGACCATTTGACCCATTCTGCTGGCAATTTTTATATCAATGATAAACCAACGGGCGCAGTTGTTGGACAACAACCTTTTGGCGGTAGTAGAGCATCTGGGACAAATGATAAAGCAGGTTCAGATCTCAATTTACAACGGTGGATATCTATTAGAACTGTGAAAGAGACATTTGAACCGCCAAAGGATTATCGTTATCCTTTTTTAAATGAGGATTAGTTGAATATACCAACCGCAATGATTGCTCTGGGTGGGAATAGTCTTTCTCAAAATAACCAGACTGGAACTATACAACAACAATTTGAGCATACCAGAGAGGCGTTAAAAGGCATTAGCAATTTTATTAGACAAGATTATAATATATGTATCAATCATGGAAATGGTCCTCAAGTAGGGAATGAATTACTCCGCATGGAACTGACTCAAGATATTATTCCTCCTTTGCCTCTTGGTGTCTGTGTGGCTGGTACCCAAGGGACCATTGGTTATATGATACAACAATCACTCCAAAATAAATTACGTGAAATGAAAAAAGATAGAGAGGTAGTTAGCTTAATATCACAGGTAATTGTGGATAAAGATGATCCATCTTTTAAAGAACCTACAAAATATGTTGGTCCACGTTATTCAAAAATAGAATCAGAAAAAATGTCTGGGAAATTTGGTTGGGCCTTTAAGGAACAAGAAAAACATAAATACCGTAGAGTTGTGCCCTCACCTATGCCTGAATATATTATGCACGGGAAGTCAATAAAATCACTAGTTGATAGAGGCACAATAGTTATAGCCTCAGGCGGTGGTGGAATTCCAGTGTATAATAATGATTCTGGTAATCTAGAAGGACTGGATGCTGTCATTGATAAAGATTATTCTGCAGCAAAAATGGGACGCATTATTCGAGCTCAAGAACTTTGGATAATTACAGATATTGATAACGTATATTTAAAATTTGGCACTAATGAACAAGAAAAGATTGATTCTATTAATAGAAATGATCTAGAAAATCTATATAACAATGGTGAGTTCCAAAATGGTACCATTGGTCCAAAAATAAAAGCTGCTATTCATTTTTTAAAGCACCATGGTGAAAAGGTAAAAATAACCTCAATACCATGTATAAAAGACGCAATGAATAATCTTGCAGGAACGGAAATAAGGAATTAATCATGAAAGTACATGAGTATCAAGGGAAAGAAATTTTTCAAAAATTTGGAATACCTACTCCAAGGGGAATCCCTGCTTTTAGCGTTGAAGAAGCGCTAAAAGCTTATGATAAGCTTGAATCAAATACAGTCGTTGTCAAAGCCCAAATACACGCAGGAGGCCGTGGTAAAGGCGGTGGTGTCAAATTGGCCCATAATCGCGAGGATTTAAAATCCATAGTATCCGATATATTAGGAATGACACTTGTAACACATCAGACAGGGCCAGATGGGAAAGAAGTACTGCGTCTTTTGATAGAATCAGGAGCTGATATTTCTAGAGAGTTCTACGCAGCTATAACATTGGATAGAGGAAAAGAAATGGATGTCTTCATGGTATCAAAAGAGGGTGGCGTTGAAATTGAAAAGGTAGCTGCAGAGACTCCTGAAAAAATTGTAAAAATATGGATAGATCCTTTGATAGGAATAAAATCTTTTCAAGCAAGGAAATTATCCTATGGCCTTGGTCTTACCGGAAATGCTTTTAAAGAAGCATGTTTAATTTTCATGAAAATGTACGAATGTTACCAGTCTACTGATGCTTCGCTCTTAGAAATAAATCCTTTAATTGAAACAAATGACAAAAATATTATTGCTTTAGATTCAAAATTTTATTTTGATGGAAATGCGCTTTTCAGGCAAAAAGAGATCAATGATATGAGAGATTT
>CAYOJL010000079.1:9775-10094 GCA_964404235.1 uncultured bacterium | reverse complement strand
ATAATAATATTGGAAAAATTGTTTATTTTAGCACCATCCCGGTAGTAGGACTCGGTATTGAATTTTAATGAGATAATCGTTAATGAACGATTAGATATAAACAATTAGATCATTTTATTTATTCATCAATAGGACAATATATTTAGTTTCTTATTCTGTATTAGTATAATGAAATGGATTTTTATCAGTGCGCTCAGTATAAGTCTTTCACTCGCGAATATCATTCATGAGATAGGTGAACTATCTGAATTTATAGCAGGTCACTCACCGGGCTCGTCATACGATATAAAAACTATGTCCATTGGTTTAACATTGTAAT
>CAYOJL010000079.1:0-9737 GCA_964404235.1 uncultured bacterium | reverse complement strand
AAGTTATTGTGAAGATATTTTTTCTGGATTTATCCTAGGGTATACAACGCTTGTTGATTCATTACTTCAGGATTCTATCGAGTCTTTCTATTATGAGTTGGTTATTTTTGAAGACACTGTCTATAATCGAGTATTTCATATAATTAGAGAACAATTGGATACTAGCTTTATTGACTCGAACCAATCTGATAATGATCTGGACGACGTAATAGGCAGTTTTCGAAATGGATGGGGAATGTATATTATTAATCCTCAAGCGACACGAGAACAAGTGATCATCCAGGTCCCTCACCCCTGCGATGATTTTATTGCTCCTTATATTGCTATTGATATATTTCTAAAGACCAATGCCTTTGCATTCATGATCAATGGTGCAGGTAGAGAAGTTTTATGGACCGGAATTGGTAATTATTCAAATAGCAAGTCATTGTCAGATCCTTCTCGCTACCCCAACACAATATTTCAAAAATTTCAAGAGGCAGCCGTGCATCCATTAGTAGGCATTAATCCCCATTGGCCTCTTGTTTTTGCAATACATAGTTTTGATAATGAATCTCACGCACCTCGTAAATCAATTATTGTTGCAGCTGGATCACAAAATTCATTTACTACAAAACCTATCCGGGATATTACAGAAGATCACTTTGACATAATAAATTTCACATCAGAGTATCCTATTGATCAAGGTCAGTTTGGTAATACCAACTCCCTACATGTTACGGAATATTATGAAGTATTCTATGATGATCAATGCGTATATGATAATGGAGAAACCGAGTTCCCCATTACATTAGCCACAGAATTGAGAGGACCATCAAATGGAATACAAATGCTCGATCTTCAAGGCTTGACCAATAGTTATTCTGTATATGAACCGTGGATCCATATAGAATTAGATGAAAAACCCATGCTTTTTGACAGCAGTGGAATCTCAAATGATTCCGCATATCATAATGGTTCATACCCTACCGGAATAAATAATTTTTCTCTGATCAGAGAATATTATCAACCATTTATAGATGCGCTGGATTCATATTTAACGCACTGGGAAACAGTGAATGACCAAGATCCACCAGATTCAATTGAATTTATCACAGCTTATAATGTGGATAATTCAGATCAGGTCTATCTCAATTGGACACCTGTCTATGATACCAATTTTAAAACTTTTCAAATACAAGCAGATACGGACACACTTTTCAATGATCCTATCTTATTTGATCTTGAAGATCATGAAATTTTGCAATACATGCGAAGAGACCACCAGATACTATCGGGGTTGAACAATACAGAACCCTGGTGGTTTCAGATTCGTGGAATGGATCATTTTAATAATGCTGGACCTTGGTCTGAAGCGGTTTCTAACCTATTACCAGGACATAGCCACCCCGATACTTTATTATATTTTACTGATGGCAGTGATCTGGAAGGTATTATCGATGAAGATATTGATGAAGATAGTTTTGCAATAGACTCTTCAAATACATTTCCAGGCAATAGCCCAACTCTTGTCATTTTTGGCAATAGTTGGAAATCAGTACAGATCGATCCTTTTACACCAGATTCAGGAACTATATTACAGGTTTTTGCTATGGTCGATAGCATTTCTGAGATACAGGCCATTGGCTTCTCAAATGGTGAAAATTCGATCCGTTATTCTTTTTCAGGATATGAGACCCTGGATATAGAAGAATGGATCCCTGTATATCAAGGTGTTGGACATATCGGGTCATGGCATTCCTATAGGCTTCCTATTGGTGATGATTGGCTTGCGTGGTACGATTCACTATCCGTTCTAAATGAGATTCATTTCATTAATGATCATGATGATACAAGTAGCACTCCTGGGAGTGTGCATTTTAGTATGGTCAGAGACATTACCCCGGACCTACCAATTAGTCCATCGGTCTCCATTGGATATGAGTTAGGAAGCGTCAGAGATGAAACTCATCATCAAATGATCACAGTATCATTCTATTCAACAATACAGGATACCGACTCATATGCATTCTCTTATAATTGGGAGTTTGGCGATGGCGAGTCCTCAAATGAAGCTAATCCAATACATGATTACATTGTCGAAGACGATCATGATTATACGGTCATTTTGACCGTTGAGGATGAAACAGGTCAACAAGGATGGTCAACTACAGCGATCCAGGTCGAAGAGGGCAATACTTCTTTCCCTATAAAATTCAATTTTGTTGGTGATATCATGATGGGAAGAAGATTTGAAGAAGATGATGGAATTATAACAACTCAAGGTGTTAATGCTCTTTTTATTCCGACTCGGGAATTACTTGGAATGTCAGCTGATATAACCGTTGCTAATCTTGAAATACCACTTTCAGATCAAGGATATCCTCACCCATCAAAAAGTATTATTTTTCGTTCTGCTCCTGAAAATGTGAGTGGTTTGATATATGCAGGTATCGATGTTGTCTCTTTAGCAAATAATCATATACTCGATTATATGGAACCTGCAATGATCCAGACACAAAATATCTTAAGTGAGGCAGGAATCATTTATTCAGGTGCAGGTATGAATAGCTATGAAGCATATCTACCAGCATTCAAATCAGTAAAAGGACAGACCATTGCTTTTATTGCCTCCAGTGATAGAACAGGGCAATATAATAACTATCAACCCTACTTGAATGCGGGCGAGAATAAGGCAGGGTTTGCCTATATGACACCATATTATTTGAAACAACAGATCCAATCAGTAGAGGCTCTGGCAGATCTTGTTGTGGTTGAAATGCATGCAGGAAGTGAGTACTCGTATTCACCGGGTTTAAATTATGACTCATATACACCGCTAGATGGATTTACTAATCTTAGAACGAATCCTGCAAGTGAAGTCGGTTTCCAAATGATATCAAAAGATGGTATGGAGGCTGAAGATTATTCATGGAGGCTTGATCGACCTCAAATGTGGGATAGAGCAATAAGACAATTTTCCATAGATGAGGGTGCCGATATTGTTATTGTTCACCATCCTCATATTATTCAAGGAGTAGAAATATATAATGGTAAACTGATTGCTCATTCTTTAGGTAATTTTATTTTTGATCTGAATTATCCTGAGACCTATCCTTCAATGATCTTAAATGCAGAAGCGGACGAATCTGGTTTTACAGCTTTTTCAATAGATCCAGTATATATTGATGATTACTTGACCTTGCCTGCTGAAGGAGAATTAGGTAATTATATCTTGGACTATATTTCTATGCGTTCAAAAGAACTCAACACATATGTACATGTCGATACTGATAATCAACGTGCATATATTATTACGGATAGTTTAATGATGCCTTATGACATTATTGATCACAATGCCTGGGTAGTGAATTACAAACCATTTGATCTTAATGGAGAGTCATATTTCCAGTCCGAGCCAATTCCGTTAACAAAGGCAGGCAGTCTTTCTCAAATATCAGAAGGTGATCCTTCAATTACACACTATCGCCTTGGAAGGGAAAAAATATGGATGAAGAATTTTGAGGATGAAGGGAGTTCTCTTTGGAATTTGAATAGTGAAAATGAAACTCTCCAAGATTCGATCTTTAGAAGAGGGGGCACGGGACTATCACATATACGGTCACCAGATTCTCCTGATAATATTGTTACAAATCTTGAAGAACGTTTTCCTTTTAAAAATGAATATTCACATACAGTTCACGGCTTTATTAAAACGGAAAATGGAAAAGAAGTGACTATTGAGGTTCGTTGCGCAAGTGGTAGAACTGGCGAAAGTTTATTTACATCATCTATGGGTGATTCGATCTCAGGGTCTTTTGATTGGGAAAGATACTGGGGAGATATACCTAGTGATGAAGATGTAAATTATTTTGATCTAAGATTAAATAGTGGTGTGCCAGATTCAGGGCTAGCGTTCTCATGGTTTGATGATGTGGGGTTGGTTGAATGGGATAGCCTCAAAACTATATCAGGGTATCCTGTATCAATTTCTCACCCAAATGATTACGACTATATACAATTATTCTTTAACGAACTACCATCCGAATTAATTGGATTACAGATACAAAATACAACTATTGGACCTTTTTCACTATTGAACGCTTATCCAAAAGTTGTTAGATCAGCAATCACTGTGCCTGATCATTTCCATTTTTACGATGAATCAACAGGCCCCATCGGTGACAGAATTTGGACAAATGATGGGGAATTGATCGGTTATGGACAAACACCAAAACTATTCTGCGAAGAGCCAGGGGTATATGAGATATCACTAACGGTATATGGCCCAAATGGACAAGAGAATACAGCTTCTATTTCTGTAATTGGTCTAGCACCAGGCACAGAACAATATGAGATTGGTGATGTTAATGGAGATGGCTCTATAACCGTGGTCGATGCACTTTTATGTTCTAATTATATACTTGGCCTTTTTGAACTTCAACCTCAAGAATTTCTAGCAGCAGATGCTGATGGTAATAATATAATTAATATATTTGATGTATTATTGGTATCAGACCTTTCAGACCAAGAGATCTAATACCTGATCCATATTTGATATAACCTTACGGCCGGTCTTTTGTAATCGGTCATGACTAATATGACCATGATCTACCAATATACATTCTATTTTCATTGCATCTGCAACTTCACTATCATGGATGGTATCACCTACCATGATGATCTCATTATTCTTATAAGGTAATTCATTAATAAAAGATAGGCCCAGATCTATTTTACCTGTAGCATATTGATTATCAATTCCTTTGATCCAAGAAAAATAATCTGTTAATTTGTGATCTTCCACCCAACCAAGTAAGAATTCATGCTTACCTGCAGAAAGAATTGATTGAGTAATATTATGATGTTTGATCTTATCTAAAACTGAACGTACTGACGTATGTAGTTTTGCGCGAGAAAAATTTTGTCCATAAAAATTAACAAACTCATCTCCTGCAACCTCAAATGGCTCTTTCTTAAAATCGAATCCCAGATCCTCATAATAATTCTTAACAGGAAATGTGAAAACATTCATATAGGTTTCTTCTGTGATTGGAGTAAGGCCTCTTTTAAGTAAACCATTATTAATCCCATCAACACAAAGCCACCTATCATCAAGAAGCGTGCCGTTCCAATCCCAGATTATATGTTTGTATTTCATATTTTATTCGCTACGAAATTTCGGGCAGAAGAATCAAAAATGGGATAACTTTTCAGTCTATGGTACCATTATTTATAGAAAGACTCTCGAACCGTTTGGATGAGTGCCTACCTGGCAGGACAGCTCAAAAAAAAATGATGATCAAATCAAAAAGGTTTATTCCAAAAGAAGATCAAAGAGGAATACCCGCTGCCGTATTGATACTACTATATCCGACTGATAATGAATGGTATTTCTTTCTAACAAAGCGTACCAAAACAGTTGAGCATCATAAAGGTCAAATATCTTTGCCCGGGGGCATGGTTGAAGAAGGAGAGTCTTATAAAAATGCCGCATTAAGAGAAACATTTGAAGAGATCGGTGTGAGCAGTAGTGAAATTAATATTATTGGGACATTAACACCTTTTTATGTTCCTGTTTCAAAATTTGAGATCTTTCCATTCATAGGATGGACAGTAAAAAAACCAGAAACTGTGATGCATGATGTTGAGGTAGAGCGTATTTTTTCACCATCAATTAAAAACCTAATGCTTGAAGAAACAAAAAAAGAAAAAAAGGATATTATATCTGATCGATCAATAGCCATTCCTTATTATGATCTTGATGGCGAAGTAGTTTGGGGAGCAACATCCATTATACTTTCTGAATTCAAGGCTATATTGGAGGATACTCAATGAGCTTAGGTGAGTGGCTAAAATCATTATCTGCTTTAGACCAGGTTATCTTACTAGCCTTATATAGTTTATGTATTTATCTTAGTAAAGTTACCTTGGAGATGTTAATTGAATACTATGATGAAAAAAAAGAACATAGTGAATTCCGTATTCAATTCAGAGTTACACCTGCCGCACTTCTTACATTAGCATTTGTCTATAGTTTTTTATTATACCAGATATTGGAAGCAATGTTTGACTTCATGCCTTAAAATATGGAAAAAAGTTGATTCATCTATCGGTGTACCTCTTGATACTATTAATTCTAGATCATTAAGTTTGCTCATCCTGATTACTTCTATAATATTATTTTTTATAACTAAATCTTCTTAAACAGATGTCCAAGTCAAAGAAAAAAATCTTTGTCATAGATACAAATGTGATCCTTCATGATGCAACTTGTATTCAAAATTTCGAAGATAATGATGTTGTTATCCCTATATCTGTCCTAGAAGAATTAGATCAGTTCAAGCGTGGCAATGAACAGATCCATTATAACGCGAGAGATTTTTTACGACGCTTAGATGAATTATCAATTGATGCTGAAAATGGAGAATTAAAAAAATTCGATGGAAAGGTTAGAGTTGTTGTGAACCATAATTGGCATCCTGATGTAGAAGCAACATTCAATGAAGATTGTCCTGATAATCGAATTATTAACTGTGCATATAAAATTCATCAAGAAAATACTGATCAGATTTTGATATTGGTATCGAAGGATACAAATATGCGACTTAAAGCAAGGTCATTGGGTCTAGAGGCAGAAGATTACACTACTGATGCAGTAGGTGATATTAGTCAAATATATTCTGGCAGTAGACTTATAGAAAATGTGAGTTCATCTGAGATCGATCTGATCTATGGATCACATGGTGTTGAAATAGATGATATCAAATCGGTTCAGATACCGCATCCAAATGAAAGTTTTATTTTAAGGAATGGTCAAAAGTCTGTTTTAGCATCTTATGACCCATTTGATAAGAAAATAGTACAGATTGATAACCCCACTGCTTATGGTATCAAGCCAAGAAATGCGGAACAGTCCTTTGCTTTGAATATACTATTAGATGATCGGATACAATTGACCACGATATCAGGTAAAGCAGGGACAGGAAAAACTTTATTAGGTTTAGCAGCAGCACTTGAAAAACGTAAAGATTTTCGTCAAATATTTCTGGCAAGACCAATTGTACCCTTAAGCAATAGAGATCTTGGATTCCTACCTGGAGATATACAATCAAAATTAGATCCGTATATGCAACCATTATTCGATAATCTTTCTGTGATCCGTCACCAGTTCAAACATAACGATAAAAGAGCACTCAGAATAAATGCCATGTTAGAACAAGACAAATTATTAATAACGCCTCTTGCTTATATTAGAGGTCGCAGTTTACAAAACTCATTTTTTATTGTGGATGAGGCTCAAAACCTGACCCCACATGAAGTAAAGACCATAATTACCAGAGCCGGAGAAGGAACAAAAATAGTCTTTACAGGTGATATTCATCAAATAGACCATCCTTACTTAGATAAGAGATCGAATGGTTTGACCTATTTGATCAGTCGTATGAAAGGACAAGACGTGTTTGCACATATCACCTTAGAAAAAGGCGAGCGTAGTGAACTAGCAGAGCTAGCAAGCGATCTTTTATAATTATGGAAACTGAACCATTCCCATCATTACAAATACATTTAGATAGAGAGGGACAAGACTCTCTTTTCAGATTAGCTCGCTGGAGTAGAATACTAGGTTCCATTAATTTTGGTCTTGGTGCGTTTAATGGAATACTTTCTGTCCCACTTTTATTCAAAGGACATCAAATGGCAGCCCTATCTATACCTTCTATATTCGTTTCAGGAATCCTTATCTACATGGGTATCCAATTAAATGGAGCTTCATCAAAAATACAATTATCTATTGCTAATGAGAATGACCAAGACTTTGCTGGCGCTTTGGAAAGGATACAAAAATTCTTTTTCTTTTCTGCTACACTGTATTTGATCGGATCTATTTTATTTATACTTATACTGGCATTAGGACTTATGACCAATACAAGTTTGCCTGATCTTCCAGATCAAGCGCCAACTAAGGTATCAATCTAATCCCCTAGTATCTCTTCTATTTTTTCATCTACCTTTTCTTCTACGATCTTTCGTGTAGATTCTTTTGCTTCATTAATTGATTCTGAAGCTGATTCTTTAACCTTTTCTACGCTTTCAGATACAGACTCCTTTAATTCATCCATATTCTTTGGAACCTCTTGGCCTGTATAATTTAAATAGGCCACATAAATGACCAGCAATATTCCAAATAGCAAGATCCATTTTATTATCTTCTTAATAATTGAATATACCAGCAAGATCGCAAGCACTACTGCTATCGCCATATAAACTGGATTTGAGAATAATGTATCTATAAATGCGTCCATTGCAGTATGAATCTAAAAAAGGAACAGGTTCATGATTAAGATAAATCTAATTAATTTCGATCGTGCGTTGTATTAAACTCCTAATTCTATTTAACTGCTTAGTAGCACAATCAAAATACCCTGCGGATTCATTATTAATATCTAAGCAAACACCTATACTATATAAAATTGGTCTTATACCCATTGCCGGCTGGCAACGTATATCATACAATACTAATTTTTTTAACTGTCAGTTTTATCCAAGTTGTTCTAATTATGGTGCACATGCCATCAGTGAATACGGCATTATACGTGGTGGTGTCATCGCTTCTGATAGGGTCATCCGCTGTAACCCTTTTGCGATATATTACCATATAGATATAGGCCATCCTTTTAATGAATCTGATGGTAGATTAATTGATCCAGTAGGTCAAACAACATTATCTACTGGCACTAAATCTCCTTTCTTTGCTGCACTATTATCTGTATTTATCCCAGGGGCAGGTCGTGCCTATACAGGAAGATCATTTGATGGGTTAATGGGGCTTTGGACAGTTTACTTAACTGGGAGCTCAGCTTATTTAGCAATGAAGGATGAAAGACCTGTGGCAGGTCCATTCCTAGGCATTATGGCAACATATGTTTATCTTGGAGAAATATATGGTGCATGGCGAGCAGCAAAGCATTACCAAAAACCAAGAAAATAGTATAGAGCCACCGACTGGATTTGAACCAGCGACTTGTTCATTACGAATGAACTACTCTACCAACTGAGTTACGGTGGCAAAATCATTAATATAAAATTATAACATAATTTTATATCATATGATGTAAAATCAAGAAGTATTCGAATTCTTATCGCTATAAATAAACAAATAATTATATTTAATTATGACCTGTAGATCCAAACGGAAAAGTCTTAATCAGACAAATAGGATCTCATATGGTACCTCTATACAAATTACGCTTTTTCTTATTCTTGGATCCATTTCATTTCCAAGGAATATGGGCTATTTAGATTTTGAGGTATTGGTAAATAATGACCCATACCCTGCAAATATTTTTGTACATACAACGCGTTCTTTTCCAAGATATATGGCCATGATCGATACATTAATTGAGCCTGCTTGGTTCATCAACTCTGCACACCTTGGGCTTGATTTTAAAGTCAATCAAAATAATCTGTCTTATTTTGATGGTATAAACAATTCATGGATCATTTTAAATGAATATATGAATGAAATAGATACGCTAGAATGCGCAAATGGATATTATGCGGATTTTCATGATATACAATTGCTTGATGATGGAGGCTATATTTTACAGGCATATGATTCAATATCAGTGGACATGAGCGAGTTAACCCCTGGCGGACTTACTGATGCAATTGTAATCACATTGATCATTCAAGAATTTGATTCGAATAAAAATCTTATTTTTGAGTGGCACGCATGGGAACAATTGGATATTGGC
>CAYOJL010000078.1:0-10130 GCA_964404235.1 uncultured bacterium | reverse complement strand
GCATCGCTCTACCCTCATTCAAAAAGACTTGATCTTTCTACCCATGTGGAGTGGAATGAAAAACACAAAATGCTACGTGTACATTTTCCTGTAACAATAAGGTCAGAACAGGCCGCTTTTGATATTCAGTATGGTTATGTGAAGCGGAATACCCATCGCAATACCAGTTGGGATAAAGCAAAGTTTGAGGTTGTAGGACATAAATATGCGGATCTTTCTGATCATGACCACGGCGTCGCCCTATTGAATGATTGTAAATATGGTTATATGGTCCATGATAATATTTTAGACTTGAATTTACTTCGCTCTCCAAGCAATCCAGATCCTGATGCTGATGAAGGATCGCATACCTTCACATATAGTGTATTGCCACACCAAAATGATCTTATTCATTCAGAAGTAATGATGGAATCCTCCCGTATGAATCAACAGCCGATCTTATTTGAGAGTGTTAGTTCAGAAATGGATATACCAGTAAAACTAATGGGTGAAGGGTTGGAACTATCAGTTATAAAAAAGGCAGAGAAAGAAGATCAATTGATCATTCGGATCGTTGAGACACATGGTAGAAAGTCAAACGGATCCATCAAACTGAAAGGTACCCTAACTGAGTGTGATCTCATGGAGTGGGATGATATTGATCCGCCAGTAAATATTGATGGAGAATATGAGATCTCTCTTTCACCATTTGAGATCAGAACCTATAAACTCAAATTATAAACTGTTTGTGTGCAGTATCACACAAATGAAAAACAAATACTATACTATTTGTTGAATACATAAACTTGTTTTACCTTCAATAAGACCAAGATCAATGGTCGTGGTCTTTTAAAAATTAAAAATGGAGTTTTATATGATTCGCCCAACCTTTATTAATCTATTTCTGTCCTTATCTTTTCTAATAGCATCCAATAACATACCTGCTCTTGATGGCCTAAGTAATGATCTTAATCTTTCTGTTGAACCACAAAAAATGAGTAATGGTGTTGATGATCAAGTTCTGCGAAAAGCTCACAAAGAACGGATCGATGCATTCCGAAAAGAAATGAAAAAGAATAGTTCCCAGGCCAATAATAGGTTGAATCAAATACTGAAAAACAAAGCAGACCTGGAATCTAATTCCAAAGAAAAAGAGGTCTTTGACCCTTTCTCTATTGATCTAAGAATGAAAGTTAACGCACCAAGAAAGACCCTAAGACCAAGAGGAACTAGTATTCAAAATAATGTCAATATTCCAAATACTGACCATGATAGGGAAAGTATTTATAATCAGGTTTTACCAGATGAATTAAGAAATACCTTACTCGATCAGAGTTTCTCGAAAAAAAGCTTGAACATGATCGATATTGCTGATGTTATAGGGAAAACAGTAAACAGTGAGAGATCAGGAAATAGCCTTGAAACTATTCAAACGTCACAAAGACCTAGCCTGACAAGAGATCAAAGAGATCTCCCCATTATTGCCCTACTTTGCAATTTCCCATCCGATGGAGATATAGAAAGCACTTTGATCGAACTAGATTATGAACCGATTCAAGTTTATAGTGTTCAAGAAGCAATAGAAATGGATGCTGCTGCCATCATGGCTGGATATGGAACAAATTGCAATCAAGAGGTAAATCACATATCAGGCTGGATAGAGTCTGGCAAAGGATACATACAAAACGGTGATTGGTTCAATTGGTTTCCAAATGATTATGTAGATATTGGACAAGAACCTGGGCTCATTCAATTAAATGATATAAACCATCCTATTACAGAGGGTCTTCCTGAAGGATGGGAAGAATACGGGATCTGGCACTATTCTGATCTTGGATACGCTTGTTGGGTCGATTCTGATGAATTTACTGACATTGGTCAATTTGATGGACATTCTGGTGCTATCACGGCAGATCAGATAGGTGATGGCCGTGCAGTCTTTCTTGGGTTCAATATCTATGGAACGGATGCAGCAAATGAGACTATCGACCTTCTAGATAATGTTCTATCATATGTGACAAACACAGATGATCAGAATGAACAACATGAGGTTCAAGCCACAGTAGTAGATCATTTAGGAAATCCTAATGATAGTGCAACAGTATATTTCTTCTCAACAGAATGGGATACAGTAATTCCTGTAGCGACTGATAGCCTAGGAACTGCTTCTACAGAATTAGGCATAGGCATGTGGAGTGCATATGCACACAATAATTCTGACAATGGAACCTATATAGATCTATGGGATGGTGGTGTGTTTTACGTTACTCCTGAAGGCGTGTCTGTAGATAATATAGAAATGGTGTTACATCCTCGTGATGACTATGGTTTTTTGATCGCTAGAGTGCGCGAATATGATGAACAGGATACTCTTTCACCTCCTATGATCGGCGTTGAGATCCGTGACAGTACTGGTAATTCAATTTATTATGGAGCGACAAATGTTTGGGGCGATATTGGTACTGTTCTTGAACCGTACGAAGAGTACGCTGTCTCTGTTTACTATGATGATGAATTTCATGAACAGTCCATATATATTGACACAACCAATTCCTATTATTTCCTTACGTTTGAATTTGGTGAAAGTGGAGATGATGGAGATACAACAGGTACAGGTGTAGAATTTCATTTTTCATCAATAGATAGCATGTTCTCAGAATATGGATCAGTATTTATGTCCATGGGTTCCGATTGTGACGATTGTCCTGGAAATCTATCAGATATGACCCCAGATACAACTGTTACTATAAGGTCTCAGACAGACTTTGAAGCTTGGGCCAGCAACTATGGGTTCAATGATTATTATTTTCAATTCATTGATACGAATAATAATGATCAGCATGATATGGGAGAGGTTTATGCCGTATCCTGTGAAAATGGTGAATGGGACGGAGGGAATGTGACCGTTGCATATAATGGTAATGCTTACTATTTGGATTTCATTTATTTTTGGGAATTAGCCTATGACTTTGACTGGGAAGGTGGAGATGATGATGATTATGATGATGCTGAGGGATTTGAGTATTTAGGTGAATTTGAAGGTCATCATTACTATGGGTCACACGATACGGTCTCATGGCATGATGCACTTACTTTCACTGATACTGTCCAAGTAGGTGATGGTATTGAAGTATATATGGCAACTATAACATCTCAACAAGAGAATAGTTTTATTCGATATGCTACTGATACCCTTAATACTGAAGGGGTCTGGGTCGGTCTTACTGATGAACAGGAAGAGGGTAACTGGCAATGGGTCACTGGTGAAGAAGTGGTCTATACCAACTGGAACGATGGTGAACCCAATAATTCAGGAGGCAATGAACACTATGTTGAGCTCAGGACAAATGATGGACTTTGGAATGACCTCCCTAATGATATTCAAAGATCATTCATTGTAGAGCTTGAGGTCAATGATGTTAATGATAGTTCAGTTTATTTTATCAAGGAAGACTATGCCGATTATACAGATTCGGATAACTGGGACCATATTACTGGATCGGTAGCGATCACGCGGGCAGACAATCAGGGACTATTTAACCCATATCTTGAAGATGAATATAATGGCAATGGTCCAGCTGCTACATTATGGTCACCTATGCCTACTGATCAGTCTACAACTGCAGACTATGTTGAATGGGTTGAAGCAGTGAATTATTCACCAGCAAGTGTGGTTGGTCTGACCATTTCATTATGGTGTGTTGAAGAGAATGTTTTCTATGATATCCATATGGAGAGTTGGACAACCGGTAATAATGGTGGTGGATTCAGTTACTGGAGATATCCAGCTGATGCTCCGGCAGAGCCCGGTATGTTATTGGTCTGGAGCGGGGTAGGCAATGATTCCACAGGTGATGGTTCGTTTGAAGATCCATATGCAACAATTGGACATGCTTTTAGCGAAATGAATAGTGGTGATATGATCTTTGTAGGACCAGGTGTCTATAATGAGAATATCAGTGTTTATAATATGTCAGGATTACTGTTTGGTATTGCTGGTTCAGACTCAACGGTCATTAATGGTAATGGAGAGGGAACTATCCTTGAGATCATACAAGGAGATTGGTTAGTAGGTGGTTTTACTTTTATTAATGGATATGCTGATGTCAATGGTGGTGCTATTTACATAAATAGAGGTACCATAATGATGGGTGATAATCTATTCTTAGATAATACAGCTGAATCTGATGGTGGTGCATTATTTGCAACTAATTCTAATGTAATGCTTGATAGCTGTAGATTCATAAATAATAGTACAAATAATTTTGATGGTGGTGCAATGAAGGTCCGTAGTTATGATTCACTATCAACCACGATGGTCTCAGTTTCCAATACGCTTTTTATGGGCAATAGTGCGCGTGCTGGAGCTGGTGCATACATAGGTACTTCAAATAGTGCCTACATGGATGTATATATGGACAGTGTTGTTTTCTTTCAAAATTCTGGCGAGTTTTATGTGGGTCTAAGAGTTCACGGTAATACTTATTCCTCTGTGTTCAATAGTGCCTTTATTGGTAATGAATCTCAGAGTTATGCAGCGGCAGGAGGTTTTTCCCAAGGAAGTAGTGGTTACATGGATCGTTGTTTAGTAGTAAATAACCATGCAAACCTTGCGGGCGGTAATGCGAATTCAGGTGGATTCTCTGTTTGGAGTGGATCTAATGTGAGTTTCAATTTCTGTACCTTTGCCGGGAATGTAGCTGCTTATGGTAGTGCATTATCAGTTGGTGGTGGATCATACGCTGATGTGCATGGTTCCATTGTTTGGGGTAACCAAGGACAGAATTCTTTAGCTGCAGTACAATGGGATAACAACGGTAGTAATATTTATTTGAGCGAGAGTACTCTTCAAGGTGGCCCGAATGGAGCTTTTGCGGATTCACTATCATATATACAGTACTCCAATGTGATTCACAGTCCTCCATTTTACTGTGATCCAAGCACTGGTGATTTCTCTATTGATGAGATGTCTCCTGCTGTCACCAGTTGGGGTGAACCCATGGGCGCTCTTGGTTATGGATGTACAGGAACAATACAAGCATCAGCAAATATAGTTAGTATTGAAGATATACCTAACGATCAAGGTGGTAGGGTATATATTACTTTTGAGAGATCTTTATTTGATACAGATGGTTTGGGACGTACAGAAATGTACACGATTGAACGTTTAGATGGTGATCAATGGGTCGGATTGAATTCGGTTGGTGCCTATGCCAGCAACGTATATGTTGTAGAAGCAACCACACTTTCTGATTCAACCAGTGATAGTGATGCCATGACCACATTCCGTGTAGTAGCTAATATGGATGAAGGCAATTTTGAAAGTGAGCCATCATCGGGATATTCCGTTGATAATATTGTTCCAGGAATGCTAACAGGACTAAATGCTATACTAGATGATGGTATTGTGAACTTAAGCTGGGATATGTCAGATGCGAATGACCTTTCTCATTATAATATATACCGAGGCAATATTCCAGATTTTGATATTGATGAAAGTTATTTTCTTGGTGAAAGTGATGAACCGATCTACTCGGATGATGTAACTGAGCTTGGAGAATATTATTATGTTGTCACAGCTGTAGATATACATGAAAATGAAGGTGAACCTTCAGGGGTTGTTAATGTCACACTACTAAGTTTAGAAGATCTACATGGATTACCGGAAGAATTTGCAATTCATCAGAATTATCCTAATCCTTTCAATCCCACGACTACATTGAGGTATGATATACCTGAAGATGGGAACGTATCCATTTTTATCTATGATATGATGGGTCGTCAGATTCGTATGCTAGTAAATAGGAATGTATCTGCTGGTTATCATTTTATCCAATGGGATGGTAACAATCAATCGGGATCTCCGGTTGCGGCAGGTGTATATATCTATGTTCTGCAAAGTGAGAATTATAGGGGTCTAAAAAAGATGATTCTGTTAAAATAAAATGTTATTATCTTTAAAAAAGGGAGCTTTTTAGCTCCCTTTTTTATTTTTAGTAAAATTCTCTATTGTTTTTAACTTCCGCGATCATCATATAAAAGAATTGAATAATACGTTGAGCTACAAAAACAGATTTCTATTGATCCTCTTATCCCTTGTTTATCTAAATGGTAATGATAGTGCCAAGGCAGTAGAGTGGGGATATCTAGATTCCCTCGCAGGTGTCTATTATCTTGATAATGTTCCTTATACTGGTCCTGTTATAAAGCAATTGGATATTGGTATGGTAGCGGGTGAATTCAAAGATGGTATTAAACATGGTCTTTGGCAGACCTTGAATCAGATTGGTGAACCTATCATGATCGGTCATTTTGATAAAGGTAAAAAACATGGAGAATTTGAGCAATGGTATGATGATGGTGATTCAAGGCATAGAGAGCTGATCGCGACATTTGATCAAAACAATTACATTGATGATTATAAGGAATGGTATGAGAACGGACAAAAATCCATAATGGGTTTTTATATAGATGGAAAAGAACATGGTAAATATACTGAATGGTATGAAAATGGACAAAAATCCCTGAAAGCTAAATTTATAAATGGTGACCCTGATGGATGGTACACAGAGTGGCATTGGAATGGGAAAAAGGCGTTAAAGATAAAGTATAATGAAGGAAAAGAAAATGGAACCTGGACCCAATGGTATGAGAACGGAAATAAACAGATGGAGATCGGTTATGTCAATGGTGTACCAAGGGGAAGAGCAAAATTTTGGTTCCCTGATGGCTCTGTTAAAGGAGAGGGTATCGTAAGAAGTGAAGTACCAGGTGGAGGCTGGATCTTGGTAGACCCAGAAGGAAATAAAAGGGTATTCAAATAAATAAAAAAAGCTCCGTCAGGAGCTTTTTTATTAAATAAAATGATCAGTTCACTTATAAAACTTTGCCCACTTTGATTCAGGTGCTAGGGCAAGTAATTCTTTTTCGTATTCTTTTGCCTTAGAGTTGTCCTCAAGCTTCTTATAGATCTGGATCACATAATGTGTTACCTCAGGAATTTTTGCATGAGAAGGATCTTTTTCTTTAAGTGAAGCAAGGGTATTTATCAATTTACCTAAGGCCTTATTCAGCTCTACTTTACTGGGGCCTTTCATGGACTGTCTATAGTATAGGTGATGTAGTGCTTCATCTTCAGCCTCAGCACCACGTACACCTGCAACAGCGGTCACTTTTTCCACTTCATAGCCAGCATCTGCAACATCTTCGATCTCGTTCCATACAGTATTATCCCACATGGCATCCATATCTAGGTCAAGATCATCATCTTGTGCCCATACACTGCCAAGAGCCAGAAATAGTGGAATGATAATTAATTTTTTCTTCATTATGTAATAAAGTTACTACTATTTAATCGAATTTATCAAACTTTGGTGTATTCTCGCCCATACTTTCGATAAAGTCCAACTGAGTAACAAGCTCGGGTTTGGCTTTTTTAACCTCTGCATAATATTCCATAGCTTCATCATACCTGTACATTCTATACAAAGCCACGGCAAGATTAACCTTATAATCCATTTCCTCAGAATCATTATCAATGGCCTTTTTAAAATAATCGATCGCCATGGAATAGTTGCCTAAGCGTGCAAAGGTGACACCAACAGTATTATCACTCCGCGCTCTTCTTTTCCTAAAATTCACCTTCTTGATATCTTCTGGTTCTAGATCTTTAGGTGCGTCTTTTATCTCCACCAGACCTTTTGTGGATCCCTCCGCAAGTTCAGCTTCAAGATCTGCTGAGATCTTAAGTTTTGGACCTTCCGAAGCTCCTGCTATGCTTGCTTTTGCGGCTCCAAATACTTTATCCAGTTTTCCTGCAAACATAGGGTCGATCATTACAACTTCATCATATTTCTGTTTAGCAAGGCCTTTATTACCCAGCATAAACTGTGTGATCGCTATATTTAACATATAACCGGCATGTTCACCTGCTTGTTGTAAAGCCTCTTCATAAAATTCAATGGCCTTGGGATATTCTTCTAATTTTGTATAGCAAACACCTAAAGTATTGATCGCATCAGGAAAAACAGGCTTCATATTTATTGCTGTCTCAAGCATCTCTACGGCTTCCTTGAATCGTTTGAATTCCATATACTTTACACCAGCGTCATAATAATCTTCTGCTGCTATCAATCTACTTCCCACAGAATTATAAACGATCTGTTCTAACCACATCCCATATTGTTTAATATCTTCTTTTAAAAGATCATTGATACCGTCTATGGTTGGCATGGGCATATCAGGCGTGATATGTGATCCTGCCAAATATTTTGCAGATGCTTCTTTAACAGAGATCTCATTTACATAATTCTCAGCCTTCATTTCATTATATTTAAGGGCACCTTGTTTCCATGCAGAGAAGAATGGTTTTCCCACTAGAGTGGCTTCAATAGGTATCCAGACTTTATCATTTAGGACCACGACCTCATTCTCATCTAAAAAGTATTTACCTACATCATCGGGTTTAATACCACTATCAAACATAAGAAAGATATGGCCAGCACCAGGTTTGAAGACATCAAGGAACATGGTCTCGATACCAAGGTTAGCTAATAGTGATCCATAAAGTGCAGTGAGATCATCACAGTCGCCGATCTTATCTCTTAACATATCGCCAGGGTACTTTACCGTATCAAAGGCAGATTTATCATCGGCAATATCTAAGAATGGTGTTTCAAGATCGATGTTATATACCAAACCATGTGTACCCAATGCATCATAAAGAATTATTCCACGTCCCAGATTACTTCTACCAAAATAATCATTTAATACAGGTGTGTAATATTGAATAAAGTTCCTAGAGAATTTATCCACAACAGCATCTGCAGGTGTGACGTAGCATGCGATCATGTCCGGGTTGCTCCAGGTAAGTTTCCCTTTGCCCAGAACATAAGATGATTCCATTTTTTTCTGTGCTAACTTCTCCTCGCCACCTTGTTTATAGCTCACTTTTACTTCTGGCTGTACTAGATTATCAAATGTTGCTTTCTTCGATGTAAGGACATCACTACTAAAAGATACCCCAATATCATATTCTTCATCTGATTTTGGAGGCAATGTAACAGATTCAGAGTGCGGATTATCCATCATAGTAGGTACAAACAAGGATACATTCACGGGTAGATCTGCATCAGAGATATTCTTTAGTCCCACTTTCACAAATGGCTCCGATTCATAGTATCGATGAAGGGAACGAAAAATAGGATTATGGGAGATAGTGGTCTTTGTAATACTTACGACCGCTGGACTCAGTTGCAGTGCAAATGATATACGGTGTGTAGGCTCTAAATATGGATGGCTTTCATATCCATACTCCATAACGATGCTTTTGAACTTTATGGAAAGGCCTGCAGATGGTACCATGATTTTTTCTTCACCGCTCATGTCTTGTTGTACACCAGCGCGTAAACTAACACGACTGGCAATTATATATTCAGCACCAAGATGAAACCGATCTCCAAAATCACCTGCAACTATCAGGCCATTGATCGGCATATAGCTAATACCCAGTTTAAATGCCTGACCCAGAATTGCCTCAGTTGTTTTATCTTTATAGGATACAGATGTCCCACCAAGGTCATATAATCCCAGTCCCATTTTTAAATTCTTAAGTGGTTGTATCAGGAGACCAGCATCATACCCTAATCCTGAGCTTTTTCCATATGATGCCTCATCCAATAGCATATCACGCATGAGGTACTTAAGTGTAAACCCAAATGAAAATAACTTATTTGGCTGTACACCTACAGCAAAATTCAGTTTATTCTCTGAATATGCAAGTTCATTATCATCGAAACCTACACTTGACCAATCAAAACCAAGTGCGACACGATCGGAGAATGGTTTTACAAACCCCATATAAGACTGAGTAATACCTAGGTTGTATAAGTTTGCATAGGTAGATGTGAATTCTGTCCGGCGAAGTCCAGGAAGACCAGCAGGGTTCCAGGTAATTGCATTGGCATCATCTGCAACGGCAATAAAAGCACCACCCATGCTTAGTGGTCGTGTGCCAACAAATAATTGGTCATATTGCCCAAAAGTAAATGAGACCATGAAAAGAATTAGAAGAGATCTTTTCATCGATTGAGAACACCTACAGTAGTTCTAAGGATAGTATCTTCTTTTTCTAAGGTCACTATATAAAGTCC
>CAYOJL010000077.1:0-10210 GCA_964404235.1 uncultured bacterium | reverse complement strand
ATCAATAATAGGATACATTAGATTAGTCCCATTATTACACGCTTCCCTTATCTTTAAAATTGCATCCTGTACTTTTACATTATTTCTATTTTTTCTTAATTCCTCAAGTTTTTTAAGTTGGTCCTGACCAGCTTCGGATCCAATCTCTAAGATTGGGATATCTATTTCTTCATTATCTTTAATAAATTTATTTACCCCAACTACAATTCTTTTCCCTTCATCTACCTTATTTTGGTAATCAGCTGCAGATTTGGAAATCTCCCTTTGGAAAAATCCTTGTTCAATAGCAGGAACAACACCCCCAATAGCTTCTATCTGTGAAAAGTATTCTTCTGCCTTTACTTCAATCTCATCCGTTAATTTTTCAATATACCATGAACCACCTAATGGATCAACAACATTTGTCACACCAGTTTCGTATGCAATCAATTGTTGAGTTCGAAGCGCTATCTCTGCAGCCTTTTCTGTTGGCAATGCTAATGTTTCATCCATTGAGTTTGTATGTAAACTTTGAGTACCTCCAAGGACACCTGCCAAAGCTTGAAAACCTGTCCTTGCAATATTATTCTCTGGCTGCTGAGCTGTCAAACTGCATCCGGCAGTCTGTGTATGAAAACGTAATTTCCAAGATCTTTGATCTTTAGACCCATATTTAAATCTTAGGTGTTTTGCCCATATACGACGTGCTGCTCTGAATTTTGCTATCTCTTCAAAAAAATCTAAATGTGAATTGAAAAAGAATGAAAGTCTTGGAGCAAAATCATCAACATTTAATCCAGCTTCCATACCATGCTCGATATATGAAAAACCATCTGCTAATGTAAATGCTAGTTCTTGAGCAGCAGTTGAACCTGCCTCACGAATATGATAACCACTAATAGAGATGGTATTATACTTTGGCATCAACTCTGTACAATATTTTAACATATCTGTAATAATTCGCATTGATGACTTTGGTGGGAATATCCATTCTTTTTGAGCTGTAAACTCTTTTAATATATCATTCTGTAATGTCCCTTTTAATTGATCTACCCTGACTCCCTGTTTATCTGCAGCTGCAATATAGAAAGCCAGTAAAATAATTGCAGGACCATTTATAGTTTGCGATACAGATATTTCTCCTAGATCAATTCCTTCAAATAATTTTTCCATTTCAGATAAGGAAAAAACACTAACTCCACATTTCCCAACTTCTCCTTGTGAAAAACTATGATCCGGGTCATAGCCCATTAGTGTTGGCATATCATAAGCCACTGATAGACCAGTCTGCCCTTTCTTTAATAATTTTTTAAACCTATGATTCGTCTCTTCTGGTGTACCAAATCCCGCAAACTGGCGCATGGTCCAAAGTCTACCACGGTATAAGTTAGAATGGATACCTCTTGTAAAAGGAAATTGACCTGGGAATCCTATATTATCAAGATAATTGCTATCTGGTTTCCCTGGGAAATAGCATACTTCTTGTTGTTCACCAGAAAGTGTATCAAAATCAGCTTCTCTAGATGTAGTAGATTTTATTTCCTTTTTCCATAGGCCAAGTGATTCTTGAAATAAATCTAATTGATCATTCATTATTAACTCTTATTTAATGAATTGAATTTTAAAACAAATAGTGTAATTATTAGAATACATTGGTATAGTTAAAGGAATTATTAGTAATTCTGGAATTCCTTTTTTTTCTCAACCATATCATATGTAGTTTTTAATAACCCATTAATATCAAGACCAAGCATGCTTAGAATTTGATCTCTTGAACCATGCTCGACAAATGTATCTGGCAAACCAAGACGTTTTAATTGACCTGAAAAACCATTTTCCAATAACCAAGCTGAAACTCCATCGCCAAAACCACCATTAATAATTCCTTCTTCTATAGTAATAATATTAGAAAATCTTGACCTGATATTATCAAGACAAGCAGTATCCATTGGTTTAATGAATCTGCAGTTCACAACCTCAACACTAATACTACTTTCTTTCAGCTTATTTGCGACTTCAATAGCAGTATACACCATAGGCCCAACTGCTAATATTGCAATATCTTTACCTTGTCGGCAAGTTTCCCATGAACCTATTGGTAATAGCTCCATTTGTCCAGTTTCATCAAATATGACTGAACTTGCTTTAGGATAACGTATTGAAAAAGGTTTATCATTTATATCCAGTGCAGTATATAACAAATGTCTGAACTCATTTCCATTTTTTGGCGCTGTAACGATCATATCCTGTACACAACGTAAGTATGCAATATCCAACGCGCCATGATGCGTAGGCCCATCCTCACCAGCTATACCAGAACGATCCATACAAAAAATAACTGGAAGATGCTGTATAGCACAATCGTGGATAATATGATCATATGCTCTCTGTAAAAAGGTAGAATATATTGCTGCTATTGGACGAATACCTTGAGATGCTAACCCAGAAGCAAAGGTAACCCCATGTCCTTCAGCTATTCCAACATCATAATACCTATCAGGAAATTCTTTAGAATAAGGGACAAGCCCTGTCCCCTCACGCATTGCTGCAGTAATACATACAGTATCATTTCTATTTCTTGCTATCTCACAAGAAAGTTTTCCAAAAACATCTTGGAAACTAGGAACTGGGTTTTCATTCTTTACTTCACTTTCAAATTTATCAGATGGTTTTGGTTTTCCATTGGGTTTAACTGCATGAAATTTTACAGCATCATCATGATACTCCCGATTATTCATATTAAGAGATACCATGCCCTTACCTTTTTTGGTTAAAATATGTAATAGAACAGGATTCTGTATATCCTTAATATTATTCAAAGTATTAACTACCATATCTAGATCATGACCATCAATTGGGCCAAAATAGCGAAACCCCAACTCATCAAATAATATTCCCGGAACAATCAGACTCTTAAGGCTCTCTTCAACTTTTTTAATTAATGTTCTGGTTTTACTTTTTGCTATTGGTAATCTTCCAGTTAGATCCCAGAATTCATTACGGACCTTATTATAGAGTGGATTTGATATCAGTCTAGTAAAGTATGATGAGATTGCACCAACATTCGGACTAATAGACATTTCATTATCATTTAATATCACCAGAAACTGTTTTCCTAAATGTCCTGCATTATTTATACCCTCAAAAGCTAGACCACCAGTCATAGAACCATCACCAATAATTGCAGCTACTCTATAATTTTCATTTAGTTGTTGTCTTGCTTCTGCAATCCCCAATGCTGCAGATATAGAAGTGGATGCATGTCCTGCACCAATAACATCATAATCACTTTCTGACCGCTTTAAAAACCCACTTAAACCTTTAAACTGACGTATTGTCGGAAATTCCTCAAATCTTCCAGTAAGTAATTTGTGAGCATAGCCTTGATGACCTACATCCCAAACCAACTTATCTTTAGGAGTATTAAATACATAATGAAGAGCTACAGTTAATTCAATAACTCCCAAAGTGGGAGCCAAATGCCCTCCAATCTCTGTAATTGTTTCAATAGTATGGGATCTTAATTCTACGCAAAGTTCCGCTAATTCTTTATTCGAAAAACCGCGAATATCTTCCGGACCAGAAATATTTGGTAAAAATTTAAGCGACATGAGAATGTTTTAATTTTTTATAATAGAATTCACTTTCTTTATCGAAAAGAATTTTATGAAAAATATCTATTTCATCCAATTCAGGATGAAATGATAAACCTAAATGGTTACCATCTAATACAGCTATAGGTGAATTGTTATAATTACCTAATACTTTTATACTATCCCCTATTCGTGTTATTCTTGGAGCTCTTATCAAAGTAGTAGATAATTTAATCTTATGATTATCACTAAATACAAATTCAACTTTTTGTTTAGAAGATTCAATTTGTCTGCCATAGGCATTTCTTTCCACAACAACATCAATCAATCCAAGCGGATCAATTCTATCATCAACAACTAATTTTGCCATCATAATAAGTCCAGCACAGGTTCCCATAACAGGATTGGACATACCAAAGCTAACCAGCGGCTTATACATGTTGAAGGTGTTAGCCAATAAAGACATTGTGGTTGATTCACCCCCAGGAATTATTAAGCCATCTATTTTATCTAGGTCTGAGGGCATTTTTACTGCTAAAGATTCTATGCCAATCCTTTCTAGAGCATAGTGATGTAGGGCAAAATCACCCTGCAGCTCAAGGACACCAACTTTAATTACCAACCCCTTTCTTGAAGTCTTTCTTCTTTTGGAATATCCGACATATCTAAACCCTTCATAGCTTTTTTTAACCCAGTGCTAGCATTAGCTACACTTTTTGGATCTTTATAATGTGTAGTAGCTTCTACCACAGCTTTTGCACGAGCAGCAGGATCATCACTTTTGAAAATACCAGAACCTACAAAGACTGTCTCTGCTCCCAATTGCATCATAAGGGATGCATCAGCAGGTGTAGCAATTCCACCCGCTGCAAAATTTGGTACTGGTAGCTTACCTAATTTTGCAACTTGCTGTAAGAGAGATAAAGGGGCTCCAAGATTTTTTGCTTCTGCAACTAGTTCTTCGTCTTCAAGCCGTGTGACACGTTTTATCTCAGTCATAACTGTTCTCATATGACGAACCGCTTCTACAATATTACCACTCCCTGCTTCACCTTTAGTCCTGATCATTGCAGCTCCTTCTGCTATACGGCGGAGCGCTTCCCCAAGGTTCCTGCAACCACAAACAAAAGGGATTTTGAAATCATGCTTCCAAATATGATTATGTTCATCAGCAGGTGTCAAAACCTCACTTTCATCAATAAAATCTATTTCAAGTGTCTCTAGAACTTGAGCTTCAGCAAAATGCCCTATTCTGCATTTTGCCATAACTGGTATTGAAACAGTATCTTGGATTCCTTTAATCATTTCAGGGTCACTCATACGAGATATACCACCATCCTTTCTTATATCTGCAGGAATTCTTTCTAATGCCATAACAGCACAAGCCCCCGCATCTTCAGCAATTTTCGCTTGCTCTGGATTTGTTACATCCATTATAACACCACCCTTAAGCATTTCTGCTAAACCAACTTTAACTTCAAATGTTCCTTTACTCATATACTATTTCCTTATTTGAAATATGACCAATCTCTTTGATTCTATTGACCACTTCATTAATTGTTTCATCAGGTGTAGATGCTCCAGCCGATATTCCAACGGTTTCGCAACCATCAAACCAAGATTCATCCAATTCAGCTGCTGTTGTGACTTGGTATGATCTTTTATTACGTTCTAAAGCAAGTTGAGTCAACCTTTTAGAATTTGCACTGGTATAGGATCCAATAACAATCATAACATCACAACGTACCGCTAATTCTTTTATCTGTTCATGGTTTCTTCTTGTCGGAAAACAAATTGTATTGACAAATCTAAGATCAAAAACTTTTTCCATAAGCACATTCATTATTTCCTGAACATTTTCGATCATTTGAGTTGATTGGCTTACTACACCTGCTTTTTTCATTTTTCGAAGTGTTTTGGCTTCCTCTACATTTGCAATTATAATAGAGCGATCAACTTGTGCAGCTATAGCAACTACCTCATCATGACCATGGTCACCAATAATAATGATCTTCCTACCCTCTTCATTTAGTTTTTTTATCTCATGATGTATCTCTGTGACTAGAGGACATGTCCCATCAATCAGATTTAGATTATTTTCTTTTGCCTTGTCCCAAAGTTCAGGAGATGTGCCATGTGCACGAAATAATAAAGGTTTATTTTTAGGAACATCATCAATGGAGTCCACTACTTTAGCACCTGCCTTTGAAAGGTCATCAATTACCCTTTCATTATGAACAATGGTGCCAAGCATATAAACATCTCCATGTGTTTTTGCTGTATCGTAAGCTAGGTTGACAGCATCTCTAACTCCAAAACAGTATCCGGCATCTTTTGCTAAAAAGATCTTCATCGAGAGATAGCATTCATTTTATTCTGAACAGATAATTTAGTAGCATTTACAACATTTCTAGTAATATCACTAAGTGTTCCCTCAATCAAAGCTCCTGCAGCAAAGGCATGGCCCCCTCCACCTAATGTTTTAGCAATATCATTAACACTATAATTACCCTTTGAACGAAAATTAATTCTACAACTTGATGAATCTTGCTCAAATATCATTAGAGCTACTTCCACGCCACTTATAGTTCTTACCATATCAGAGAAACCTTCTACATCTGATTTTCCTGCATTTGCTCGTTCCATCATATCCATCGTAATAATAAACCAAGCTATAGTACCATCAAGTTCATATGTCAGATTAGATAAAAACTCACCCATTAATTTTATACGAGACCTAGTACTATTCTCATATATACGTTGATATATTTTATGAGTTTCAATACCAGCATCTAGGCACTGAATTGCGATCTCATGACATTTATTATCAGTATTGCTGTATCGAAAACATCCCGTATCTGTCATTACTGCAGTGTAGATACCTTCAAGACTACTTTTTTCTATAGGCTGGTCGTCGTCACGAGCTACTTTTAAGTAATCATAGACCATACAACCCGTTGCTGCAGCTGAAAGGTCCACCAGGTTATGTGTAAATATATCATCATTAATATGTGGGTGATGATCTATATTCATTGTATCAAGGTCATATTTCTCAATAGCATTGGTCAATGTTCTAATTCGCACATAATCACCTACATCAAATATGATCACTAAGTCTACATTTTTTAACCAAGGATCATGAGTTGATTGATCATAGGACTCAAAAATGTTATCATCATTCAAATATTCGTATTCATTCGGCAAGGGTGAATAATTAATAATTCGCACATCCCTCCCTTTGTCATTTAAATGATAATACAGACCACTCTCTGAACCTAGACCATCTCCATCAGGGTTTTCATGTGTTGTTAACATTATCTTGTTAGCATTATCAATAACGCCATGAACTTCATTCCAATTAATAGGGATATTATTGTAATGCATTCTATTTATTGTAGTCCCATGAAATTTCTGAGACTCCTTGATTTAAAACTACTATTCTAGACAGATTAAACAAGAAATCTGACAGTCTATTCAAATATTTTTTATGTAGATCAGAAACAAATTCTTGCTCACTCAAGCAAATAATATATCTTTCAGTTTCTCTACACTCTGCCCTTGCTATATGCAATCTTGATGCTAGTTCAGTGCCCCCAGGAAGAATAAATTCATCTAGTGGAGGTAATTGTTGATTATATAACTCTGTTTGTTTGTCCAGCCAGTCTAATCTAGAATTATTGAATAAATTCATCTCAACATCTGGAATAGCAAGTTCCCCTCCAATATTAAAAAGATCTTGCTGTATAGCTTCCAGCACATTATTGATATTCTCATCAGCATTTACTCTTGTCCAGCCAATAAACGAATTCAGTTTATCAAGCGAACCCATTGCATGTATTCTAGGGCTATTTTTTGAAACACGTTCACCATTGGCTAAGCCAGTTTCACCCATATCACCTGTTTTTGTTGTTACTTTAGTAATTCTCATTAAAAGAAAATATAGGTTACAATAATAAACAAGGGAATTAAAATTGGTACAGACCATTTAAAGAAAAAACCAAAAAAACTCGGCATTTCTATACCTGCTGACTCAGATATGGATTTAACCATAAAATTAGGTGCATTACCAATATATGTATTTGCACCCATAAAAACTGCTCCTGCTGAAATGGCCAATAATGTGTTATACATTTCACCCATTAATAATTCTGGACCACCATCTAATCCTCCACCAGCTGTATTAAAAAATACTAGGTAGGTAGGAGCATTATCTAAAAAGCTTGATAAGATACCTGTAAGCCAAAAGTACATATAGTTGATCGGTTCACCAGTTTCCGATGATACGGAAGAGACTACAGATGCCAATGCTCCTTTTGTACCTGCCTTCAGAATTGCTATTGCTGGGATAATTGTAACAAAAATACCTGCAAAAAGTTTTCCAACCTCTATTATTGGGAACCATGTATATTCATTTGCTGTTCTAATTGTTCGTGATGTTAATGTCCAGCTTACATAAGTAAGTAAAAGTAGCAAAACATCACGAACGATATTCTGTAATTCTAAATGTACATGGTATAGTTCAAAATGTACATTAGGTTTCCAAAACCCCGACAAAAGTACACCACCAATGACACCAAGCAATAGTAATAAATTAAAAGACCCCTCTAGACCCAATTTTTCATTTTGTTCATCGTTTACCTTTGGTTTGTCTTCTTTACCATAATAATATGTATCCATACCAAAAAAGATAATCAAAAGACAAAAGACCATAAATAGCATTGGAACAAACATAGCAGTCGTTGTCCAAAAGAAATCTATCCCTTTTAGAAAACCAAGAAAAAGTGGAGGGTCGCCAAGAGGAGTTAATGAGCCACCAATATTTGCCACAAGAAATATAAAGAATACCATTATATGTACCTTATTCCTTCTATATGCATTAGCTCTAATTAATGGTCGAATTAATAACATAGCAGCACCAGTTGTTCCCATCCAACTGGCAAGTACTGTACCGATGAAAATAATTCCAGTATTCAAAATAGGTGTGCCCACTAATGAACCTTTCAAACAAACACCGCCAGATATTGTAAAAAGAGCTAATAGCAGTATAATAAAAGGGACATATTCTAATAGACCAACATGAAGAAGTTCGTAAAGTGTTACTTCAAGTCCTTGACTGAGCGCAAATGGTATAATTAATGATACAGCCCAAAATAATGAGACCATACCAAAATTTTGGTGCCAGAAATGAGGAGCAACTAAAGGAAATATTGCTATTGATAACAGTATCCCAACAAAAGGGACAACCCAAATAACTCCTAAACTTTCACCACTTAAATGAGGTAAAGAACCATGACCAGCATCGGCTGCTATTCCCATAACTGGAAGCATTAAAAACATTAGCCGAATAATATTATAGTAATTCATAAATACGTTTTTTTTATAAGCCTGAAAATTACATTCTTTATCCTAAAAAATGGAAACATACTAGAAATATAATGAAATGAAATATGTCGAAACTTTATTATTAATTTTTAGTAATGGAAATCATATTAGGAATCATGATCTTATGCATTGCTATATCGGCAATGTCGATTGGAATTATATTTAACAGAAAACCTCTATCTGGTTCTTGCGGAGGCTTTGACCCAAATGGTACTTGTACAATTTGCGGTGGAAATAAAGATAAATGTGAAAATACGAATATCGATTCAGTTAATCTTTAAGGTCATAAATAGCCTGTCTCATTATTACTCCAGGTGAATGACCAATCTTCCGCGTTCCATCTTTCTCTTCCATAACCCAAATTGCTTCTAATCCTTTATCATTATTTATATTATCAAGACCCGTTTGGTAGTCCATTACCATTAAAGCCGTTGCCCATCCATCAGCAATCATACTTGATTGGGCAAAAACTGTTACAGATAACACATTTGTCTGTATTGGGAATCCAGTCCTAGGGTTTATAGTATGTCCTAATACTTCACCATCTATATTAACAATATTTCTATAATTACCTGATGTGGCAACAGCACGTTGATCTAAATCAACGATTGCAGCAAGTTGAATATCTTTCTTATCCCCTCCTGATGGATTTTCAATACCAATTGACCAAAATTCATTATATTGATTTTTACCTGAAGATCTAACCTCACCACCTATTTCAACAAATATATTATCGTAACCTTGATCTTTAATATATTGGAATACGATATCTACCCCATAACCCTTAGCAATTGCATTAAGATCTAATTTTACCTTTGGATGCGTTTTGGCCAATGTATTATTACTAACCCTGATCTTATCATATCCTGTACTCGCTAAAACTGTTTTTATTTCATTAAGACTAGGCATACCAATCCTGGGATTAGGCCCAAAACCCCATAAACTCATAAGATCATAAACTGAAATATCAAAAAAGCCATCCGTTTTTATTGATATTGAAATTGCACTATCAATAACAGTTAATAATGGTTTTGATACAGGATAGGCTTTTATAGAAGACCACTGGTTAAATGCTGATATTTCACTTTTAGGGTCCCAAGTTGACATTTGTTTGTTGATATGGATCAGAACTGAATCAACCCCTATTTTTATAGATTCAATATCAATATGATCAGTATTCTGTACAATCTTTATTGAATATGTTGTGCCCATGGTTTCACCTGTCAAAAGAGACATTTTATTTTGTTGTTCACATG
>CAYOJL010000076.1:0-10281 GCA_964404235.1 uncultured bacterium | reverse complement strand
CACCATGAATAAATGATTCCATTTCGCCAGGGGTGCCGGTCCAAGGGACGTCGACAGAGGTCTGGGCGATAAGGAACATTGGAATGATCGCACATACAACTAGAAAACGATTTAGTATCGATTTTTGCATCTGTTTTACTCCGTTTTGTTATTATTAAATATTTATATCTATTACGAGAGACGAACTATTAATTATCTAATATCCCGCACATATCCCGATAACATTATATAGTATACTTCGTTTAAGATACATATATTATAAGAACAATCTTATTGTTCATACAACCTATTTTATAATATTAATAATTCCTTGAAAAAGGTGTCTATTTGAAAAAAAGTGCAAAAATATCTCAATATTTGAACAAGGGTTGGGAATTCAGATCAATAGATGAGACGGATTGGGTGAAAGCCAATGTTCCTGGGAATATTCATTTGGACCTTATGAGTAATGGGCTTATCCAAGACCCGTTTTTTGGTAAGAATGAATCAGAATTACAATGGATATCGGAGAGGGATTGGACATATAGGCTATTATTTACTCCAGACAAAGAGATCCAAGATAGAAAGAACAAAGAGATCTGTTTTTATGGAATAGATACATATGCTGATATTTTCTTGAACAATAAAAAGATCATTAGTTCGAATAATATGTTTCATCCTTGGATAGCGAATGTTAATGATAGCTTGCTCCCTGATGTAAATGAGTTGGTGATCGTACTACGCTCTCCAATAAATGAAGTGCTACCCCTCATGGCAGCGTTAGACCACACTCTTCCTGCTGAGAATGATCAGGCAGGTAAAACAAGCCCATTTACAAGAAAAGCGCCCTATCATTATGGATGGGACTGGGGGCCCTGTTTTGTAACCTCAGGGATCTGGAAAAATGTAGAACTCTTTGGCTGGGACCACTGGCAGCTTAAAGATGTTTCGATCACTAATACAAAGGTCAACCACAATAATGCGGAGTTAAAGGTTTCTGCAAACCTGAACTCAAATATTCAGGAAGATGGGAAGATGATCATCGCAGAGTCTAAAACAGGTAAAAGCATTGAACACCTTATTCAGATAAATGAGGGAGAAAATGAACTGGAATATTCATTTACCATCGATGAACCTGCACTCTGGTGGCCTGCTGGGCATGGTGATCAGCCCTTATATGATTTTACTATTTCAATACTATCCAATGAATATGAACAAAAAGTAGAAAAGAGAATTGGGATCAGAGAAGTATCGATCAAAAGACAAAGAGATGAAAAAGGAGAATCGTTTGAGATCCATGTAAATGGAACACCAATATTTGCGAAGGGAGCAAATTGGATACCTGCAGACTCTTTTGTAGAACGTTTAGATCGGAAAGATTATGCAAGACTTATAAAAGATGCGGTCTTGGCAAATATGAATACGCTGCGCATCTGGGGTGGTGGTATTTATGAGCCTGACTGTTTCTATGAGATCTGTGATGAGATGGGAGTTTTGGTATGGCAGGATTTTATGTTTGCTTGTTCAATGTATCCTGCTCATGATGAGTTTTTATTATCTGTGGAAAAGGAGGCCAGATATCAATTAAAGCGGTTAAAGGACCATGCCTGTATTGTTCTTTGGTGTGGTAATAATGAGATAGCATCTGGATGGCTGAGCTGGGGATGGAAGGAAGAACTCCCAGACTCTGTATGGAAGGACTATGAGACGCTTTTTCATAAGCTGCTTCCAGCTGTTTGTAAAGAAGTGGACCCTGGAAGACTATATTGGCCCAGTTCTCCAGGACATAGTATTGATCTGCCAAGCGAAGATCAGATCTATGGAAGTGGAGATAACCATTACTGGGGCGTTTGGCATGGTGGCGATAGTTTTGAGGCCTTTGAAGAGAATGTGGGTCGATTTGTATCAGAATATGGAATGCAATCTTTTCCAGATATGAAAACGATAAAGACATTTACAGATGAACATGACCTCAGTGTTGATTCAGACGTGATGAAAGCACACCAGAAAGCATCCTTAGGGACAGGTAATCTTATTAAGTATATTGATGATCATTACACCATGAAAGGTGACTTTGAGTCTACTGTTGTTCTGAGTCAGATCATGCAGGCCCAGGCAATAAGGTCTGCTGTTGAAAGTCACCGAAGGAATATGCCATTCTGTATGGGAACATTATATTGGCAGTTCAATGATTGTTGGCCTGTTATCTCTTGGTCAAGTATAGATTATGAAGGCAATTGGAAAGCGCTACATTATACAGCAAAACGTTTTTTTGAGCCAACCCTGGTCTCACTTATAGAAAAAGATGGAATGGTAGATATCTATATTATCAATGATATAATGAAAGGATGCCCAGCAAGACTCTTAACAAGAGTATATAAATTTGATGGTACGGTCCTTTTCGAAGAAAGTATTGAACTGGAAATAAGACCCCACTCATCTGATATTGCAATGAGTCTTAATAAAAAGGACCTGATCGGTGAAAATGAACCTTCTGAAATATTCATCAAATGTGACCTATTATCTGATAATGAGACCATGAGTACTAATAACCATTTTTTTCTAAAAGCAAAGGAACTTGCCATACCAAAAGCAGAGTTTGAATTCGATCATAAGAAAGTGAATGACAAGTATTTGATCACGATACAGGCACGTTCATTCTTATACCAATTACACCTACAGTCCAGTAATGTTAAAGGTATTTACAGTAATAATTATTTTGAAATGCTACCCAATGAAGTTGTTACGATCGAGTTCGAACCCACTCAATATTTGGATGCGAATGATGATGAAGTATCTTTCGAGATAAAGACCATCTATGAACTAATGAATTAATAAAAAATATTAAACAGATCAAGATAAAATGGAAGACGATAAAATATTAGACTGGTCAAACCTTGCTCGATATCAAGATGAGAATAGATCGGTCGGCTTGCCAGAGGAAGGAGAAAAGCGAGTTGTATTTATGGGTGATTCTATTACTGAAGAGTGGTCTAACTTGTATCCAGATTATTTTAATACGAATGGCTATATCAATAGAGGTATTGGAGGCCAGACCACGCCTCAGATGCTCATCCGGTTCAAGCCAGATGTGATCGATCTTGAACCAGATATTGTTGTCATTCTCGCTGGGACAAATGATATTGCAGGTAATACAGGGCCTTCTACTGTGAGGATGATCACAGATAATATATTTTCAATGGCAGAGATCGCTAAGGTGCATGAAATAAAAGTGGTCCTATCATCGATCCTCCCAGTATATGAATATGAATGGGCCGCAGAAATAAAAGACCCGCCGTCTATTATTGATTCTGTAAATGATGCATTAAAAAAATATGCAAATGATAATAGAATGGTCTATCTTGATTATTTTTCATCTATGGTAGATGAACGTAAGGGGTTGGGCGGAGATTACACCTCTGATGGAGTGCATCCCAACCAGGATGGATATATCCTCATGTCTAGCCTAGCAGAAAAGATACTATCTAAGCTTCTCCATTGATATTATTTATAACACCCAAACAACAATAATAATGTCTTAAAGATAATGAATACACTTACAACTAATAAGTGGCTCCGGGTCACAACCTTATGTATCCTTTATTTTGCACAAGGGTTTCCATGGGGGTTTATGCTGACTGCCTTATTATCTTTTTTAGCATCAAAAGGTTTGACACTAGCAGAGTCTGGTCAGTTAACTGCTATGGCTTATTTGCCATGGACCTTTAAGCTCTTTTGGGGCCCCATTATTGATTCATTCACTTACCGTGCAATGGGACGTCGCCGTCCTTGGATATTATTTGCGCAATTTGGAATGGCCCTAACCCTTATTGCTATGATATGGATGGGTGATCTTTCATCGAATATTGGTCTATTGGGCTGGATGTTCTTTTTTCATAACTGTTTTGCCTCACTGCAAGATGTAAGCTGTGATGCTTTAGCTGTTGATATATTATTACCTGAAGAACAAGGAAAGGTAAATGGTGCTATGTGGGGGTCTAAGGTGATCGGTACGGGAATGGGTGCGGTTGTCATGGGCACCTTACTTGTATCCAAGGGGTTGGTCTTTGCTATTGGGGCACAAACGATACTCATGTTCATTATAATTTTATTTCCTCTATTTATTTTAGAGCGTCCCGGAGAAAAAAGATTTCCTTGGAGTAGAGTTAGTAGTGATGAGCCTATTGAGGATAAAAGAAGCATAAAGAACCCTATCCATGTGATCAAGGATCTAATACATGCATTTTCAAAACGTCCATGTTTATTTGCAGGTCTATTTATTTTGATATCAGCCATTAATCAGGGGATCAATAGTGGTGTTCTACCTGTATACTATAGTAGTACGTTAAATTGGCAGTCAGATACTTATTCACAGATCTCTGGAGGGCCAGGAGCCATACTTGAATTCTTTGGGGCTATTCTTGGAGGCGTATTGGCAGATCGGTTTGGAAGGAGAAAGGTCTTTTTTCTAGGATGGGGCAGTTTCTCAGTTCTTTCCGGGGTATTTGGTTTAATGGTATTGACCACCGATCAGCTTCCTTATTGGTTTCAGGTATTTTATCTGGTTGTTTACCCTTCCTTGATTGCCATTGGAACTGTATCCATGTTTGCATTGGCTATGGCCCTATCATGGTCTAAGGCGTCTGCTACTATGTTCACATCATATATGGCCATATCAAATATGTCTGTTGTTATTGGGGGTAAGCTCATCGAACCATTATCAGAGTTAATGAGTATAGGCCAGATCTATATTGTAATGATGTTCGTCTGTCTCACACCAGTTGTTTTTCTTAAATCAATGGACCCCAAACCTATATTGGATATTAAATTAGACGATTAATTCGGACGGCCGATGAAACTTATTATGAAATTTTCCGCTATTTTGATCTTTATTTCTTACGTATATGGGCAATCATTTTGGGGCAAAGAATTCCCAGAGCCAAGGATCGAATACTCGCCACGTAATTATGTCTGCTATAAAGCAGATTCACCTGTTGTGCTTGATGGTAAATTGAATGACCTCGCTTGGACAAGATCGGAATGGACAGACTCTTTTGTTGATATTGAAGGAGATCTAAAGCCTAAACCATTCTATGATACAAAAGCAAAAATGCTTTGGGATGATAATTATTTCTACTTTGCAGTACAAATGGAAGAGCCACATATATGGGCAACCTTTAAAGAAAGAGATGCGGTCATTTATTATGATAATGACTTTGAAATATTCTTAGATCCAGATGGAGATACACATAACTACTACGAATTAGAGGTCAATGCATACGAAACGGAGTGGGACCTTATTCTTTTAGCTCCTTACCATGACCATGACAAAGTTGCTCTTGATTCTTGGGATATTCCGGGACTTATAACCAAGGTAAATATAGATGGTACTTTAAATGATCCTTCGGATATGGACAAGGGATGGAGCGTTGAGATCGCGATCCCATGGAAAGCATTTTATAATAACTATCGGTCAAATGAATCTCCAAAGGATGGTGAACAATGGAAGGTTAACTTTTCAAGGGTCCAGTGGGATGTAGATATCATTGAAGGAAAGTATGTGAAAACAGATAATCCTGAGTTCAATTGGGTCTGGTCCCCACAGGGGCACATCTATATGCATTTTCCCCATTTTTGGGGATTAGTTCAATTCACTGACAAAGCTCCTGGTAATAAGGTCGAATTTGTTGATCATGGTATCGATAGGGTCAAATGGGCTCTAAGACAAGTTTACATCAGGCAGAGAAATTATTTTTTCAAGAATGAGCGTTATACTGCTTCAATAAAAGAACTGAACCTTATGACCAAGCCAGTAGAAGGAGTGCCATGGCCACCAAATATTGTACTAACACCATCAGGATGGGAAGCTGAATTGGATTGGAATGATTCATCAGTGATCATCAGAAAAGACGGGAAGGTCTGGGTCAAGTAATTATGCATATTATCGATTGGTCGATTGTTTTCTTAGCTTTATTTGGAATGGTCTATTCTGTATCATTTTCAACAGGCCTTATGAAAAGTGTTACGGACTTTCTTTCGGCTGGGAGAACAGCTGGTAGATATCTGATCTCAGTATCTAGTGGGATAGCTGGCCTGGGAGCCATTTCTGTAGTGATGTTCTTAGAGATGGGTTATGTAGCCGGTTTCAGTTTGGCCTGGTGGGGCCTTAGCCAAGGGATCATTATTCTGATGCTGACCATGTCTGGATGGGTGATCTATCGTTTTAGATCGACGAGATGTTTAACTCTTGCACAATTTTTTGAGAAACGATACAGTCGTAGGTTCCGGATCTTTACGGGTATAGTTGCATTTACAGCGGGTATTATAAATTTTGGGATCTTCCCTGCTGTTGGAGCACAGTTCTTTATAAGTTTTTGTGGTTTGCCTGATACATTCATAGGCCTTCCGGTCTACCCATTGGTCATGATCATATTGCTGAGTATCTCTCTTTATTTTGTTTATACTGGAGGACAGATAGCTGTCATTATTGCTGACTTTTTTCAGGGCATATTTGCAACACTTGTCCTGCTTGTCGTAGCTCTATATCTATTTTTCAATGTTGGATGGGATCAGGTAACTGAATCACTGGAACAAACACCGATCGAGCTAGCAAAAGAAGAGATACAAGCACTGGATTCAGATGAATCTTTTCAAGAACTAACAGAACAACAGCAACAGAAACGGATAAATGAAATAGATGAGAAGTATAAGAACTCCTCTAGGATCAATCCATTTAAAACAAGCCATGTAGAGGATTTTAACTTTTGGTATTTCTTGATAGGGATCATTGGTATCATGTATAGTAGTATGAGTTGGCAAGGTAGTCAGGCATATAATTCATCAGCAAAGAGTGCACATGAGGCCAAGATGGGGTCCGTGCTTGCTGGTTTTCGAGGTCTACCACAGGGCCTTTTTTTCTTATTGGTGCCAGTTATGATATACGTGTTCATGAATCATTCTTCTTACCAAGACATAGCGGATTCTGTAAATCTATCTCTGGCCCAGCTAGATACAGATACACTACGTTCACAAATGCGAGGTCCCTTGGTGTTGTCAACGGTTCTGCCTATAGGTCTGTTGGGTGCATTTGCGGCTCTGATGCTTGCTGCTTTTATAAGTACACATGATACCTATCTTCATTCTTGGGCAACAATAATTATACAAGATGTGGTCATGCCTTTTCGTGATAAACCATTTGATAAAGACACTCATCTAAAAGTGTTAAGGTATGCAATATTTGGAGTCGCTTTATTCATATTTCTATTTAGTCTATTATTCCAACAGAATCAGAAGATCGCGCTCTTTTTCGCCATTACTGCAGCTATCTTTGCAGGAGGTTCGGGGGCTGTTATCATTGGTGGACTATACTGGAAACGAGGTACGACCACCGCCGCATGGACCGCTATGATCGTCGGGGCGGTCATTAGTGTTGGAGGTGTTCTGGTCAAGCAAATATCATCAGATTGGCTGGCAGACCCCACATCTTATAATACGCTAAAGGGTGTTCTTACCTATATAAGAGATATCAATGGCCAAGAATATTGGGGGATCAGCATGGGACTCTCAGCATTATCTTATGTTGGAGTATCATTGTTATTTAAGCAGGAACCTTTTAATATGGACAAGCTGTTGAATCGGGGAGAATATGCAATAGAAGGAGAGAAAAAGGTTGTCAATGAGGATACAGAAATGGGTTGGAAGATCTTCATGATGGGAAATGAATTCACCAAGACCGATAAGTTGATATATATTATTAACTATGCATGGACAGGCATGTGGACACTTGTCTTTATTATTGGTACCGTATATAATCTTTCTAATGATGTAAGTAATGCTGCTTGGATGTCCTTCTGGAAAAAATATATATTTATTCACATATTCATGGCCACGATCACATTGATCTGGTTCACAATAGGTGGCTTTAATGATCTCAAGATAATGATGGCTAAATTAAGTACAGACCATAGAGATCATGAAGATGATGGCTGGGTCTCAGATTAATATTTTATGAATAAGAAAGAAACAGAAGTAATTCTCCAAAGGATCCAAAAATGGTATGATCGTTTACCAGGTCTTTTTATTTATGACCAAAGGGATTTTGATGCCGAATACGGCTGGTCAAAAGACCCTACTCCTTTTAATGATCGTCTTTCTCTTGATTATAAACCTATCAAAGAAGGCGATGAATGGGGAGGTAAGTGGGAGAGTGCGTGGTTCCATCTCACTGGGAGAGTTCCTGAAGAATGGAAGGGTAAAAGTATTGCTGCGAATCTTGATTTTTCGGGAGAAGGGCTTGTATTTAGTAATGATGGTGAGGTGATCCAAGGGATAACGAATGCATCTATATGGGATCCTAATTTTGCTCGAGCACGAGTTCCATTGATCGATAGTTCCAAAGGTGGAGAAGATATTGAACTTTGGGTTGAAGCGGCCGCCAACTCATTATTCGGAGTGTTTACCGATCCTGACCCCGAACAGGATAATCCAAAACGACATGGTTGGTTCGATGCCAAAGTTGAAACCATCAAGTTTGGTATCTTTGATTCCGACCTTTGGCATCTCTATCTTGATGCTAGAATACTTTTTGGATTAATTAAGCGTCTTGATGAAAAATCAGTCAGAAGGTCAAGAGCGATCTTAGCAATGAATAATTGTATCAATGCATTCTGTGATGATCAGAGTAACTCTTTAAAGGCTCGCACATGTCTTGAGGAAGAATTAAGTAAAAACTCTTCAGCTTCAGATCTGAGCGTTTCTGCGATCGGGCATGCTCATATTGATACAGGGTGGCTTTGGCCCGTTCGAGAGACCGTACGGAAATGTGCTCGTACCTTTGCCAATCAATTAAGCATAATCGATAAATACCCAGACTATATCTTTGGTGCATCACAACCACAACATTACCAGTTCATGAAAGATCAATATCCTGAACTTTATGAGCGTATAAAGGATGCGGTCAGATCAGGTAATTGGGAAGTCCAAGGAGGGATGTGGATAGAGGCTGACTGTAATTTGATCAGTGGTGAGTCAATGGTCAGACAATTATTACATGGGAAGAATTTCTTTAAGGATGAGTTTGATATAGAAGTTGATAATTTATGGCTTCCAGATGTTTTTGGTTATTCTGCCGCCTTACCACAGATCTTGAAAAGGTCAGGGGTGAATTATTTTTTGACCCAAAAACTTTCATGGAGTCAATTCAATGAGTTTCCTCATCATACATTCAATTGGCGGGGTATAGATGGAACAGAGATACTAACACATTTTCCACCTGAGAATACCTATAATAGTGAATTAGATACAGAGTTTCTTCTGCCTGCAGTTACAGGATTCAAAGAGAAAGATAAACTCGATGAATTCATATCTCTATTTGGGGTTGGTAATGGTGGGGGTGGACCTAAACCAGAGAATATTGAGCTAGGCAGGCGTATGGCAGACCTTGAGAATGCTCCAAGGGTTCGGTTTGATACTGCAAAGAACTTTTTTGATAGACTTGATAAGTATAAAGATGTTGTGGACACTTGGGTAGGTGAACTTTATTTAGAATTGCATCGAGGGACCCTTACGACGCATGGGTTGGTTAAAAAACAGAATCGAAAGTTGGAATGGAAATTACGTGCGGTTGAAATGCTTTGGTCCTGCCTACCTTTAGATAAATACCCTTCTAAGGAATTGGACCAAATGTGGAAAAAATTACTTATCAATCAATTCCATGATATCATCCCGGGTTCAAGCATCAATCTTGTTTATCAGACCACACATAAAGAGTATGAGGAAATACAACAGGGTTGCGATGCATTGATCAGCAATTCAGCGAAATTGCTTTTTAAATATGATCCAGATTCCTTTGTCCTAGTAAACACACTTTCATATAGTTGGAAAGGTATGATCCAAGTCCCGGAATCGCTTATAGGATATTCACTAATGGATGAAAATGATAGTCCGGTACCACTACAAGACACTGGTGATGGTATCATTGCCTCTGTTGAGTTGGCTCCTTTATCATTCTCTTCATTTAAAAAAGGTAATAAAGTTGAGATCGAAAACACCAAGAATGATGATCTTATTTTAGAGAATGATCTAGTTCGATATGAATTTGATCAAAAGGGTCAGCTCATATCCATGCATGATAAAGAGTTAGATAAAGAATTTTTATCTAGCCCAGGAAATATATTATCTCTTTATGAAGATCGCCCTAATAATTGGGATGCCTGGGATGTTGATTTCTTTTACAGGGATGCCCTGATCGAAACTGCAGCGATCAGCGAGATCAGACCATTAACAAATGGGGATGTAGTTAAG
>CAYOJL010000075.1:0-10429 GCA_964404235.1 uncultured bacterium | reverse complement strand
GGTCGTCAGAGTCTACAACCTCCATTATATTGACCATTTTCCCTGTTTTTTCAGTACACCGCATGGTCATAACCCCTTTTCCACCTCGGGTCTGTGTCCTGTATTGAATAATGTCTGTTCGTTTACCCATTCCTTTTTCGGTTGCAACAAGAATAGTGCCTTCTCGCCTAACCACAAGCATTCCAATAACATGATCTTCTTTGGAGCCGAGAGTGATTCCTTTAACGCCCATTGTTTTTCTACCGCTTGGGCGAACATTATTTTCAGAGAACCTTATTGACTTACCTTCGTTAGTTCCCAAAAGAATGTCGTGCTCTCCGTTTGTGATTCTAGCCTCTATAAGCTCGTCTCCCTCTCTAATTTCTATTGCATATATTCCTCCTTTGCGCGGCTTGCCGTACGCAGAAAGAACTGTTTTTTTAACTATTCCATTTCGGGTTGCCATTACAATATAGTGTTGGTCGTCAAACTCCTTTACGCTTACAAAGGCCTCTACCTTTTCGCCAGGGCTACAACCAATAAGGTTGACAATTGCTCTTCCTCTTGCCGCCCGACCACCTTGTGGAATATCATAAACCTTAAGCCAGTAGCACTTTCCCTGGTCGGTGAAAAACAACATATAGTTATGTGTGTTTGCTATAAATAAGTGCTCTACAAAATCCTCTTCCTTGCTCATGGCCCCCTGAACCCCTCGGCCGCCTCGACGCTGTGTTCTGTAGGTGTTTAGCGCTGTGCGTTTTATATATCCCTGGTGTGTGATGGTAAGCACAACCTCTTCTTCTGCTATCATGTCTTCCATTGAAAAGTCAGAGACCACAGGAACAACCTCTGTTCGTCTTTCGTCACCATATTGGTCACGAATTTCAACAAGCTCTGTTTTTATTATGTCCATCCTTTGGCTTTTGCTTTCTAAAATACCTTTTAGGTGTGCGATATGTTTTATGAGCTCTTTATACTCCTTAACAACCTTGTCAACCTCTAGGCCGGTGAGTCTTTGAAGCCTCATATCTAATATGGCTTGGCTTTGAATCTCTGATAAATTAAACCCGTTCATTAAGCCTTCTTTTGCCATTATTGGGTCTTTACTGCCTCTGATAATTGATATTACTTCATCAATATTATCTAAGGCGATCTTTAAACCTTCGAGTATGTGGGCTCGTGCCTCTGCCTCTCTCAACTCAAACTCTGTGCGTCTAACCACAACATTATGCCGGAAATCAACAAAGTGTTGGAGAACCGTCTTTAGGCTCATTATCTGTGGTATCCCATCTACCAGGGCAAGAAGTATAATTCCAAAAGTGTCTTGTAACTGAGTGTGTTTGTAGAGCTGGTTTAATATAACCTCTGGTACTGCATCTCTTTTTGTCTCAATAACAACCCTTATGCCATCCTTATCTGATTCGTCCCTTAGGTCTGTAATTCCCTCAACCTTTTTATCTCTAACTAAATCGGCAATCTTTTCAACAAGATTAGCCTTGTTAGTTTGATATGCAACCTCTGTTATGACAATGCTGTCTTTGCCGTTTTTGTTTGTTTCTATGTGGGCGCGGGCGCGCATCTTGATTTTACCCCGGCCTGTTTCGTAAGCCTCTTTCAATCCATCTATGCCTAAAATAAGACCTGCCGTCGGAAAATCAGGGCCCTTTATATGCTCCATTAATTCATCTGTGGTGATGTCTTGTTTATCTATTAATGCAATAATTCCATTAACAAGCTCGACCAGGTTGTGCGGCGGAATTTTTGTTGCCATCCCAACAGCAATTCCTTCTGAGCCATTAATTAGCAACGTTGGAACAGACGAGGGTAAAACCGCAGGTTCTTTTAGCGTTTCATCAAAGTTGGGAGCCCAATCAACTGTATCCTTATCTAAGTCTTTTAACATTTCACTAGACAATTTTGTCATTCGAGACTCTGTATATCTCATTGCCGCAGCATTATCTCCATCAATTGACCCAAAGTTTCCCTGCCCATCAACAAGCTCATATCTCATAGAAAAGTGTTGGGCCATTCGAACCAAAGCGTCATATACAGAACTATCGCCATGCGGGTGGTATTTACCCAACACATCCCCCACAATTCTTGCTGATTTTTTATAGGGCCTGTTCCAGCTAGACCCCAGCTCACTCATTCCATAAAGTATTCTTCTATGAACGGGCTTGAGGCCGTCTCTAACATCTGGTAGGGCCCTCGAAACAATTACAGACATGGAGTAGTTAAGATAGCTCTCTCTCATTTCATCAACGATGTCTCTTGGAAGGGTGTTGTCTCTGTTAAAATCAGCCATTTGAAATTCCTTAAGTTTTAAATATCAAGATTAACAACAAATTTTGCATTTTTTTCTATAAAGGTTCGGCGCGCCTCCACGTCGCTTCCCATTAAGTTTTGAAATGTTTCTGCTGCTTCTCCTGCGCTTTCTACCGTTACTTGCATTAGCGTCCTTGTCTCTGGGTCCATGGTGGTTTCCCAAAGTTGACCCGGGTTCATTTCTCCAAGCCCCTTATATCGCTGTATAGAAACTTTTGTGTTTTTGTTTTCTTTTTCCATTCTCTCTATCATCAGGTCTCTTTCATTGTCATCGTACGCATAGTTTTCTTTTTTGCCCTGTGAAACCCGATAAAGGGGTGGCAGGGCAAGATATAAGTAGCCACCATCAATAATTTCTTTCATTTTTCTGTAGAAGAAGGTTAACAAAAGCGTTCTTATGTGGGAACCGTCCACATCAGCATCGGTCATAATTATAACCTTATGATATCTTAGCTTCTCAATATCAAAATCCCCCGCAGATTTTTCCCCATCTTCATCTAAAGAGCCTCCAAACCCAGTGCCAAGTGCAGTTATTATTGACTGTACTTCATTGTTTGAAAGCAGCTTGTCTATTCTGGCTTTTTCAGAGTTGATAACCTTACCCCGCAAGGGAAGAATGGCCTGTATCTTTCTATCGCGACCTTGTTTGGCTGAGCCCCCTGCAGAGTCCCCCTCAACAAGGTAAAGCTCACAAAAATTAGGGTCTCTATTCGAACAGTCTGCTAATTTTCCAGGTAACGATGACCCCCCGAGGGCGCTTTTTCTTCTAATAAGCTCTCGGGCTTTCCGGGCTGCGCTCCTACTTCTTGCGGCAAGCAATGCCTTCTCAATGACCCGCCTTCCAATAGATGGGTTTTGTTCTAGAAAATCTAAAATACCCTCGTAAACAATTTTATCTACAATTCCTTTTATATCCCCATTTCCAAGCTTTGTTTTTGTTTGGCCCTCAAACTGTGGCTCTGCTACCTTAACGCTTATAATTGCGGTTAGGCCTTCTCGAAAATCTTCTCCAGTCAGCGATATTTTTTCGTTCTTTTTTGCTTTTACAAGATTGTTTTTTGAGGCATGGTTGTTCATTGCTCTGGTTAGGGCTGACCTGAACCCCGATAAATGAGTACCGCCCTCTATCGTGTTAATGTTATTAACAAAAGTGAGAATATTATCATTGTAGGAATTGCTATAGCGGAGAGCAACATCAACCGGCGTTTCACCGCTGTCGTTTTTAACTGTAATAACCTTATTGTGGAGCGGATTGTTATTTTCGTCTAGATATTTAACAAAGTCACTTAAGCCACCCTTAAATCTGAAAGAATCCGAATCGCCATCTTCCTTTCTTTCGTCTTTTAAGACAATTTCAAGGCCGCTATTCAAATAGGCGAGCTCTCTTAGCCTTTCAGCAATGATGTCATATTCGAAATCAATTGTTTTAAAAATCGAGGTGTCCGGAAAAAAACAAACCCTTGTGCCTGTTTTTTTTGCATTGCCCGTAACCTTAAGCTTGTTTTGAGGCTCACCGATCTTATAGTCTTGTCGATGCACTTTCCCATCCCTTTTTACCTCAACCCACAGCCACTCTGATAGCGCATTTACAACAGACACACCAACTCCATGAAGGCCGCCAGAGACCTTGTACGAGCCCTTATCAAATTTTCCACCTGCATGTAAAACGGTCATAACAACCTCTACAGCCGGTTTTTTTTCTTCTTTGTGCATATCAACAGGAATCCCTCGACCGTTATCATCAACGGTAACAGAGCCATCTGGGTTAAATGTTACGACAACCTTTGTACAATATCCCGCCAGGGCTTCATCAATAGAGTTGTCCACCACTTCATATATAAGGTGATGGAGCCCCCTCTTACCAACGTCTCCTATATACATCGCGGGGCGCTTTCTTACCGCTTCTAACCCTTCTAGTACTTTGATGTTTTCTGCGCTATATTGTTTTTTATTTTCTGCGCTCATACGAATCGAATATCCTTTATGATTTTTTTATTTAATCTTTTATTTAGTTTTTCAAGAATTTGGGGCTTTTGAAGCTGTAGCTCTTGGCTCCATGAAGAGTTTTTTGTTTTAACAGAAAGTACACCGCGCTCAACAGAAACAGGTTCTGTATTTTCACTGATCTTTTGACCAACAACCGATGGCCAAAAATCTATAGCCTTTTGTTCTTGTAGGCCCTTTTCTAAGTTGCTTGACCTTATTAACTGTTTAAGGGCTCCGCCTATGTGTTGCATTTTCTTTCTAGGTGGTGAGTCTTTATTTCTTTGCCAGCTAATATCATACCACTCTTTTCTACGTTAACCATATCTGTTGTTGTGATGATCGTTTGCACACCGTCGCTCCATTCCGTATCTAGAGCATGAAACAACTTTACAAGGCTCTTGCTTCTTTCTAGGTCAAGTTTTGCAAAGAGGTCATCTAGCAACAGAGTAGGGGTAGAGCCCGTTTTATTTTTTATATAAACCATTTCTGCTAATTTTAAAAACACCAAGCACAGCTTGTGTTCGCCTTGTGAGCCTCCGACCCGGACATTGTTACCACCCCATAAAACCATTATATCATCTCGATGTGGGCCAAAAGTAGTTCTGCCAAGTTTTAGGTCTCTGTTCTTGGATCGCCGTAGCTCGCCAATATAGTCATTTATCGCTATTGTCTTTCCCCGGTAGCATACTTCAATTTCCGCAAGGCCTTCATACTTGTTTAACAGAAGGTTAAGGGACCTAATAAACTCCTTCATGTGTTCTGACCTAACACCCCAAAGCGCTGTTCCGTTTTCCGCTAGCTGCTCATTCCAGCTCTCTATTTCTATAGCGGCAGAGCTATCCTCCTTTGAGCGCAGTATAGCTGAGTTACGCTGCTTGAGGGTTCTCCCATATTTCTGGAGAACATCCAAATACCTGCGGCTTACAACAGAGAAAGTCTTATCAAAAAATTGCCTTCTGTTTTCGGGTCCACCTTTTGTGACTTCTTGTTCTTCTGGGGACAAAACGACAACATTGTTTTTGCCTAAAAGCTCTTTCCTGCCTGATATGGGCTTTCCGTTTATTTTGATTTTTTGTCCAGAGCCCATATCATACTGGGCGGCTATTATGTTTTTTTTATTCCCGGTTAAAAATGAACCCTTCAAAACAAAGCTGTTTTCGCCAGCCCTAATCATGGACCTTTGTCTGTGTGTGCGAAAACTTTTTCCAAGAGAAAGGGTGTGAATAGCTTCTAAAACAGAGGTTTTTCCAGACCCATTATTTCCCCAAATCACAGTAAGCCCTTTACAGAAGTCAATTTCTTTCTGTTTGTGGTTTCGAAAAGAAGAGAGGGAGAGAGCCGTAATAGACAAGAATAAACAAGGGGTCGATTATTAATCGTTGAGTCGAATGGGCATAAGCAACATTGTTGTATCTGTGTGCTCTTCTGGGTTGACAGAGCTAAAGAGGGCAGCGCTAACAGGTGTGTTTAAATCTATTAAAACCATGTCCCCTGGTGTGTGGGCGACAACATCTTTTAAGTATTCTGCGTTATAGCCAATGGTTATGGACTCCCCCTCATACTCTGCGCTAATTGACTCTTGTGCCTTAGAAGATTTTTCTGGGTCTTCTGTAGATATAGAACACGATTCTGCACCCAGGGACAGAGCAACTTGGTGTGTCGCCTTATTTGAAAATATCGCAACTCTCCGAATAGAACCCAGTAGAACCTCTTTTTCAACTTTAAGTTTTTTGTTGTTTTCTTTTGGTATAACAGTTTCATAATTAGGGAAAGCTTCTTCTATAACCCTTGTCAAGACCTGGTCGTTCCCCACCCTCGCTCCAAGGTGGCTTTCTGCTACGGACAACTCAACATCTTCATCAGAAAGGTGGGTCCCCATATAGGTTAAAAACTTTTTTGGAATAATTAAATTGCCCGTATAGTTATCAGAGCTATAATCGGTTCGAACATATTTTACAAGCCTGTGCCCATCGGTTGATACGGCTGTAATGCCAGAGGGAGAGAGCTGAAATAAAACACCTGTTAGGGCTGGCTTTAGCTCGTCTTTGCTAACCGCAAATATTGTTGTGTTAATGAGGTCTTTTAGTATCTGCCCAGGAATCTTGATTTTCTGTGTGGCTTTTGGGTCTGGGGTTTCTGGAAACTCTTCAGGTGGTTTCGCCATGAGGTCATATTTACCAAGGTCTGTTTCGATTGTGGTTCTTTGTTTTTCATCAACAGCTATTGTAAGCCTTGCTTCTGGTAGTTCATTTGTTATGTCTAAAAGTGTTTTTAGGGGAAGCGCGGCCACCCCCGGCTGCTCAAGGCTTGATGGTATTTCGGATTGAATTGTTAGCTCAAGGTCTGTTGACCTAAGCGTTGTTTTATCCTCTTTTGACTCAATAAGTACACAGCCCAATATCGGCAACGTAGATCGCGTGGGGGACGCTTTTGAAAGTTTTTGAAGTGCTTGCTGAAGTTCTGTTTTGGATGTGGAAAATTTCATTGAAAAATCAACTGTGGGTGCAGTCTTTAATAAAGTGTCTTTTTCTGCTGCTGGTCACAAGATAAAAATACCAAATTGGTGGTTTTATTAAAAAGGTTTTTGGTCTTTATTTTTCCCCCGTGGATTAAGAGCTTAGTTTTTTTGTTTGAACAAGAAAAGCCGGGACTTTGTTTTTCTTTCCTTTTACGTTTATTGGGTCAAGCTTAGAGTATAAAAGTTTGTTTTTTGTTTTTTTATATACTGATTCAGAAACAAAAATCTCTCCTGGGCCCGCATGAGCACAAAGACGAGATGCTACGTTTACAGTGTCGCCAATAACTGTATAGTCCATCAAATCTCTTGAGCCTATATTTCCAGAAACCACCAACCCATTATTAATCCCCGCTCCAACCAAAATTGGCAATTCTTTTCTTTTTTTTCTTTCTCTGTTCATCTGCTTTATTTTTAATTGCATGTCTATTGCGGTTTCAACTGCACGCTGGGTATCATTTTTCCCTGATATTGGAGCGCCATAAAGAACCATTAGCTCATCTCCAATTATCTTGTCAAGGGTCCCGTTGTGCTTAAACACAATATCAATCATATCGGAAAAGTATTCGTTCAGGGTTGAAACAACCCTTTCTGGCTCCATGTTTTCGGACATCGACGTAAACCCCCTTATGTCGGTAAATAAAATTGTGACATTTCGCTGTTCTCCCCCAAGGTTTAACTTTGCATCATCTTCCAAAAGTTCATCCACAACTTGTTTTGAAACATATCTTTTAAATGTGTTTTTAACCTTGCTCACAGCTGATATGTCCTCTAGGGCCATAACAAGCCCCTGCTTGTTACCGTCAGGGTCAAGGCGAGGTGCCACGGAAAGGTTAACAACAGTTTCTTTTGAAACCGTGTTTAAATTAATATTTAAATCCGACCTTGTTTCGTTTTCCATCTCTGATAAGGTTATAAGCTCTATAATGTGTTCGTCTTTTTCAAAAAGAAACATGTAGTGGTTCCCAACAATGCTTTCTTTGTCCATTTTAAGAATGCTAAGCCCAGCTGTATTTATTGAATCAATTTCTCCTATTGGGTCCAGTGTTATTACCCCGGTGGCAATACTACCCAAAATGCTCTCATTGAATTGTTTTTCCTTTGTTATTTCTTTAAACAGCTTCGCGTTGTCCATTGCAACGGCAGCTTGATTACAAAGAGCTGTTAAAAGGTCGAGGTCCACTTCAGAAAAAGGCTCTACCCCCCTTCTTGTTTCTTTATCAGAGAGCAACATATACCCTTGTGTTTTGTCCTTTGCCCTCAGGGGAACAATTATAAGGTTTTCCTCTTTAAGCTTTTTTTGTATTGTGCTTTTATCGATTTTTGAAAAAACAACACCCTTCTTGCTTTCTTTAATTTGGCTAAAAACAGAAAGCTTTTTTGAAATAAGAGGAATGTCCTCTCCCCAATTAAAGTTGGCGGTGGGTTCCAAAATTGGACTGCCCTCCTTTTGTAAAACCATAAGTCCTTTTGATGCGTTTAAAATTCCTACGGATCGCCACAAAACCTCTTCACTAAGCTCGTCTATGTCTAAGACAGAACTAATCGCCACGCTTATATCAAAAAGGGTTTCCAATTCAAGAAGCTTTAAGTTTATCTCTGTCTTTTTTTCTTCTACATCATTAATTAATTGATAGTTATAAAGTGCTTTTGTGAGGTGGTTTGCAATAATCTGTAAAATTTTTAGATCAATTATTGAATATTTTTCTCCCATAAACCTTTCACCAACGCATAAAACACCCAACAGGCGATCTTGGTGATAAAGAGGTAACACTGCCTTTGTTTTTGATCTGTTTACATATTTTTTAAATTGACCAGTAATCCACCTTTCTTTTCTATTTAAAAGAACGTGGGTATGTCGGTATTTATTCAAGCTAGACAAGAGAGCTTTTGTCGCCTTGAAGGGGTCGCCTAGCTCTGATCCCCTGCTTGACAAAAATGAAATTTGATTTTCCTTGTTGTTATATAAAAAAATGGCGCCTTTCGACGCCATAACTGTACCCAGCGTGAGCCTTAAAATACCCACACCGACAGACCTTGCCCGGTCTGCGTTAATTAAAATCTCCCCTAATTCATCAAGCGATGATAGGTAATATTCAAGCTGGTCTGTTTGCCCTCCTGACAACGCCGGGTTTTGGCCTAAGACATTCCGCTAAGAGCGTCGGCTTCTGATTGGTAAACCGTAGAATATTTTGTCAGGCCCATTATATTAAATGTCTTTTCAACAATTGGAGCTAGGTTGTAATACCCAAGGCGCCCATCTACGTCTTGAAGTTTTTCTATTATTTCAATTAAAATTGATACACCAATACTATTAACAACCTTAGAGTTTTCCAGGTTTAATAGAAAGTGTTTTTTTCCATTATCTATCTCTTGATAACAAACTTCAGATATCTTCTCGCCACCAACATTATTTAAGTATCCGGTGGTTTCGATAATTACCACACCTCCCTCTTCTCTTTTTTGTAAGCTAAAGTCTGACATTATAAATCCTTTTTATTGTTTCTTCTTAGTCATTGTAACGGTGGTTCCATCTTCTGTCGATGCAAATTCAACCGTATCCATTAATTCTTGAATTAATTGAAGACCCCAGCCTCTTTTGTGGTCTGAGGCGAGTTTTTCTTCTATGTTTGGTATTGCAACCTTTGATTTGTCAAAGCCTTTTCCATGGTCTGTCACCTTGATCTCTAAGGTGTCCCCTTGAATTACAAAGTGAATTTCAACGTTTGAAGACTTGCTTTCGCTGTGCTCGAAGGCGTTGATTGTGGCTTCAATAAGGGCCATGCTTATTTCTGCGGCCTGTTCTTCATTTAGGCCCATGTGTTTAGCAACAACTTCTGATGTTTTTGTAGCAGCCAATTCCATATCTGGGATTATTGGAATGGTCAGTTCTACTTTTGGTGCCTGTTTTGTAAGGTTCATACTTTTTCTCGTTTTTTATAGTTCTCGAGGTTGATAGATTGCGAAATTAAAGAGCTGAAATTCTTATTCCAAAGGGTTACTTTTTTTTACAACCACAATTGTTATGTCGTCTTGGTTTCTAAGCTCGCCTAGCCATGCGGAGCCAAGATCGAGCAGTGCTTGTTTTTGTTCTTCGGCACTTTCTTTCCCATTTGCCCTAACACAATCGTGTACCGCTTCATAACCGAGCATTTCTCCTTGGTTGTTTTCTGCCTCTGGTAGCCCATCTGATATAAAAACAAGGCTGTCACCCATATTAAAGTCAAGCTCTTCTAGCGCAAAGGTCTCATCTTTTATACTTCCAAGGGGCAGTCCCCCTAAAAGCACTTCATCAACTTCTCCCGTATTGCTATGATAATGATAAACTGGTGGCATAGCAGCAGAGGTAAATTCTACTTTGTTCTCCCAAAACCTGGCCATGTTAAACGCCATCCGGTTCCAGCCAAGGTCTATATTTTTAATCACCCTATTTAACCTTCTTGCTATATCATTGGGTGGTATTGATGGAATTCCGTAGAGGCCAGCCTTTGTAATAGACACCATCATGCCCGCAGTCATCCCATGTCCTGTTGCGTCGCCAACAACAACATAAAGGCTTTTCTTATCTTTTTGTGGAAAATAGTCATAGTAATCCCCACCAACCTCAGAGGCGGTTTCTATTGT
>CAYOJL010000074.1:8525-10489 GCA_964404235.1 uncultured bacterium | reverse complement strand
ATAGTATCAATAGTGTTACCAGCTTAAATATATTTACTAGAGATATCAGTGATATGACTGGACTTCAAGATTTCTTATCATTAACCAACCTGTCTTGCTATAATAATAATTTGGCCAGCCTAGATCTAAGCAATAATACGGCATTAACCAATCTATCTTGCTATAATAATAATTTGACCAGCCTAGATCTAAGCAATAATACAGCCTTGACTAACCTATCTTGTGGTGACAATCCATTGACTGCCTTGGATTTAAGCAATAATACAGGATTAACATACCAGAACTGCGAACTAAATCAATTGACTGTTTTGGATCTGAGTACTCATACAGTCTTAACCAACTTATCCTGCGGTTACAATCCAATAACTGATTTGGATGTGAGCAATAATACAGCGCTCACCTATATACGGTGCCCTGCAAATCAAATGACGTCTCTGGATGTGAGTACTTATACGGCCTTAACGTTTCTGAGTTGCTATGGGAATGAATTGACGTCTCTAGATGTGAGTAATAACACAGGTTTAACATTATTGAATTGCCAGCTTAGTCAATTGACATCTCTGGATGTGAGAGCTAATACCGCCTTAACGTCTCTGAGTTGCTATGGGAATGAATTGACCAACTTGAATATGAAAAATGGTGTCACCGTTCAGTTGACCACATTCGATGCTACGGATAATTCCCTAGATTGTATTGACGTGAATGTAGAAGATGTTGACTATGCTACAGAGAACTGGACCTACGCAAACGGTAATATCGATGAAGGGGTAGAATTCAGTGTGCTCTGTGATACAGAAGGATATACATACGTTCCCGATGACAATTTTGAACAAGCGCTGATTGATCTTGAATATGATGATATTCTGGACGATTATGTTCTAACAGCGAACATCAGCAGTGTTACGTCCTTGGATGTAGGCCAAAAAGAGATCAGCGATCTAAGTGGTATTGAAGATTTTATTGCTTTAGATACCCTTAGTTGTGATCAAAATCAACTGACGGCATTAGATATAAGTACTAATACTGCTTTAAAATACCTATCTTGCTATAGTAATCAATTGACGACTCTTGAAGTAAGCAGCAACACGAACCTAGCCGAATTATCCTGTAGTGAAAATACATTAACCTCTTTGGATGTGAGTGCTAATACGTCCTTAACATCTTTGAGTTGCTATGGGAATCAATTGGATTCTCTAGATGTTAGTAATAACACAGGTTTAACATTACTGAACTCCCAATTTAATCAATTGATGGCTCTTGAAGTGAGTAGCAATACGAACTTGACCGAATTATCCTGTGGTGAAAATGCATTAACCTCTTTGGATGTGAGTGCTAATACGTCCTTAACGTCTCTGAGTTGCTATGGGAATCAATTGACTAACTTGAATATGAAAAATGGTGTCACTGATCAGTTGACCACATTTGATGCTACGGATAATTCCCTTGTTTGTATTGAAGTAAATGCAGAAGATGTTGATTATGCTACGACCAATTGGAACTCTGATAATGGTAATATTGATAATGGGGTAGCATTTGGAGGAGCTTGTTCTACTCCAGAAATTGGAGATATCCAGATTGATGATAACCCTGAAGATGGGGAAGAGCTAGATATTACAGTAGTCATATCAGATGAGAATGATATTGATGTTGTCACCTTATATTATCAGCAAGGATGCAGCGAGTATACATCTGTTCCCATGATGCCTAGTAATGCAGGCAGTTACATGGGGACCATACCAGCCAGTGAGGTGACCATGGATGGGTTATTATATTTTATTGTAGTTCAGAACATAGTAGGCTTCAGTTCCACCAGCGATATATTTTGTATTGAAATTAGATTCGATAGCGATAGTCTCACCACCAACTCTTTAATAAGTAGTTCATATCCCAGCGGTCTGCCCATAGACAAGTGGCGTCTGCTTTCTATACCTGCTGTTTTAGATGATAATGGTGTATCGCAGGTC
>CAYOJL010000074.1:7887-8515 GCA_964404235.1 uncultured bacterium | reverse complement strand
GAATTGGGCTCAGAGGATGACCATACATGGCGGTTGTTTGAATACAATGAAAGCGCAAGTTCATTCAATGATGATCCGAAACAATTCATACCAGGTGATTCCTACTGGCTCTACCAGCGAGTAGAGAACAACTTATCAATATCTGCTCCTGCAGGAATGACGGGTAGTATGTGTGGCACTGATCTGACCATCAGACCTGGATGGAACCTGATCGGATCCCCCTATCCTTTCTCCTTGCCGTTGTCCTTGGACCCAGTTCAATTCTATGGTCCGATCACATATGGTGTTGAATCTGAGGAATGGAGTAGTGTGGTTTCAGAGCTGGATCCTTGGAATGGATATGCGGTCTACAATCGCACATCCAATGATCTGAATATTAGTCTAGATCCAATTGCATGCGATACCGCTCGCCTGGTGGCTAGGACATTTGATGATGAAGAAGGTTGGCTAATGACACTCCAGGCAAGAGGGGAAGAATATCAGGACAGATTTAATACGATCGGTGCGCTTTCAGGAGCCAATGATGAATTGGACTGGCGTGATAACCCTGAGATTAGGGCACCTGAAAATTATTTGTCTCTATTTTTCTAGATACCGGATGAGGAACAAACGCACTTTTTCACATCTG
>CAYOJL010000074.1:0-7877 GCA_964404235.1 uncultured bacterium | reverse complement strand
TGCGTTGGATGGTGAACTTAAACTCTGGGATACCCGTATCAGGAATACTACTGTGGAAAGTATTATAACTTTTTCTTGGCATCATGAGCAAATCCTACCAGCAGGTCTTTCAGTGCAGTTGCTGGATCTAAATACCCGTTCTTTAGTGGATATGGTATCAATCGATCAATTTGTCATTGGTCATCTGGACTCACGATATGATCGCCAGCTAAAGATCATTGCAGGTGACCCGGCTTCGGTCGTATTAGCGGCCAATGATATCTTATCTGAGCTGCCTGAAGAAACTTCCATAAAGGGAAACTACCCGAACCCTTTCAATCCTATCACGACGATCCGTTTTGGTATACCTGAACCCCGTAGAGTAAACTTGACCATAGTGAATATGTTGGGTCAGGAAGTAGCTAATGTTTTTAATGGTTGGATGGATATTGGTCATCATGAGATCCGTTGGCAGAGCTTAGATGATCAGGGAATGCCGGTTGCATCTGGTGTTTACTTTGCTGTATTGAATGATGGTACCAGTATTGATGTTCAAAAAATGATCTTATTGAAATAATTCCCATATTAAATCACATAATAAAAAACCCACTAAAAGTAGTGGGTTTTCATCAAAAGATCGATTGTAGCGGAGGAGGGACTCGAACCCCCGACACCCGGATTATGATTCCGGTGCTCTAACCAGCTGAGCTACTCCGCCATTATAACTATAAAAAAGCTTGGGAACTTAGATAGCTGATCTATTCAAAACCAACGGGAAAACATGATCTAAATTTTGCTTTTTATCGTTTCAGATTCCTGTAATTTTCAGTGAAAATATTTACAATTAGGGGAGAATAATGTACTCAAGTATTGATCAATTTATGGATACCGTGCATTCTAAGAATGCAGGTGAAAATGAGTTTCATCAGGCTGTACATGAAGTTGTTGAATCTTTATGGGATTTTCTACAGGATAATCCGCACTATTTGCATGCAAAAGTACTGGATAGGATCGTTGAGCCAGAAAGAGTGATACAATTCAGGGTTCCCTGGAGAAATGATAGAGGGGAAGTAGAAGTGAATCGTGGATTTCGTGTTGAGTTCAATTCTGCTATTGGACCTTATAAGGGAGGCCTCCGATTTCATCCTTCAGTTAATCTATCAATATTAAAATTCTTAGGTTTTGAACAGGTATTTAAAAATAGTCTGACCACACTCCCAATGGGAGGAGGTAAAGGTGGCTCTGATTTTGACCCAAAAGGAAAATCAGATAATGAGGTCATGAGTTTCTGTCAGAGTTTCATGACAGAGCTATACCGACATATCGGTCCAGATACAGATGTCCCTGCTGGAGATATTGGTGTGGGTGGAAGAGAGATCGGATATTTATTTGGACAATATAAAAGAATAAGAAATGAATTTACTGGTGTTTTAACAGGTAAAGGACTCAATTGGGGTGGCTCTTTGATCCGTCCTGAGGCAACTGGGTATGGTTGTGTTTATTTTGCTGAAGAAATGCTTAAAAAGGCTGGTGACAGTTTTGATGGGAAACAGGTTGCTGTATCTGGTTCAGGTAATGTTGCACAATATGCAACTGAGAAAGCCACAGAATTAGGCGCAAAGGTCATTACTCTCTCTGATTCATCAGGTACTATCCATGATCAGAATGGGATTGATGCAGATAAACTAAATTGGGTAATGGACCTAAAAAATAATAGACGTGGTCGCATTAAAGAGTATGCTGATGAATTCAATGTCGATTACCATGAAGGAAAGAGACCTTGGGACATTACATGTGATATTGCCCTTCCTTGTGCAACGCAAAATGAGATCAGTGGTGATGACGCAAAGACCCTTATTGCAAATGGCTGTAAAGCTGTGTCTGAAGGTGCTAATATGCCATCAGACCCTGATGCGGTTAATACGTTTGTAGAAGGTGATATCTTATTTGGACCAGGAAAAGCAGCCAATGCTGGAGGAGTTGCTACTAGTGGTCTTGAGATGAGTCAAAATAGCATGCGTATAAACTGGAGCAGGGAAGAAGTGGATACTAAACTTCATAGTATCATGAAAAATATTCATGAAGCGTGTGTCGATCATGGAGGGGATAATGGCTCAGTAAATTATGTTAAAGGAGCAAATATCGCTGGATTTATAAAAGTAGCGGATGCTATGCTTGATCAAGGGGTTGTATAACTAACATCTTTCTTAGTAACCCTAAAGGATCAACTATATCCCACTAGATTCTTTCTCATCCATGGACTCTTTTTTCATTTCCTGGGGTTGATAGATAATTCCCTTTCCCGTAGTGCCATCAAGAGTTATGGTGAGAGGTCTTTCAAAATGATACCAATCTATATATTTGGCTGATTCGACGAGTGAAGCATCAGGTATCCACTTCAAGTTCAATTGATCACTTTTATTTTTTGGATCAATAGTGATATAAGCTACATGTAAACTCGTGATATTTTGAAAGAAATGGCTCCCAAATGACGGATCGATAGGTAATTCTTTAAGCCCAAGCTCAATGATCGCCTTTGCTTTTGATATCTGTCGCCATTGAACAGGTATGCCTAACCATGGGTCAGCCGATCCCCATCTTCCAGGTCCGCAAATAATATATTGTTGATCATTTTTAAACTTTTTATTTAATCTGGATACCTCTTTAGCGATCTCAGTTGTTTTACTAGGGTCAAATGAATCTCTGCGCACAACTATCAGATCTTTGATGTTCTCAATTTTTCCATCCCCGAGAGTAATATCACTCTTGCATAATATTTTCTTCGATTCAGGTTTCTTATCTTCTACTATTTTTTGAATTCCAGTAAGAACGATAGGTTTTATCTGTAAGAGGCAAAATTCAGGTTTAACGTCTTTTGATATATTTACAGCAAATTCGATCTCAACAGGGCACCCAAGGGCCTTTTTACCTATAGAAAGCATTTCTTTTGCTAATGAAGCAAGAGGGATGGTATCCCATTTTAATATAGGTGCAAATGAAACAACTCTAGTCCCTGATGTTGATAAGGAATCTCTAATAGTATTATCCTCACGTGAAATAACACTACCTATCCATTTTAATGAACCATCTTCTTCTGCATCTTTTAGATTATAAGACAAGAGGTCGGAGGAGCCAACTTGATCCTTTGCTTTCAGGGGTAGAGCATAGAACTGGTTCTGTGTATTCTCTTGAGTAGATCTTGTTGAGTAAAATTGAGGTAAGATAGTAGGATATTCTGGTGAGATCCTAAGGCATTTTTCTCCATCTACAATTGTACGACCAAAACCCAGTGCTAGATATGCGACACCTTCATTCCTTTGCATATACGATACGGGGTAGTAATTAACACTCTGAAGTAATCCACTGAAAGTTGGATAGAATCGATGAGATCTATAAGGTTGTCCTACTATTTCTTGAATGAGGATCGCCATTTTTTCCTCTTCGATCCGATGTGCTGTATTATTTAACAGTGTCCTTGCTTCTCCTTTAAAAGTAGATGCAAATACTTTTTTGATCGCTATAGTGAGTTCTTTTAATCTTTTTTTATCAGACCGAGAGTTATTTGAAAGCATATAGGTCTCATATGTTCCTGCAAGTGGCTGGTATTGTGAGTCTTCAAGTAAACTCGAAGAACGTACAGCTAGGGGATACTTATTTTCTTTAATAAATGATTCAAGCCTCAAGATAAGATCAATAGAAAGACGAGCTTTAATGAACTTTTTTACTAGATCATCATCATTGATATCTCCAAGCGCTAATTCCCATAGATCATTGTCTTTCATGAATCTATCGAATTCATCAGTCCCAATAACAGCGCATTTAGGTACACGAATATTTATATCACTGAATTTTTTCTGGATCCTAGAGCTTTTAAGCATAGATCTTGCAAACCCTAGCCCTCTTGCTTTTCCTCCTAAAGATCCACCACAAAGTCTAAAAAAGTCAGATTTTTCTCTGTTAAATCGGGCGGAAGTGTAATCTAATACACGTGCTTTAGAATCTTCATTCTCAGAATTAAGTCGATCAAGCAAATATGAGCGTAATGATTCACCGTTTTTAAATTGGTTTGCATAGACTGGGCGCAGCTTTGATGCGAGCCCAAATTCTGTTCTAGCAGCAAGCCAATTAGAAAAATGATGGCTTTCAGCGTGAAAGAGAAGTGAATCCTCCGGAATATTTTCTATCCCTTGGATAAACTCATCAACTGTTGTTGCTTTGGATACTTCCTCATTATTTGGTAATCGGAATATGAAGTCTCCAAAACCAAAATTATCGATCATAAAACTTCTTAGGTCATTTAATAATTTTGGTGAGTTTTTATGAAGAAAACTCGCTTTAACATCATTTGCCATACTTTCGTTTTTCTGTTCAGTCGATTGTAAAAGAAATGGTATTGATGGGTCTATATTCCGTGCCCATTTGGCAAATTCAAAACCTGCTTTAGAATACTTTACACCTTTCTTAGGAAATCTTACATCTGATATGACACCGATCATATTATCCTTATACTGTTTAAAGAATTTTTGAGCAGTTTCATAATTTGGAGTAAGAAGAATTTTAGGTCTAGCCCTTAGATGAAGTAAACGCTGAGATTGGCTCAGACTTCTATTGACAAGATTCTTTATCTGATACATTATTTCTTTATAGATCAAAGGAAGTAATATTGAATACATCCTTGGTGAATCTTCTATAAGCAAAATTGATCTAACATCACCATTCAAAATATCCTGTTTGGCATTTTTTCTATCTTCAATATATTTAATGATGGCAGGGAAAACACTTGCATCACCAGACCATATAAATACTCTATTAATAGATTTTGGAGTAATAATATTAGGTAATTGTTTAAGCTCTGTTTCATCAAATGATAAAAGGATAACTGGTTTTTTTGGAAATTTATTTTTTATCGCTTTTCCTAAAGAAATGGGATCTTGATCCTCAATACGCAGCATCACTATTACAAGATCAAATTTTTTCTTGGTTATTATCTTAATAGCTTCTTGGCCAGTTGACACTCTTGTTACCCTTGGTGCATAATTAAAATTCATACCAATATATTCGGTAAGTATCTGTTCGGTAAGATGACCATCTTCCTCTAAAATAAATGCGTCATATGGACTAGCAACCAAAAGGATCTCATGGATCCTATGGGGCATAAGATCCTGAAAATCTATCTTTGTTTTATTGCCAACGAAAAAATCAGCCATACAAGAAGTTAAACAGGGAGTTTAGATAAAAGAATATTCTTCTAAAGGACTTTGGTATTGAAAAGTATTTCAATTTAATTTCCAATGCATCTAATGGCTTTTTTGATAAGATATGTACTTTTTATTCTGGCGGATTTCTTCCTTATAGTTTTACTTACCATCCTAAATTGATCATATAATGATAAGAACACTCCAAGCATTTAACCTCAAGGGTAAGAATATATTAATTCGTACAGATTTCAATGTCCCAATGAAAGGTGAGGTTGTCACCAACAATTTTCGCATAAAAGCTTCGCTCCCTACTATAAAGACCTGTATTGAAGCTGGTGCTTCAGTTGTTCTAATGTCTCATTTGGGAAGGCCAAAAGGAAGAAAGGATAGTTCTCTAAGTTTGATTCCTGTTGGTGAAGAATTAGCAGGACTATTAGAAATGCCAATTAAATTTTCTGAGGATAGTGTTTCAACGGATGCAATAGATACATCTATAAGCCTTAAACCAGGAGAAATACATCTCTTAGAAAATCTAAGGTTCTATAAAGGAGAAGAGAATAATGATACTGAATTTTCATCACAGTTGGCAAGGCACGGTCATGTATATATTAATGATGCATTTGGTACGGCTCATCGTTCGCATGCATCTAACGTAGGTGTGGTTCCTTTTTTTAAGAATGCCGGAATTGGCTGGTTAATGGACAAGGAACTTAATTATCTCGTTCGATTAATGAATAATCCTAAACGGCCATTAACTCTTGTTCTTGGTGGGGCAAAGATTGGTACCAAATTAAAGCTTATTGATAATTTTTTAAATAATGCTGATCATATTATTATCGGTGGTGGGATGGCATTTACATTTCTTAAGGCCAAGGGTAGGTCTGTGGGAGGTTCATTGGTAGATGAAACGATGTTGGATACTGCCAGAAGTTTCATCAATAAAGCTAGGGTAAAAGGTGTTAAACTTAGTCTTCCGATTGATGTTATATGTGGCAAGTCACCTGAAGAACCAATAGAAAAAGGAACCTATTTAACAAAAGATATACCAGAAGATCTTATGGGTTTAGATATTGGTCCTGAATCAATAAATATGTTTAATAGTATACTGGGTAATTCAAAGACCATTTTATGGAATGGTCCAATGGGTGTATTTGAAATAAAAGATTTTGAATTAGGAACTAGAGAAATGGCAATTCATTTGGTTAGTTGTATTAGCAATGGGTCAAAAGTTATTGTTGGTGGTGGAGATACTGCTGCTGCACTAGAATCATTTGGTTTAATAAAAGATATGTCGCATGTATCTACTGGCGGTGGTGCATCATTGGAGCTATTAAGTGGGAATCAACTACCCGCTTTAAGAGTATTAGAGAAATAATTATGGTCAGAAGACCTATAGTTGCAGGAAATTGGAAGATGAATAAAGACCCCTTAGATGGGTTCTCTTTCGTCGATGAAGTACAGAATTTACTTTTGGATATCAAACATGTATCCATTATTTTTGCGCCGCCGTTTACGGGGCTCTTTGAAATGAAAGTTAAGCCACCTTTTTATAGTGCAGCTCAGAATTGTCATTGGGAAGCTAATGGTGCATTTACAGGTGAGATCTCCGTATCAATGATAAAAGGATGCGGTGCAAAATATGTGATAATTGGTCATTCTGAAAGGCGACACATATTTGGGGAGTCAAATGAATGGGTCAATAAAAAGTTGAAAGCTACTTTAGATAAAGGATTAAGCCCCATATTATGTATCGGTGAGACAATTGAACAAAGAAAGACAGATCAAACAGAGCAGATCCTGCGTGAACAATTAGAAAAAGGTTTTGATAGTATCGATTCTTTTGAAGATTGTATCATTGCATATGAGCCGGTCTGGGCGATTGGTACAGGTATGACTGCAGATAATGAACAAGTAAGATCAGCACATAATGTTATTCGAGATATTTTAGGTAACAATGATGACATTCACATCTTATATGGTGGCTCAGTAAATTCGGGAAATGCAGAGGATCTAATAAAGGTACCAGGCGTTGATGGTTTTCTTATTGGTGGTGCAAGCCTCGATCTGGATTCTTTTACATCTATAGCACGAACCATTGATATGGTTCAGGAGAAAAAATTATGACAGGATTTTTAATAGTAATTCATACAATAGTAAGTCTATTACTTATTGCCGTGGTATTAATGCAAGCTAGCCAAGGTGGTGGTCTATCAGGTACATTTGGTGGTAATGCTGCAAGCTCTGTGCTTGGTGGGCAAAATGCAGGTAATGTACTAAGTAGGATAACAACGTGGCTTGCAACCTTATTCCTAACATTAGCTGTTATTATTAGTGTTTTAAGTGGCCCTTCTGATACTGAATCAACTTCATTAGTAAAACAGGCAGCGGAGAATAGACCTGATATTCCTGCTACCGACATAATTCCTACCGAAGATCAAGGTACTCTTGATCTTGATGGAAATAACTAATATTTTAGCCGAAGTGGTGGAATTGGTAGACACGCATGCTTGAGGGGCATGTGGGATAACTCCCGTGTCGGTTCGAGTCCGACCTTTGGCACAATCAGACTTTTGTCGAGGAGAAAAGCCCCATTTTACTGGGGCTTTTTTTATTGATTTATAGGGTAATTTTTTGGGGCTATTTTGGATTGGGGACCAAATGGGGACCAACTCAGAATGGTTTTTTGTTTGTGGGATGATT
>CAYOJL010000073.1:0-10873 GCA_964404235.1 uncultured bacterium | reverse complement strand
CATTTCGCAAATATTCCTAGATTTGAGATCTCTTCTACTAATATAAGAAAACGTTGGGTAGAGAATAAAACGATCAGATATATGGTGACGCTTCCCGTTTGGGAATTTATAGATCACCACAAGCTTTATAGTTAACTAGCAAAATCAAAATACCATCTTATTAAATTGATGGTAACAAGTATGGTCCCCTCAGCCCGACTTATCGTCCAGTTAGTACGTATCATAAATAAGGTTAAACCAACCATTAATACTAGAAGAAAGACACTGCCGAATATATCTTCTGATATCATTGCTGGATTTATTATGCCCGCCAGTCCTAGTACTCCAAGTAGGTTAAAAAGGTCGCTACCTATCAAGTTTCCAACAGCTATACCATGACGGCCTTTTATTGCCGCCGTAACAGATGTTGCAAACTCAGGTGCTGATGTTCCTGCCGCAACTATAGTAACAGCAATAACCCAATCCGATACTCCCATATATCTTGCAACATTAGAAGCATGTTGTACCATAAGATGGCCGCCCACCACGATCATAACCAATCCTACAAAGAAAAATACATAGGATATTAGATTTGCTGAATGAGGGTGTACTTCTTCAGGAGGATCTTTTTTGATGAATAAAAAGGTAACATAACCGATCAGTAACGCGAAAAGTAACATTCCTTCATAGTTAGTATATGAATCACTAGGATCCCATCCATTAAAACCAAAGAATAAAAAGAATATCAAAGCCGTTGTTGCAAGCAAAAACAGACCATCGCGTTCAAACATTTTTTTCTGGGTCACTATAGGACGTATCATTGCTGTCCCACCTAAGATAAAGCCTAGATTGAAGATATTTGAACCTATTACGTTACCAATCGATATATCGGTCTGTTTAGTAATGGCTGCACTTATGGTCACTGCAAATTCAGGCGCTGATGTACCAAAAGCAACAACTGTAAGACCGACTACCAGATCAGAGATCTTTAAAGTATGTGCTATCTCAGCTGCAGAATCAACTAACCAGTCTGCACCTTTCCATAACATTATTATGGAAATAAAAACGATAACACAGTCTAGAATGATAGAAAGTTGCATTTTTTAAACTTATTTTTATCTAAGACATTAAAATATATTAAAACAATTGCGGTGAATATAATTCATATAGCAGAATAAGTTTTACAAAAGAAAATCCATTAATTAAGCAGTGATCTTCACTATTTTCAGAGCCTGTATTAATAGATGAATATTTAATGATTGAATTCCAAAATGTATCTTATGCCCACAGCAAAGGCTATGGTGTAAATAATTTGAATATGACCATAGATGATGGTGATTTTACTTTTTTGATAGGTCCTACTGGCTCTGGAAAGACCACATTAATGCGACTGATCTATTTTGATCTTCTACCAGATACAGGTCTAGTAAAGGTCAATGGTCATCTATCTAACAAAATGTCCCATAAAAAAATTGCTAAGGCTCGTAAATCGGTCGGTATGGTATTTCAAGATTATAAACTGCTTGGTGATAGAAACCTATTTGACAATATTGCATTACCTCTACATGTACTTGGTTTTAGAAGTGGGGATATACCAGCAAGAGTAGAAGAAGCACTAGAATTAGTGGGACTAGATAAAAAAGAAAAACATCTTCCTAATGAGCTATCTGGTGGTGAACAGCAAAGGGCATGTTTGGCAAGAGCTATCATAAAAGAACCAGATATTTTACTTGCTGATGAACCAACCGGGAATCTTGATCCTGTTGCTTCTTTTGAATTGGTACGCCTTCTTGAGACTATTCATGAGATGGGTACAACCATTTTGATGGCTTCCCATAATTATAATCTGATAAAAGGTAGAGGGCGTCCTATCTATGAATTAAAGGACGGGGTACTAAGGATAAGATAATGGATAAATTTCTTTATCTATTGACAGAAGGAATAAAAAATACCTGGCGTCATAAAATGACCACTGTGACGGCAATATTTTCTTTATTTATTGCTCTTTACATTGTTGGTCTGATGGCGACTGCAGGTAATAATACTCATAAACTATTACACTACCTTCGATCAAAATATAAAATAGAAGTATTCTTTAAACAGGGTGTTTCCAATGAAGAAGCGGTTGGAATGATACATAGGATAAAACAAATAGAAGGTGTGCGAAATGCAACTATTATTGAGAAAGAAGATGCTGTACGTATTTTCAAAGATCAATTTGGAGAAAATATTGTTGATCTCTTAGGCTATAATCCTTTACCTGTTAGTGCTGTGGTCAATATGGATAGAAATCGTCGTGACCCACTTAGAGTTGAACCTATCATCAAACAAATACGGGCCATCGGACAAGTTGAAGAAATTAGATACCAGGGGAATCTTATCAGTAAGATAGAAAGGAATTATAAAAGAGTAATTGATAGATTCCCTTATCTTTCAGGTATTATTGTACTGGTGACAGTTCTTATTATATATAATACTATCAAGTTATCTGTTTATTCAAGACGTGATCTTATTAAGACACTTCAGCTAATTGGAGCTACTAGAACTTTTATAAAACTACCTTTTATAATTGAAGGAACCTTGATTGGTCTGATATCAGTAATCTTGGTTTTTCCAGCTTTGTTTATTACAGTGGAAGCGTTGAATTATGTAGTCAGTAATTTTTCTTCATTAGGTTTGAAGATCAGTTTTGATCCACTAGTATGGTTCTGGCTCTTTTTAATGGTCGTGGTCATTACGATCGTGGGTAGTTATCGTGCTGCCTCTAGTTTTTTAAAATAGGCTCTTTCAGTCTCTTGGTAGAGTACAAAAGATACTCTTAAATTCACGCGCTAATTTTTAAAAAAATAATTACTATTTGGGGGCAGTGTGCCAAAAACAAAAGATAATTCTCCTAAAAATAAACCTAAAGCAAAGGTAAAAAAAGGTAAGCCTAGATCAGCGAGTAAAAAGGATGAAAATAATTTTGAACAGAAGTATAATGAACTCCAAGACAGGCATATACGCCTTAAAGCAGAATTCGATAATTTTCGAAGAAGAAAATCTGAAGAGATATCTAGATTGCTGCAGTATGATGGCGAGAATGTTATCATTGGATTCTTACCGATTATCGATGACCTGAAAAGAATGATCGATTCTGAAGATGCTTCAAATGAGTCTTTATTAGATGGGATTGGTCTAGTGCAAACTAAAATAACTAAATATTTTGAAAAATTGAATATTGAACCATTTGCTGAGCTAGGTGATAAAATGGATCCTGATATTCATGATGCGATGCTTACTCAATCCAATGATAAATATGAAGACGATATTATTCTTGATGTTTTTGAAAAAGGCTATACTTATAGAGATAAGGTTATAAGACACGCAAAAGTGATCGTAAATAAAAAGTGAAAGATCTATATGAAATAATTGGTGTTTCCAAGCAGGCAGGGCAAGATGAAATAAAAAAGGCCTATCGGAAGCTTGCTTTAAAATATCATCCTGATAAAAACCCTGATGATAAAGAAGCAGAAAAGAAGTTCAAAGAAGCTGCTGAAGCATATGCAGTACTTAGTGATCAACAAAAGCGTTCTAGGTATGATCAGTTTGGACATGCAGGGGTAGGAATGGGAGATAATGCAGGGCAGGGTGGTTTCGGTGGTGGTATCCACATGAGTATGGATGATATATTCTCTCAATTTGGAGACATTTTTGGTGGAAGTCCATTTGAAAGTTTTTTTGGAGGGTCATCAAGAGGTGGAAGGCGAAGAGGCCGTGGAAGCGATATTCGAATAAAACTCAAGATATCTTTTGAAGAGATTGCAAAAGGTATTGAGAAAAAGATTAAGATAAAACGCTCTGTGTTAGCCGAGGGTGCTGAATTGGTCACTTGCCCTACTTGTCATGGTCAGGGACAAGTGACAACAGTCCAGAATACAATTCTTGGCCAGATGAGGTCAGCTTCCCTTTGTCCTCATTGCGAAGGTTCAGGTAAGAGAATAGGCAATCGCCCTCCTGGAGCTGGACCTGATGGCATGATAAAAAAAGAAGAAACAATAATGATCAAAGTACCTGCTGGAGTCGAAGAAGGAAATTATATGACCCTCAATGGACAGGGTAATGAAGACGTGTCAGGGAACCCCGGTGACCTTATTGTTATGTTTGAAGAAGAAGAGCATCCATATTTTGTTAGAGATGGAGAGCATGTCCTATTAGAAGTAAATATTTCTTATCCTACAGCCGTTTTAGGCGGTAAAGTTGAAATTCCAACAGTAGGTGGTAAAGCTGGATTAAAGATACCTGCGGGTATCCAATCTGGCCAGGTATTGAGAATGAGAGGAAAAGGATTTCCACGAATGCGTACAAAAGCCAATGGAGACCAATTAGTTAAAATTCAATTAGATACTCCTAAAAAACTATCAAGAGAAGCAAAAAGAACTATAGAGTCATTAGAAAAGAGTTTGAAACCGATCCAAAAACCATTTACAAAAATAGATCTATAATTATCCTTATACCATAAATTGCAATAGATGATGAATACTATGACAAGTCTGAATATAAAAGAAGTATACACCAACAATAGAAATTATTAATATTAACACATAATATAGATAGAATATGATTGGATCAACATGCAACTAACACAACAGAATAAAACAGATATACTCGAAGTAGTAATAATTTTAGCATTATTTTTTCTTGTCGTTGTGATTTATGTCCCGGTGGCTATATGGGAAGAAGAGACATATTACGAAAAAGAAAGCCGTTACAGGATGCAAAATGCATATGATATAGAATCATTCTACTCTAGACTGACCGGTGAATATAATCCAAACTTTTTAGAGGCATTATTAGTTGTCAATGCAGCAAGAGACTCAACTGTTGCAGATTCACTTTATTTAGGTGAACAGCGTGTAAGGTTATCAGGGAAAGAATTTTTTGTTGATGTGGATGAGTCCTTTGGATTTGAATATGATACGACATTTGGTATAAAGAGTTTTCGAAAAGATACTATTCAGGATACAACTCTTCAAATCGTAGTATTTTCAGAAGATCTAGGCAGAAATGATACAAGCTTCATCCGTAAAAAAGATCTTTCTAGTTATGAGGAAAATGATAATTTTATTGGTATAACAAGAGAAGAACCTTTGGAAAGGGTTGAAGCGATAGAATACTATAAAACATATATACCTGATTCCTCTACATATTACTGCCCATTAACCAATGATGAGTATGTTATAGATATCATTGATGATGGCATTGATTTAATGATTTCTAGCCCTATTCAAGAGCCAGTTGTTGAATCACATTATATCATATTCTCTTTTAAGGCAACGAATCACGGGGTTATAAAAGGCGGTAGAAAAAGTTGGGAATAGGTTGACCTCATATGGTTGGCTTAGTTATATCAGATAACTTCCTTTTAACAGGAAATTGGCAAAATGATACCGATGGTGCCACTTCATTAGATGATGTTACACAGATTCAATTTACAGAGCCCATCATCTCAATACTGCATGATGAAGCTGGATTAAATACAATATTAGCTTCTGCATTGCGTAAGGCAAAAGAAGTGAATTCGTTTGCAGGACAAGACGTTGTAATTGGACTCCCGGATTCATTTGTTGATCATTCGATCGTTGAAATGGAGAACGATCTATCTAGAGATGATCATTTAGAATATATTAAATGGCTTGATACTCAAAAGAGGCGTTCAAAAGATCAATCCGTATATATTTTTGGTCAGGTATACTATCCAGCGGAAAAAAATATACATGTATGCACTGTATCAAGGGCACTGGTCCGTACTTTAAAGTTATCTATCACTGAAATGGGTGGTAACACACATTGGATGGGGCCAGTAAGCTCAATGTACCTTGATGGGTCAGGTATGTCTGAAGCAGCTGTTATTCAAAGAGTGGGAAATAAATATTCTTTTATGAAGGTACAGAATAATAGTTTTGGAATGGGTACAGTTACATTCTCAGGAGGTATAGCTAAAGTTGCATCAACCACGGATTCATCTAATGATATTACATTGGCAGCACTTGGTTTAGAAACATCTGACCTAGATGATATCCCTGTATTTTGTCCACAAAAACTTGGTAGGCAGGCCAAAACAGCATGGGAATTATCTGATTTCAGACTTAGTACTCCTTTTGAAGGTATGAAAGTGGCACAGAATACTGAAAAATTGCCTTACTACGAAGCTAATATACTATCTCAATTGGTATCTAGTATTGCCCTAGATCACTCATTCAATTTTTTTCACGAGTCAGGAATAACAGACTTTTTCTTTACCAAAGTCATCCCAGATATAGAGGTTGTTGATCCAGTAGAAATAGAAAAAGGCATCGAAGAAGAAGATGAACCCATAGTACAAACAGAAATTCAGGAGCCATTGAAACGTGACCTCGCAAAGCCTACACCTATGGGAATCTCATTAGCTATTTTGATCATTGTTGTTGGGTTCATAGGATTCAATTATTTAAAATTACAGGATAAACTAAACAATTCTATTTTTAATAATGTTCAAGGTTTCTCTATTCAGCGTTCTGGTATTGATGATGCGACGTCTATTTTAGCAGCATCTAAAAAACCACCTATAGATCTGATACGACAATCACGGACTATATCTTCTTCAGTAATAAAACTTTTAACCGAGACTGATCTAAATAGGTATAATGCTTTAACAATTACTAAATCATTTTTGAGTCTAGAGTATTTAAGTGGAACCAATCCAAATATTGAGAATATTCTTGGCTTCGAACCCACTTCATTTTCAGTAGAGGCAACGGGTAAGGATAGCACTATATTTTTATGGTATTATAGCTTTGAGTTACCAGAGTTAGATATCACTCCAGCTCCAGGTGAATTATCAAAGATAGATCTTATGGTTCAGATGGATACCACACTTACAGATTACAATATCAAATATTTTGAACAAGTTTTTACTAAAAATCAGATCTATGGTCCGTTATTAATATGGGTAAAAGGAAAAGCAGATATATTGCAAGCAAGTGCAATTATTTCAAATGTGAATGATTCTATCCTTTTAAGAAAATTTATTCTATTCAATAAATCTGATCAGCCTAATCCAAGAGCTGGCTTTTATATCTCTGTTCTGGAAGATTAAATGAATATACTGGCTGGAAAGTTTGGAGGTCGAAATATAAAAACCAGTCAGAAGTTACCTTACAGGCCAACCAAATCTAGAGTTAGAAAAAGTATTTTTGATACTCTTAGTCCTTTTAATTATGAAACAGTATTAGATCTTTTTTCTGGGTCAGGAATTTTTGGTTTTGAGGCTGCAAGTAGAGGTGCAAAATCTATCACATTTGTAGAAAGTCACTATCGGACATTTAGTTTAATTAAAAAAAATGCTCAATTATTATCAGGGCCTCAATATAACTTTTATCAAAAGGATGTTTTTACTTTTCTTGATGGTAAGAGATCATATGATATGATCTTTGCCGACCCACCTTATTCTAAATATGATATTAAGTCTCTATCAAAAACTATTCTGAAACATCTAAATAAAAACGGTAAATTCATTTTAGAGTGTGAGACAAGTCAGATGGCATTTTTAGATGCTGTTGAAAAGGATTATGGTAATACAAAAATTTTATATTGGGAAAAGACATGAGAAAGATCATTTATCCTGGAACTTTTGATCCTATTCACAATGGTCATATTGATATTGCGGACAGAGCTTCAAAGCTTTTTGATGAATTAGAATTTGTAGTAGCTGTCAACTCAGATAAAAAACCTCTATTCTCTATTGATACAAGATTGGATCTAATAAAACAGTCGGTCGAGCATATACACAATATAAAAGTCAGTCAGTTTAAAGGACTGGTAGTGGATCATGCAAAAAATACTGGGTCTATAGCAATTATCCGTGGTTTAAGACATGTAAGTGATTTTGAATTTGAATTTCAGATGGCAATGATGAATTTTCATCTAAACCCCAAGATCACATCATTATTTATGATGCCTGATGAAAAATTTATTCATTTGAATTCCACAGTGGTCAAAGATGTTTCAAAAAATGGTGGGGATGTATCAGAATTTGTCCCTTCATGTGTTAAAGAAGCATTATTTGCTAAATATCTAAGTTAATATATTTTAAATTTCATATCGTTTTTCCTATTAATAATCATTTATAATGCCCACTTACGAATATATATGCAATGACTGCGAGACAAGATTTGAGCACTTTCAATCAATGTCTAGTCCTGCTCTATCAAATCATCCTGATTGTGAAAAGGGTGGATCTAATGTGGAACGTGTTATAAGTGGTGGAACTGGTCTTATTTTTAAAGGTTCAGGGTTTTATTTAACCGATTATAAGAAAAATAATGAGAAAGTATCAGATAATAAAAACAGTAAAAAAGATTCAAAACCAATGGAAAAGCAAAAGAATAAAAACAAATCTAAAATAAAATCTGGAGAAAAAACTGCATGACAAGATCTACATCAATTAGAATGGAAAATGGGAGCTTAAGTGTTCCTAATTATCCAATTGTTCCATTTATTGAAGGAGATGGTATTGGTCCTGATATTTGGAATGCTTCTGTCCTTGTTTTTGATAGTGCCATCAAGAGTGCTTATGGAGATACAAGAAAGATCGATTGGTTGGAGGTTCTTGCAGGAGAGAAGGCTTTTGATCAAACTGGTGAGTGGTTGCCACAGTCAACACTAGATACAATTACTGAACATCTTGTTGCTATAAAAGGACCTTTAACAACTCCAGTTGGTGGGGGTATTCGATCATTGAATGTTGCGTTAAGACAAAAACTCGACCTTTATGCCTGTGTACGACCAGTCAGATGGTTTGAAGGTGTTCCTTCTCCCGTAAAAGAACCATGGTTAGTTGACATGGTGATCTTTAGGGAAAATACAGAGGATATTTATGCTGGTATAGAATGGATGCATGGCAGTGAAGATCTTGATAAAGTAAAATCATTTTTAACAGATGAAATGGGTGTTACTAATATCCGTTTTCCTGATACAGCTAGTTTAGGTGTGAAACCTGTATCAAAAGAAGGGACTGAGCGACTGGTAAGGTCTGCGATTGAAACAGCCTTAAAACAAGGTAGGAAGAGTCTTACATTAGTGCATAAAGGTAATATTATGAAATTTACTGAGGGTGCCTTTCGTGACTGGGGATATGAAGTGGCAAAAAATGAATATGATGCTAAAGATCTGGATGGTGGCCCATGGCAATTGATCGATAGTAATGGACATCAACTAATTGTTAAGGATGTTATAGCTGATGCATTTTTACAACAAATATTATTACGACCTTCGGAATATGACATTATTGCTACTTTGAATTTAAATGGAGATTACATTTCAGATGCTCTAGCAGCCATTGTAGGTGGTATTGGAATCGCACCTGGTGCGAATATAAATTATACTAGTGGACATGCTATTTTTGAAGCAACACATGGAACAGCACCAAAATATGCAGGAAAAGATCAAGTAAATCCAAGTTCCGTTATTCTATCTGGTGTCATGATGTTAGAATATATGGGATGGCAGGAAGCGGCAGATCTAATAGTAAAAGGTATTGAGGGCGCGATCAGTAATAAAAGAGTGACTTACGATTTTCATAGGCTCATGGATGGAGCAACAAAATTAAAATGTTCAGAATTTGGTGCTGAGATCATCTCCAATATGTCCTGATATATATATTTTATAATATTTATATTTACAAGAGATACATAGTCATTGTTTGATATTAAGCTATGTACATATTAAAGTAATAATTTAAATAGTTATATTTATAATTAGATATTTATGTTTATAGATTATGCCATAATTGAGTTAATTGCGGGGCATGGAGGAAAGGGAGCTGTTCATTTTCGTAGGGAAAAATTTGTTCCAAAAGGCGGTCCTGATGGTGGAGATGGAGGTAGAGGAGGTCATATTATTTTCACGGCAGATACAAATCTGCATACTCTCCAGGATGTGAGGTATAAAAAAAGATATCAAGCTGAAAACGGAGGATCTGGTGGCGGATCTAGAAAAACTGGAAAAAATGGTTCAGATGTAAATGTTCTTGTTCCAGTTGGTACTATTATTCGGCAAAAAGGTGCTAAAGACATCATTGCTGATCTATCGCACGATAAAGATCAAGTAACAGTTTGTAGAGGAGGTATAGGTGGCGGGGGAAATATAAGATTTAAATCATCAACTAATCGTGCTCCGAGGAAAGCACAGCCTGGAGAACCAGGTGAATCCGGAACTTATGAGATTGAATTAAAAGTATTGGCTGATGTTGGATTAGTAGGTATGCCAAATGCAGGGAAGTCTACACTATTATCTTGTATTTCTTCTGCACGTCCAAAAATAGCAGACTATCCATTTACCACCCTTGAACCCAAATTAGGAATTGTTAAATACGGAGACTATAATTCTTTTGTTATGGCTGATATCCCAGGTTTAATAAAAGGAGCAAGTTCAGGTAAAGGGCTTGGTCATAAATTTTTGAAACATATTGAGAGAAACAAAGTCCTCTTATATCTAATAGATTCACAGGATAAAACCCCTGTTAAAACTTTTAATACACTTAAAAAAGAGTTACTTCAATTCAATGCTGATTTAGGAATTAAACCATTTTATGTATGCAGGACTAAATCGGATTTGCAGATTGAAATTTCAGAAGAATGGGAAGAGTTTTCAGATGACATAATTGTAATATCTTCTGTTAAAAGAGAAGGATTAGATCATTTGATTAACGTTCTTACATCATCAATATAGAAGACTTTCTATTTTAGATATGTATATGATAAATTTAATAACAACAAATATTTAGTTTACGGAGAGGTGGCCGAGTGGCTGAAGGCGCTCGCCTGCTAAGTGAGTAAGGGGTTTATAGCCTCTTCGAGGGTTCGAATCCCTCCCT
>CAYOJL010000072.1:0-11112 GCA_964404235.1 uncultured bacterium | reverse complement strand
GCCTCCGTTTTCGGGGGCTTTTTATTTACTAAAAAATATCAAATATATTTGGGAGATCTATATCAAAGATTCCCGGAAGCTTATCCTGAAGATTCACACCAAACACAAGGCCAATAGTTGTCCAATGTGTTCTTGTTTCCTTTTCTATTACTCCTGATACCCAATTAAATTGTGTGAAAATACCAGCAGTGATCGGAGTTGGTAAAAGATGAAATACGGCAGATGAACCTAACATAAATCCATATCCAGGTGATACAAGCCCTCCTCCAATTTTAATCCCGGTCTCAAGTGTAGAAGGGATCCATCTCCATCCTAATCTTGGATTGATCTGTCCAATTAAAAAATAACTTAGGGTTTGAAAGTTTTCAACCACAGAATCTGAAGCAAAATCATACCAATTGACTTCAAGTCCAATATCTATCTCCTTGTCATTGAACTTGAACATATTCCTACGGCCCAAACCAAACGTATAATTAACACCTGCCGTATGATCCTTAAGGGTGTTCTCAATAATGATTGGCTGACCATAGGCCAAGGTTAAAAATGATTTTGGGCCAGATCCCAATAATGAATCTTGTAATGCACGTTTCAATTCGCGTGCTTTTTTTCGAGCGTCTTTTCTTTCTAGCTTTGCTTCTTTTTTTACTTCTTTAGCCTGTTCTTGAGCATAATCCTCTACGTCTTTTGTTTTTTGTACTGCATCTAATGTCGCTGTTGCAGCTGCTACTTCAAGCCTCGCTCTCTCAGCTTCACGCTCAGCATTATACATATTTTCTATAGCCTTTTGGGCCTCCTCTCTGGCATCGTCCATACGGGCTTGGAATGATTCTACATCTTTAGCCTGACCTTCCGCTTTCCTCATAAGTTTTGTAGCAGCTCTTGCTCTTTCATTTGCCTCATCCAATGCCTGCTTTGCTACAATCAGATCCTCATTAGCTTTATTCAGTGCATCTTCCGCACGAGCGGCAAATTCTATGGCAAGATCTAAATTGTCTATATCCTGCAGTCCTCTATCGATCACCTTTTTTCCTGTCCATTCATATTTATATGCATATTTATCTGGTGGCATAAAGGGAATGATCTTTCGTTCGATCTCTTTACCTTCTTGATCAATTATTACTCTAACCGTTTCTTGAAGCTTTCTATCATGTACATATTCTTTGGTCTGTATTGTTTTGTTATCCGGATTAAAATATTGGATCATCCTTAGATATGCACCTTTTTCCCAATATAATAAATGACGTCCTACAAACTCATCATCAGAATCAAAATAAGAAGATTCTACAACTTCAGAAAAAATATCATCTTCTTTTACAACCGTATAATTAAAGTGATAAGAAAAATACTCAAAACCAATAGAATCACTAAATGAGACCTCCCGAGGTCTACCATCGCTCCTACTGATAAAATGTGCAACCCAACCTGGACGCACATAACTAAGTTCGTTTGCATAAAGATCTTTATCTAAACGAGAGACATTCCCTCCTTCATGAAATTTCACTTTATATTCAGAACGAGCGCCAGACCTCGACCAGATAAAGTAATATGTTTCTTTAGGTTTTCTATCCTTACCAAATCTAGTTACCGTTTTGATCCGCCCTTCTTTATTATAAGTAACCTGATAATATATTTGGCCGTAAAAACTGTGAGGCTTACCTCTTAGATCTAATACTCTCCGATATGGATTCCAATATTTATAATATTCTACTTTTAAGAGCTTTTTTTTAGGAACAACTGATTCCTCTACTCCCCCATATAAACTTATTGAGGGCAAAATAATAATAAGATATACAAATAAATGAATACTACTTATCAGGCTAGCCCCCAACTCATCAAGACGATCATTGTAAAAAATAGAGAGAAACCGACCCAGGTACCCGCCTGGAATCTTTTGTTGTAATCAATAACTTCTTCATCTAAGGTTTGATAGTTTAATACAATGGTCTCATGATCACCTTCATCTACAAAAACATCTAAACGTCCCATTACAAGGATATCATTCATTATCTTCTCTTTAGATGTTAATGCATTTGCATCCTGGGTATAGTTATTTGGGAAATAACCAACTTTATGCCAACCAGGTAAAACATCAACTCTATTTTTTAATGGAGAGTAACCTACTAAATGTCCATCAACATAGATAGGTAGCCCCTCTGTATCGCAGATAATCTCAAGAGTGGTTCGTTCGCGAGCATCTTTCCAAGAAGTGGGGTGAGTCTTCTTTTGTGCATCCTTCAAATCAGGGAATACAAAAGATGGATTCACCTCTTTTTCTTCAACATGATCAGAATACGTTAAAACAATTAAAACTTTACGACCTTGGTCATGGAGCAGAACATCAAAGATCCCAATACTGCGATTGATCTGCAATGAAAGTTGAAGTGAATTTTGAGACCAAGTTTGTTGAACATCACGAATTGGATATCCTATAATACCATCAAAAAAGTTTTCTGTTGGTCTTATAATATTATAAAAATTAAGTATGAACCACTTATCCTGTTCTATCCAACTAGATATATCTGCTCTTTCAATATAGCTAGAGAGTTGAAATTCTATCTTAAGTCCTGTTTCAGTTGGCTCAGTCTTTGTTGAAAGAATCACTGGCAGATCCTGAGCTGATAGAAAACAAAAATTCAAGGTCAAAAATATAATTCCCCTGAATCTAATATAAAGGGGAAACAATTGCATATTAATCTGCAGATTCCTGTTCAGCTACAGCTAGGTTTATTCTTATTTTTTGTGTTCTACCTTGAGGCACATAAATATCCTGATAATCAGGAATGCTCATAGCAAATTTTGGAGGAGGTGCATTTGGGTCAACAACACGCACTCTATGCCATCCAGGTGTAACAGGAAACTTTTTGGCAATAGGAGTCTTCCCTATTAAAGAACCATCTATAAATACATTAGCGCCTTCAAGATTACAGCTTAATCTAAGAAATGTTTTTCTTTTTGTAAGATCAGGAGGGAGAAGATTCACCTCATCATTATTTGCAAGTTTTCGTGTTTCTCGTTTGACCTGGGTTGTTACTGGAGTTTGATTTAGTAGTTCTTTTGCAGTCTCACGAGCTTGGAGAATAACGCTACCGAATTTTTCTTCTGTGTCAAGTCTTTGTGGCTTTGGTTGTCTTACTGTAATAATTGGTTTCTTACCTGATAAAGCTCTCATAAGTTCTTTATGCGTACCTTCACCAACTATTCCATCTACATTTGAAGCATTGAAACCTCTATCAAGTTGAAAATCTATAACTGCATTTTCAGTTTTTGAACCAAAGTCTCCATCAACACCATCATTATAAATACCACCTTCGCCCAAGTTATAACCTAAGACCAAAAGCGCTTCTTGGAGCGCTTTTACATAACGAGGATTTTTTACGCCTGAACGAAGCATCCCTTCATCTAATAAAAAAGAAATATCTAGCGATTCTCGATCTATAGCTTTTCGTTTAGGGGGAGGAGGGCCACTTATCTCCATTTTTTGTTTCCGGACAACAACCAACGGTTCCGGATCTTCTTTAACATTTGTTAGTGGTTTATCTTCAATGGTTCGATCAGATGGATTATCATCTCCAGGAACATCTTTTGTAGAATACCAATTATTATACCATACAAAATATTTTTCTGGTCCGTATTTATCTCTAGCATAAACAAAAGAATCATAGAAAGGTGATCCTTTAGCCTCTTGTTTTGGAAGAGAGAATACCCGATTGCTATTATTACCTTCAGAGAGTCTGACCTGTGTCCTTAAACTATCATTTAAAGATTCCCAGACCTGTACTAAGACAACACGACTTGCCTCTGAGTGGAATATCTCAAAATCTTCAATAGGTCTTTCAAACAAATAACCTATCTGAACAGATTCATTATTCTCAGTGATCTCTATATCCATTATGGGAGGTTCAAACTCTATATACTCAACTGCTGAAGGACTTAGATATGTGCCATTAAGAGTTATATAAAACCAATTTTCTTGCCCTGACCAGCCTGCAATATTTTCAATATCTATAATAGAGCTAGCTACAATTCGGAGTAAGGTGCCGTTGCTTTTTTTATGCATTGTTATTAATTGCACTTGACTACTCCATACAAATGAAATAGTTGCAACTAATAGTCCAATATATCTTTTACTAAAGACCATTTAATTCTTCACGCAATTTTGTTATAGCATTGAGCTCTTCTATGGCATCCTCGCCTATTGATTCTTTTTCACGTATCTGACCTCGAAGAGCATCAATTTGTTCTTTTAGAGGTACAGATTTTAAGATCTTCAGACAATCAGATACAATTTCTTCAAATGAAATGTTTTGTTCTTTTGTGAAAAGGATCTGTGCGACGGAATCACGTTCATTCTTATCTTGAAAATACTCGATAATTGCAGATGATTCCACTTCCAAATTATTATCAAATAAGATTTCTGCTAATCGTTTCAATAAAGGGTTTGTAAAAAGCTCTATTGGGATATGATTAAATACATATTGTCTGATCTCATTATTTTCACTTGCAAGCAATTGTACGAGTTCAACTTGTGCTTTTTCCAATTTACTATTAAAAATATGGCGGTCATCTATCTCTGTATTAGTATCTGAATCGTATTCGGGATTTACACGCTGGGTATTAACAATTCGTATTAGTTCTTTTTCATCAACTTTCAGTTTTTCTGATATTATTTTGATTAAATCATTGCGTATAATACCATGATCAATATTTTTGAGTTCCTGGGCAATAGATATAATGTACTGCTGTCGCTCTGTTCCAGAAAGTTCAGCCCCATGATGCAACTTCATATGAAAATCAATGTAATCCAATGGTGCCATTATTGAGGTCAGGACGGCTTCACTACCAACACTACTGATCCAATCATCCGGGTCAGTTCCTTGAGGCGGACGTACAACTGAAGGAATCAAGCCTGACCTTAATAAAACCCAGCCCGCTCTTTCAGCCGCAGCACCACCTGCTTGATCTCCATCATATAATAAAATAACCTTTTGTGTGATTCGAGACAAGGATAAGGCGTGCCTCATTGTAAATGCTGTTCCTGATACTGATACAACAGGGTAAATAGATGCCTGATAAAGCTTAAGAAAGTCCATGTAGCCTTCAACCAATATCACATAACCTTCCCTCCTAATTGAATCACGAGTGGCTTGCAATCCATAAAAAACACTACTTTTTTTATATAATGGAGTCTCAGGAGAATTTAAATATTTTGCTGGGTCTGTACTGTTAAATATTCTTCCTCCAAATGCGATTGGCTTACCTGATGGGTGAAATATGGGGAACATTATTCTAGATCTAAAACGATCAAAGGTCCCTTTATCAGATCGAGTGAATAGACCAGATTTAACGATCTGCGACTGGGTAAAACCTTTATCTTTACAGCGCTTAACAAGTTGGTCCCATTCATTAATTGCATAACCTATTTTAAATTGTTTTATTACATCTTCTTTAAGGTCTCTTTCTTTTAAATATTCTAAAGCTTCTTTTCCTGCTGAAGAAAATAAGTTTTCCTGATATAATTCTACTGCAATATCATGCAATTTATAAAGGGACGAGAACAATTCAGAACTCGAGCCACTTTTTTCTAATACAATTGGGATATTATAGCGCTCCGCAAGAACGTGGACAGCATCAGGAAAAGGGATCTTTTGATAATCCATTATAAATGAGAATACATTCCCTCCCGAATGACAACCAAAACAATAATAGATCTGTTTGGCAGGTGCAACACTAAAAGAAGCTGTTTTCTCGCTATGAAAAGGACAAAGACCAAAAAAATTAGGACCTCTTTGTCTTAAATCAACAAATTGAGATACCACATCAACGATATCTGCTGTATCCCTAACCCTTTCAATAATATCCTGTGGTATTTTTGCCATTACGGTTGAGTTAATTGTTTAATATATGACTCTCCTAAGGATATTGGGTCATCCCAATTAAAAAAAGATACTATTTGAGTCCGAAGTTTATTCCCATGTCGAGCTAATCTAGAATTCCCCTCAATAATTGTAGTCCATTTATGAAGAGGTAATAAAGCAATTAGCCAAACAAACACCAAAAATATTATGTAGCCCTTAATAAGCCCAAACGTAAAGCCCAATGAGCGATTCATTAATTGGTTGTTATTTGATAATAATGCAATATGAAACATTTTTGTTATAATTCTTGATATCAATAAGGCTATTACAAATAATAGTGAAAATGAGAAGAACATGATAACCCACTCATCCGCATTGATAAATTCATTAAGTTTGGTTGAAATAAATGTGGATTGTGATATGGAAAATAGAATTGCCAGAACCAATCCAAGCAGGCGACCTAATTCTTCTATCAATCCTTTATTAAAACCATTGTAGCCTAATAAAAGAATAAAAACAACAACAAGACCATCTAAAAACCACAACATTTATTCCAATAATTCTCGCAAAATTAAATTAGCATTTTTACCATCCACTTTCCCTTTTCCGCGCTGCATAACAATAGGCATGACCTTACCAATATCTGAGATATCTTTAGCGTCTGTTTCATTAATCACCGTTTCGATAAGTGTTCTTGTTTCCTGTTCTGTCATCATTTTGGGAAGATAAGTTTCGAGTATTTTTAGCTCTGCCTTTTCTTTCTCCGCAAGTTTTGGACGATCACCATCTTCATACATGTCAGCAGCCTCTTTACGCTGCTTCACCAATGTTTTTATGACATTTAAACAATCACTATTTGATAATTCTTGTCTAGTATTTATTTGGCGATCTTTTAATTTTGCCAATAAAGTTCTAAGGGTCCCAGCTTTTTCTTGATCTCCAGATTTCATTGCTGAATACATATCTGTTTTGATTGATTCAATAAAACTCATTTTAACTATTATCTATTCTCTTCATTGCTAAAAGTAGATGATCTTTATTTGTTTCAAAACCTATATACCTTCTACCACTCTTTTTACATGCTACTCCGGCATCACCAATGCCCATAAATGGGTCAAGAACCCAATTTAATTTAAAACTGCTGGCTTCTAATATTTTGGTGAATAGACTTTGATGATAATGACCATCATTATCATGATTTATAGGTATATCAACCCAAAGATTGGATTCAATCTGATCTGGTTCCAGACCTTCTATTGTATTTACACCCACAGGATGCTGTTTGAATAAGAATTCATCTGTCTTCGTTGCAAACCAAATATCAGATGTTTCATTTTTCCAAGTTTTATATTGTTGAATATCAGAGCGATTCCTCCAAGTAATTCTTGATTGAATAAAAAATATATCACCTAGTAAACCTTGATACATTCCTGAGTATTGCCATGGACATAAGATATAAATTGCACCCGTCTTATTCAAAACACGATGTGACTCCGAAAGCCATAACTGATTCCATTGATAATATTCTTGGAGAGTATTCCCTTTGCCTTGTTCTAAAGTTGTATCCCAGTTATCCTTTGGTGGATTAGCAATGATCAAATCAATGGATTGATCTGGCAATTGTTGCAATCCATCAATACACTTTGTAAGGAACATGCCTTCCTGCATATTCTCTTTAGTAATAGACATGTCTTCCACAGTTCGAATTGCAGGTAGATATCTATTAAGATCATCTACGGTAAGACCAGGAAAAGTTTCCATAGGATTAATTAACTCGTAAGTTTTTAATTTATTAGGAGAATCAGCCACCTTAAAATTTAGGAATAAATAACTTATATCCTGTCGAGAATCATTTGCTGAATTTCTTGTAGTTGTTGTAAGTCATCAAAAATATTAAAGTCATCAGTCTCAACTATTAAAACAGGATAGTCCTTTTCTGAATTGATCCATTGATCATAAGAAATATTGAGACTATGAAGATATTCTGGAGATATAGAACCTTCATAATCCCGACCACGTTTTTCTATACGACTTAATAAAATATCAGTGGAGGCTCTAAGGTATACTATAAGGTCTGGTTTTTTGAGGTATGAGACCATCACAGAAAAAAGTCCACTATAGTTTTCATAATCCCGGTCAGATATATTCCCTAATTCGTGTAAGTTTTTAGCAAAGATCTCTACATCCTCATATATCGTTCTATCTTGAATAGTGCCTTCATCTAGATTGTTCATTATTTTATGCATCTCAAATCTTTTATGAAGAAAGTATATCTGTAGATTGAAGCTCCATCTTTTCATATCCTTATAAAAATCATTTAAATAAGGGTTATCTGAAACAGATTCATAAAAAGGCTTCCAGCCACATCTTTCTGACAGGGTTTTTGTAAATGTTGTTTTCCCTACACCAATATTGCCAGCAAGACCAATAAATGGTTTAGGTCTTTTCTTTTTATTTTTCATTAATAATTATTCCATTCTCATCCCATGAGGTCTTAGATATAATTACTCCTTTCTCATAAATAGTTTCCTCTGCAAGGTTACCATTTTCATGCCATATCCTAGACATACCATGCAATTGACCATCTTGATAAGATCCTTCAAATTTTTGGTTATTAAACCTGAGTATCCAACTAGCTTTTCCAGTGAATAGTTCGTTGGTTTCTTTATCATAATAATAGATGGTGCCCTGACTATCATCATATTTTTCAAGAATAGGTTTATTTGCCTCATATTGCAAATTTTTGAAAATAAAATTAACTAATACAAGAAAAGCAAGGATCCAGGGAGCAATCCGGACAAGTCGAAATTGTTTAGGTGATAAATTTGCCTTAAGGTATCGAAAAAGGTGTTTATTCTGATAGTTCATTAGAATTATGTATGAAAATATGTACGAATGTATAGTTGCAGAATAATATATAATTTGCAATTTTACACTATGGAAAAAAGACAAAAAGTACTTTTTGTATGTACTGGGAATAGCTGCCGTTCACAAATTGCTGAAGGCTTACTCAGGCATCTTGCAAATGGTCGATTTGACGTTTACAGCGCTGGAAGCCACCCTACCAGAGTACATCCAAATGCCATAACAGTCATGAAAGAGTTAAATATCGACATATCTGATCATACATCAGACAGTATACACCAATACCTTGATGAAGGCATAGATATTGTGATCACTGTATGTGATAATGCAGATCAAGTATGCCCCATTTTCCCTGGCAATGTAAAAAGGTTGCATTGGAGTATAGATGACCCCTTTAGGGGTTGGGATTCAGACCCAAATCATTTAAAAAATTTTAGAAATACCATAAAAGATGTAAAGGGTAATATCCTTAAGTTTTTAAATCAACGGGAGAACTAATGATCAAAAATAAACTTCTTATTATTGTTTCTTTTACCTCATTTTTGATCGCAGGTGAAATATCAGTCTCAATATCAGAGAACCTAGTAAACGATTATCTTAAGTTGATAGGTGACCATGAAATTCCAAAAGGGAAAAATAATGAGCAGGCGCTATGGTCAATAAATAATCCACATGTGAAGTTTCAAGAAGGGTCTGCCGAATTTTTTGCAACGGTATCGTATAAAAAAGGTAAAACAAATATAAAAAAGACCATTACGAAAAACATGTATGTGGAGTACAATTTTGATAAAAATATCATACAATTAATGATAGAGAATCCCATCGTTAAAATGGAACGTAAGCAAGGAGCACTTGGAAAATTTGATCTTAGTTCTCTTTACCAGGAAGGTCTACGATTCCAGGGCCCCAGACCTAAAACCAAGTCGATTAAATTGAAAACGAACAAAGGAAGGGTCAAAATCAATATGAATATTAAAAAGTCTATCATTTACTTTGAACCAGGTGTTGTTCGAGTCGCAATCGATATGAATTATCAATAGTTATATGCAAGAAAATGATGCCTACATATTAGGCACTGACCAAGAGGAACTTGATCGATTAAAAATCCAACATAAAGTATGGCAATCTGAAGCTGAACTGGGATGGAAACTCGCTAATTTTAAATCAGGGAATATTCTTTTGGACCTTGGATGTGGACCAGGCTATTGTTCTATAGAACTGGCTAATATCGTTGGTAAGAATGGCAAGGTCATTGGCGTTGACCGTTCGGCTTCTTTCATTAACTATCTAGAAAAAATAAAAGAAAATAAAAAACTGCCTATCAATCCAAAATTATCAACCTTTGATGAACTGAACCTAGAGTACAATTCGCTGGATGGTATATACAGCAGATGGGCTTTGGCCTGGATACCAAATCCTAAAGAGATACTAAACAAATTAAAAACATATCTTAAGCCTAGTGGCAAAATGGTCATACACGAATATTATTATTGGACAAGCCATCGTACTCAACCAGAAAAACCAAATCTAAAAAAAGCAATTGGGGCTGCCTTGCAGAGTTTTAAAGAATCAGACTCTGAGATAGATGTTGGAAAGCACCTTCATCAATGGTTTGATGAATTAGGAATGGGAATCACCAGTGCTCGATTAATGCCAAAATTAGCGACCCCTAATTCAAGTATTTGGAAATGGCCTAGGACATTCTATGAAAGCTATTTTCCAAGGTTGATAGGGATGGGCTATCTCACACAACAAGATATGGATAATGCATTTCGCGACCTAGAAGATTTAGAGGGATTGGACTACGCAACACTTTGGACTCCATTAATGATAGAAGTAATTGCAGAAAAGTAAATGAAGATCGTTATCTCAAAACTACCTAAATCTGGTTGGTGGCAAAATGGTATCCCTAAATATGATGACAATCCTGCTATGGTAGAAGGTGCGATCCCAGATCTTAGTATAGTTGAAAAAGAGCGAAAGAGGTTAATATCTGCAATAAGTAGTAGCGGTCATGAAGTGATTGAATTTGATTTTCCTGATGAGCTAGACCAAAATGAGCCTAAACATGATTTTATATTTATTAGAGACCCATTCATATCAGACCAAAATGGTACAGCTGTTATTTTAAGAGCGGGAGAACCTCTCCGAAGAAAAGAAAATAAAGTAGTAAAAGCATATCTAGAATCGATAGGCATGGATATTATTGAGTTGCCTGATCAAACAGGCATAAGAGCTGATGGTGGAGAATTCTACTTCTGCGCTAAGGACAAGGTGCTTTTCAGTGGATTGCAAAGAAACACAAGGTTAGGTGCGGACCATGTAGCAGAAGCCTTAAATGTAAAAGAAATGATCATACTAAAAGGAGATGGCTATCACTTAGATACATTTT
>CAYOJL010000071.1:0-11232 GCA_964404235.1 uncultured bacterium | reverse complement strand
TGTCCGGGAAACGCGTGAAAAATGACAATATGGGTTACGCGATGACCAAATTTGCTGTTATTGCGCTGACTCATGCGACACGGCGTCACGGCTGGGATCAGGGTATTCGAGCAACTGCAGTTTGTCCGAGTTTCGTTCGGACGGATATGACTTCTGATGTAAGTCGGGTTGACCCTGAGGAGATGATTCAACCTCAGGATTTAGCGGAGCTGATACATACAGCACTGACATTGCCCAACAATTCGGTGATGGCTGAAATGCTGGTGAATTACACACTGGAGGATCAATTTTAGTTCGGAGCAACCAGGTCCTATTCAAGCATTTTGAACCTTATCATTTGAAATAAGCGATACAGCCAAAGCCACAATAACAATTGAGGCGAATATCACACAAGAACCAATGGCATTCACCTCGGGTGTTATACCTTGACGCAAAGCTGACCAGATATACATGGGCAATGTGTTTGTATTTCCGTTTATGAAATAAGTAAGGGCTAACTCGTCAAATGATACAGTGAACACAAGCAATGCTGACCCAATTAAAGTTGTACGTATGTTGGGAAGGGTGACATACCAAAACGTATTCAGTGGGCTTGCGCCAAGATCGGCTGAAGCCTCCTCTATCTTCGTATCGAAGTAAGTGAGGCGAGCAAACAGATTTGTTACCACTATGGCTGACATAAGGCTGCCGTGACCGATCATAATCGTGTGTAGGCCTAGTTTTACATTAAACAAAGCGAAGTAGTTCAGTAAGCAAATACCCAACACCAAAGCGGGTAGAGATACCGGCATAATGACTATGCGTTTTATGATTACCTTTCCTGGAAAATCCCATCGCATCAGCGCAAATGCTGTTGGTATTCCTATTAACTGCGAAATTACAATAGCCGCCGCCGCAACAATTAAGCTATTTTTTAGACCCTCGAGCAACATTGTGTTCTGAAATGCACTACGGTACCAATCGAGTGTCCATCCGGTTAGAGGTAAAACAGTGATTTCATTCGAGTTAAAGCTAAATAGAACCAGAACAAGTAAAGGTAAATAGAGAAACGTTAATGTACACATGGCCAGTGTGAACACGATAGGTGTTGTTTTGTTTTGGCGGTGTATGCGACGACTAGCCTTCATTAGCTAGTTTCCTCTTCCACACCCTGATCCAGGGATTGACCTATGAAGATGTTCTTAAGCAATGTTGATACGACCGTGACGTTCAGTTTGATTTGATAGCGATAATAGAATTACAAATACGATCAAAATAACTACTGTAATAGCTGCTCCTAGTGGCCAATTCAGAGCCATACCATATTGTGTAAGTAAAACATTAGCGATCAGATTACCCGAAGGCCCGCCGACCAATATGGGTGACACGAAATCGCCCGCCGCTAAACAAAATGCGAGGGTAAAACCGCCAATAATTCCTGGTATACACAGTGGTAACGTGATATGGATAAACGTGTTCGTGGAACTAGCGCCTAAGTCTTTAGAAGCCTCTATAAGGTCGCGAGGGATCTTATCCATAACTGCATACATCGGTAACATCATCATCGGAAGACAGATGTAACCAATTGTGAGAACCATAGCGTATTGATTAAAAAGAAACATTGTCAGGGGTTCTTCAATGATTCCAATCCAGATTAGAAAGGAATTTAAGACACCTTCCGTTCCCAATATGGTTTTCCATGCATAAGCTCTCAAAATGTATGACACCCAGACGGGAATAAGAGTTGCCATGTACAAGACCAACCGCATACGGGCGGTCTTGATTTTAAATGAAATAAAATAGGCTAAAGGAAAGCCAATAAGAAAACAGAACACACACACCATAAGCGTGATTTTGAGAGTTCTCCACAACACAGCAATATATTGTGTGTTTGAAAAGATCTCTGCATAGTTGCTGAATTGAAAATCAGGTACGTGAGTGGGGAACTGTCGGGTCCAAAAACTCATCGCGCACATAACCATGAGAGAGCCCAACACAACTATTGTCCACCACAATGCGGGAATGCTGAAAACAGCAAAAAAATTAAGCGCCGAGCGTTGCTTGCGGTTCATTAATTACAGACCTAACCGTTATGGCCAAAAACAGTGACGTTACTAGGATCGAATTCAAGAACAATGGATGACCCGATTTGGGGGAGTTCGGCCTTACTGTCTTTACTTTGTAATAGATGCTGGACCGTCAGAGAATCATCATTACCGATATCAACCAAAATGTGGACTAAATTTCCATGAAATAAATGATCAGTAACTGTACCTTGGATTCGGTTTACAACCGTATCATCTTCAGCATTTTCCCCTTTAAGAAGTATGCGTTCAGGTCTGATTGCGACGGTTAAAGAACCGCCGATCGAATGAGATACTCCATTGTTATCGATACTAATTATGGCGTTGCCAATTTGCATTTGGGTGAACTCACTCCCAGCCTCTTTAACAACACCAGTGATTATGTTTGATGCGCCAAAAAAATCTGCTACATAAGGGCTGGCGGGATTATTGTAGAGTTCATCTGGCGTTCCAATTTGGATAACCTTTCCATTCTTCATAAGCATAATACGATCAGACATACCCATAGCCTCTGTCTGATCGTGTGTAACCATTACAAAAGTCAATTCCGTTTCTCTTTGCATTTGTTTTAACTCTAGCTGCATAGAGTCGCGAAGTTTGGCGTCGAGAGCAGACAACGGCTCGTCGAGTAACAGAACCTTTGGTTTTCGAACTAACGCTCTAGCAAGTGCTACTCTCTGACGTTGACCAACCGAAAGCTCGTGAGGCTTGTTGTGCGCTTTGTCAGAAAGGTGAATCATGTTCAGCATATCATCAACAACCTTCGCATGGTTTTGAACATTATTGTTTCCGAAACGTAATCCGTAACGGATATTCTCGAAAACTGTCATGTGGGGGAAAAGCGCAAAATCCTGAAACATCATATTAAGGAGGCGATCGTATGGCTCTAAGTCAGTGATGTCTTCTCCGTCTAGATAGACACTGCCACTATCCGGATATTCAAAACCGCCTATTAATCGAAGAGTAGTCGTCTTTCCACAACCAGACGGCCCCAATATGGTTAAAAATTCGCCTTTTTCTATATCTAGATCTACATCGTCTACCGCTACTAGACCTTGAAATGTTTTTCTTAGGCTTCGTAATTTGATAATTGGAGTCATGGCAATCTACGGCCTAAATAACACTGTTTGTGCTGTTGAAAACAGTGAGTTGTTTTGGTTTATAGGATGGAAATACTCAGAACTTGTACCACGATAAACCCGCACCCAAAATAATTCTGGGTACGGGTATTGCCAATTGACTTCAGCTATCGTTACGGAGCAGCTTTCACAGCATTCCAAGCTTCAATATAGGCAGCTGGTCGAGCAGGCTCGCGCCACAATACCAAGCTGTTGATGTAATCGGGGTTATGTTGGTGACGACCTTTAAACTCTTCTTCTGTCATGCAGGTTTTGACCTGTTCGCTTGCAGCGGAAAAGCCAGAGAATAGTGACATAGCACATTGTCCCTCTGGACTGGCAACGTAGTTGATCCATTTGTATGCGCAGTCGAGGTCTCTTGCGTCTGTGGTGAGTTGCCAGCCGTCTGCCCAACCATCAGCTTTTTCTTTTGGCAGGTATTCCACCATTGGAATATTCTTAGCTTGTAGTTCAGCAACCTGATAGCCACCCCATGTGTTGCTTATCCATGCTTCTCCACTCGCCATCAGGTTGATATGATCACCGGCCTGTGTCCAGTAAGAACGTATATTTTTCTTTTGCTCGATAAGTTTGTCTCGAACTTGGGCCAGTTGGTTGTCATTAAGATCGAATACATTGGTGTCGGTACCAAATAGATATCGTGCGACAGGGTAAATGTTTGATTTATCGTCCCACAAAGATATCTTCCCTTTATATTTTTCATCAAAAATGACGGCTATGGAATCGAGAGTCTCTTTAACTTTGTCCGTGCGATACATCATAGGTATTGAACCCCAAGCATTCGGTTGAGCGATAATCGTGCCATCTGATAAAACGATACCCGGATTAGTTCGTAGACCTGAATAAAGATCGTTCCAATACTCTAGTTTTGATTTATCTAGAGGTTGAATTTTGCCAATCTTCCATAATATGGTAGTGGTATCAACGGAAGGCGACACTAAATCGTAAGTCGCATCTCCGGCGGCTATTTTTGAAATAATTTCGTCATTTGAACCGACTAAGGTGGGATTTAATTTACAGCCGGACTTGGCTTGCCAGTCAGTTGTCCAACTCTCGTCAGCATAAGATACCCAAGTGAGGAGATTGAGTTCACCGGCCTGGGCTGCTGTTGCAAAGCAGAAAATACTAGTTACTAAGGTTAAAAATGAATTTGTTACTAGTTTTCTTAACGATTTGCGTTGTCTCCAAAAAATAGTGCTGCAGTTCATTTGATTTTGCCTCCATAGTTAGATTAATTCTGTGATTGCTCATTGCCTAGTTGAAACTATAATATATCAGAGTAATTGTAGACCCAGCTGTCATTTCCTTCCAATTCCAGAACTCAGATAGATATTGTCGTGGCATTAAAGTCGCAAGCAAAACTTTGGGATGTAGTTGTTGTAGGTGCGGGCTTCGCGGGCCTTTATTTGCTCCATAGAATGAGGCAGATAGGTTTGAAGTGCACGGTATTGGAGGCAGGACATGGCCTTGGTGGTACATGGTATTGGAACCAATACCCAGGCGCTAGATGTGATGTCCAGAGCTTGGAATATTCTTACTCATTTTCCGATTCACTTGAACAAGATTGGGTCTGGACAGAACGGTATGCGGGTCAACCCGAGATTCTCGCATATGCAAATCATGTCGCAGATCGTTTCGATCTTAGAAAAGATATTCAGTTCGACACTAAAGTAGTCCGTTTGGACTATGATGAACAAGGATCAGGTTGGACCGTTACCACTGACAAAACTATTCAGTTAGTCACTAAGTTTGTCATCATGGCTGTGGGTTGTTTATCAACTCCGAACATTCCCAAGATACACGGCTTGAAGGATTTTGAAGGGGAGTGGTACCACACCGGGCTTTGGCCACACCATGATGTGGATTTCACAGACAAGCATGTCGGGGTAATCGGAACGGGCTCTTCGGCAGTTCAAGCAATTCCCGTAATTGCTCGACAAGCCAAACATCTGACGGTTTTCCAACGTACAGCAAATTACAGTATTCCTGCTTGGAACGGCCCACTGGATACCGATACGGTCAAGCAATGGAAAAAAAATAACAAGGTTTTAAGAGACACAGCTAGACGATCAAACTCCGGCATTCTTGAAATGGATAGTGACCGAAGTGGTGCAGAATTGTCGGCTTCTGAACAAATTAAGCAAATTCAGAAAAGGTGGAACCATGGTGGTTTAAATCTATGGAATACCTTTACTGACATTATGACCGATGTAACGACAAATGAAATCGTGGCCTCATTCGTTCGCGACAAAATTCGGGAAAAAGTAAACAGTCCGGAAACAGCTGAACTTTTGTGTCCATACACTCATCCGATTGGCTCAAAACGTTTGTGCGTCGATACCAATTATTACGAGACGTTTAATTTAGAAAACGTTAGTTTGATTGATATCCGTACTGATCCGATTGAAAGAATTACAGCACAAGGGATACAGACCTCTAAAACGAATTACGAGCTGGACTTAATTGTTTTTGCTACAGGTTTCGATGCGATGACTGGCTCGATGCTAAAAGTAGAAATCCAAGGCCGAGCTCAGAAAACACTCGCCCAAAAGTGGTCGAACTATCCACAGATGTATTTAGGTATTGCGATGTCTGATTTTCCAAATTTGTTTGTGATAACTGGGCCAGGAAGTCCATCAGTTATGTCGCACGTTTTGTTAGCGATTGAACAGCATGTAGATTGGATAACTGACTGTATAACCTATATGAAACAAAATGGATTTAATACGATTGAAGCAACCCCTATGGATGAAAAAAATTGGGTGGAACACGTCAAAGAGGTGTCTGACGATACCCTATATGTTCAGGCGAACTCATGGTACATGGGCGCTAATATAGATGGGAAAACGAAAGTCTTCATGCCCTATATCGGCGGATTCGCTAACTACAGAGAAATTTGTGATAGGGTGGCGACCGATGGTTATGAGGGGTTCACATTCGGTAGATTTTCTGCCTTCTGTATCTGAGAGAGAAAAATTATGATAGCTGTTATGTATGTAATATTTCAAGGACCACTCTCTGTAAAGGATGTGCCGGATCCAGAACCACCCGAACACGGTGTGGTTATGGCTATAGAGGCTACCGGTATATGCCGAAGTGATTGGCACGGCTGGATGGGACACGATTCTGACATTTCACTGCCGCATGTGCCCGGCCACGAATTCGCAGGTACCCTCGAAGAGGTGGGGAAAAATATCTCTAATTGGAAAAAGGGCGATCGAGTCACGATGCCATTTATGGGAGTGTGTGGAAGCTGTTCACAGTGCACATCTGGTTATCATCACCTGTGCGACAACACTTATCAGCCAGGATTTAAACGCTGGGGGTCATATGCTCAGTATCTTGCAGTCGATTACGCTGACGCTAATTTAGTCGCTTTGCCAGACTCGATTGATTTCACAACGGCGGCAAGTTTGGGATGCCGATTCGCGACCTCATTTCGGGCAGTCGTCCATCAGGGCCACGCAACAGCCGGTCAGTGGGTCGCTGTGCATGGATGTGGTGGAATAGGCCTTTCAGCGATTATGATCGCTGAAGCTCTAGGGGCCCATACGATTGCTATCGATATCGCAGACGATAAGCTGTCTTTCGCCCAGTCAATAGGCGCAACACATGTATTAAACGCAACTGAAATTGACAACATTAGTGCTGCCATTATTGAACTAACCGAAGGTGGTGCGCATCTATCTATAGATGCGTTAGGCAGCACCATTACCTGCAAAAATTCCATCGAATGTCTGAGGAAAAGAGGTAGGCATTTACAGGTAGGTTTAATGAATGGTGAAGATGCGACGCCGCCAATACCTATGGGCAGGATAATTGGGAAAGAAATTGAGATTGTTGGAAGTCTAGGCATGCAATTTCATAAATACCCAGAGATGTTTGCGATGATCAGTTCTGGAAAACTGCGACCCCAAGAACTTATTGGCCGTACAGTGACTCTTGAAGAGGCAACCAGCGTATTGCCAGCCATGAATAAATTTTCCGACACCGGGATGTCAATTATTGAAAATTTGGCATAGTCGTTAAAGCAACGGTGAATCACTCATTAGTGTGTTGGGTACCTAACAATTCCAACCTCACAGAATCTGTTCGCAATTCGAAATGGATAGAAATCATAAGCGACCTCTAGTTGGGGTGTCCGCGTGTCGCAGAATAATTCATCCTCACCCGTTCAATATCGTCGGTGAAAAATATATTAACGGTGTGGTCGATGGTGCTGAGGCCATGCCTCTGATGATTCCACCACTTGGAAGTCGACTTGATATTGAGGAACTGCTGGGGCGAATAGATGGGTTGTTACTAACGGGAAGCCCATCGAACATAGAACCACATCACTATGGTAGTAGTCACAGTGTCCCGCCACACGATCCCGAACGTGATAGAACAACACTTGAGTTACTGCGACGAGCAGTAGAGTGTGGCATCCCTTTGCTAGCAATTTGCCGAGGATGTCAGGAGGTGAACGTGGCTTACGGTGGGACTCTGCACCCGCAGCTCGAACAGGTAGAAGATTTGATCGGGCATCGTGAAGACTCCACTCAGTCGCTAGAGCAACAGTACTCACCTAGCCACAAACTGAAACTAGCTGAGAAAGGATTGCTGGCAGAGTTAGCGGGGGCAACTGAGGTTTCGGTCAATTCGCTGCATACACAAGGCGTCGCAAGTTTGGGTGATGAACTGGTCGTTGAAGCAACCGCAGCGGACGGATTAATCGAGGCTTTTTCAGTAAAGAATTCGGTAGCATTCAGTCTGGCTGTCCAGTGGCACCCAGAGTGGCAAGTGGTTAAGAATCCTTTCTATTTTGCGATTTTTAAAGCGTTTGGCGAAGCTTGTCGTCAACGAATGGAAGACAAGGGTTAACGGGGTTGGTTGTCTGAAATTTGAGCAAGTCTGTCGCGTACAGATTCGGCGGCGGTTTTGAGAAGTATCTGTTCCTCGTCAGTTATCGGTAGTTCAATGATTTCTCGTAGGCCTCCACTATTGAACAAGCACGGCACGCCCAACACAACATCATGGATTCCGTATTCTCCATTTAGCATGACTGATGCTGGAACTGCGTCGGGTTTTGCTCCACGAATAGCGTCTAGGAGTTCACAAACGGCATGAGCCGGTGCCAATATTGCAGAGCCCGTCTTGCGTAATTCCACGATTGATTCACCTCCTCGTAGCGTAGATTCGACACAAGTTTGGATTTCATTTTCTGACAATATTGTGGTCGCGGGCTTATTGCGTATCAGGGCCGTTGAGACGATAGGGACCATCTCAGCTCCATGACTGCCTAGCGTTACGGCTTCAACATCAGTAATCGCCACACCAGCTTTTTGTGCCAGTGCCCATCGGAACCGACTGGAATCTAGTGTGCCTGCCATGCCTATCACTCGATGGTTCGGAAAATCAGTCGTCTGCAGAGCAGTCATTGTCATCTCATCCAGCGGATTGGTGACGACTATCACGATCGAATTCGGAGCGTGCGTGCGAATGGATTCTGATATTGAATGAACAACAGTGCGATTTATCGCCGTCAAGTCAGCGCGACTCATGCCAGGACTTCTCGGACGACCAGCTGTGATGACGATCACTTGAGCATCTGCGATTAAGTCGAATTCGGTACCGCCTCGAACATGTGCGCGGCTACGGGTGATTCCGGACGCGTGGTTGAGGTCTAATGCGGTCGCCTCAGCTACGCCGGGTACGACATCGATCAGAGCTATCTCGCTAGCCATGTCTCTGTTCGCAGCTAGATGGGCGATGTTTAGTCCAACGCCACCGGCACCAACCAATGCGAGTCGGGATATTTTGGTCGGGGTTTTACCCTGATTGGGCTTAGGTGCAATCCACTTGGGACTCCGCCGATAGAGGCCACGCTGTAGGGTAATCGCGCCGTCCTTCTGTGGGATTGTTGGTTTTCCTAGAGGGCCTTCAATGAGTGTGATGCGAGAATATTCGGCAGACTCTCTTGCCAGTTGCGTTACGATATCGCCGGGTAAAACTTCCACGATCCGTCGACCGCGCTGACGTGCGTCAGAGATGTGTTCGGCGCTGATAACCCGAGCGCTTCTGGTCATTGCGATGTCGATTCGATACCTTCGACCATGTCGACGGCTATAGTTGCCGCCTCTAGCGCCGTTTGTACCGAAGCCTCGCTTCCAGACATAAAAAATCGGCCGTATCGGCCTAACGCGCGCACCTCAACGATATCAATTTCTGCTGCTTTTTCCGCTTCATTGGCGGCAATCGAAATATAAGCCGCCGGTGCGCACTCGATGATTCCGAGCGTTTGGCCAGGTACCAGCAATGATCCACTAGCCCACTTGTTAAGAAGTTGTGCTTGATAAGGTTCCACCGATGTGATGACTTGGGTCGAGGCCACCTGAGGTTTTAGGCGCTGATTCATCGACATACCCAGTTCGCTCAAAATTGCATCGCGTGCGGCGCTCACTTCTGCATTGCTTGGTGAACGCAGTATGAAAAAGCCGAACTCACGTTCCACAATTTGTGAGGTCGCCTCAACACTAGATGCCTTGAGTGCTTTGTCTACAAGTCGGAAGACTTCGTTGCCCGGTGCCAGTTCGCCGATTAATACCGTATCACCTGCTAGCGGGATCGAGCCTTGAACAGTGGCACCGTTGTAAGCTGCAAACTTGGGTTGCAGTCGGTCGATCTGCATTAGTGCACGAATAGTAAGCGCTTGATCCATTGAGTCTATCCTAAAGGTCGTATATATCTCGCCACGGACGTGACTCATACGCGATTCGTTTGATATTAATTAAGTGCAAAGCGGTTACATTGTCCGAAACGATTGAGCCGGATGCTGTGCCGGTGCCCAGCATGAAACTCGGTTCTAGATCAGTGGAAAAACCCATGCCACCCATGATAGCAGGCGTATTGACGAGTAATCGACCTACTGGTAACTGACCGAACTGCGCCACTGTTTCTGGATCGTCACAGTAAACCACTGCAGTGTGCCCCCAACCTCCCAACTCAGCTACCTGGCGGCTCAGATCGAATCCGGTGGCTACGTCACGTGCTTCGTACCACGCGAGTACTGGATTGAGTTTCTCCATAGATAATGGTATCTGTCGACCTATTTCTGTCTGTTCCGACAGGAGCACCCGAGTGTTTGGGGGCAATGCGATATTGGCGAGTTGTGCAAGGCGATTAGCCGACTGGCCTACGCTGCCCACTCGAATAGATAATTGTTCTGTAAATATTACGTCGGCTAATCTTGCCGATTCTTCGTCCGTACAGAAATAGCCTCCTTTGGACTTGATCTCATAGCGCAGCTGTTGGGAAACACTTTGGTCAACAATTACCGATTGTTCGGATACACAAGCAGTCCCATAATCAAAAGATTTAGACACCATGATTTGTTCAGCGATCTCGTCGAGTTCATGAGCTTTGGAACTGTGAACGTATAGAGGAACGTTACCAGGACCTACCGCTAATGTTGGTTTACCGGACGAATAGGCGGCACGTACCATGGCACTGCCACCTGTTGCCATGACCACAGAAGTGCGTCGGTGCCGCATTAATTCTGCAGTACCTTCCAACGTCACATGCGGTAGGCATTGAATCAGGCCGCGGGGAGCCCCCATCTGTTCAGCCGCTTGTGCCATGATGCGAGTTGTTTCGAGCCCGCACTGTACGCCTCGAGGATGAGGTGCACAGACAATTGCATTACCCGATTTGATTGCAGACAATACTTTGAAAATTATCGTTGATGTTGGGTTCGTCACTGGAATCAGCGCAGCAACCACCCCCATCGGTTCACCCACAGCAGCAATTTTTGTTACATCATCCTGCCATAGGACGCCCAGTGTGCGCACATTGCGCAGCCAGTCCGCAACCGACAGGCAATTGAAAAGATCCTTGACGCGTTTGTCTTCGGCATTGCCATAGCCGGTTTCCTCCGCAGCCAACGATCCCAGACGCGCACATTCGGGTTCAATGGCTGACGACATGGCTTGCACCATTTCATCGATCAACGCTACATCGGTACCCCGAAATTTGCGAAATGCTTCCCCCGC
>CAYOJL010000070.1:0-11347 GCA_964404235.1 uncultured bacterium | reverse complement strand
AAACGAGCTCCTGGAGGCTCATTCATTTGGCCAAATACCATTGTTGTTTTATCGATAACGCCCGATTCGGTCATTTCATTATATAGATCATTTCCTTCGCGTGTTCTTTCACCAACACCGGCAAATACAGAATAACCACCATGCTCTGTCGCAATATTGCGGATCAATTCCTGGATCAAAACCGTTTTTCCTACCCCTGCACCTCCAAATAATCCTGTTTTACCTCCCCTAGTATATGGTTCCATTAGATCAACAACTTTGATGCCTGTAACAAGAGCTTCAGTTGAAGTAGCTAGATCTTCATGTTTTGGTGCAGGACGATGAATTGGGTTCTTTTGCTCTGTTTTACATTCACCTTTTTGGTCAATTGTATTACCAAGAACATCGAAAAGCCGTCCTAATGTTTTTTCTCCTACAGGGACGGTGATAGGTTCCCCTGAGTCCTGAACCTCATGACCTCGAACCAGACCATCTGTGGAATCCATTGCAACTGTTCGAACCACTGAATCGCCCAGATGCTGGGCGACCTCAAGAACTAGAGTCCCTTCTTCACCTCGATCAACTTTTAATGCATTATAAATATCTGGAAGGTGCCCGTCTTCGAAAACAACGTCGACCACTGCACCCATTACCTGTGAGATTTTTCCTTTGTTTGACATAAAATGATGTCCTTTTTTTAACCTAGGGCCTCAGCACCACCTACGATCTCTAACATTTCTGTTGTGATAGCTGCTTGACGCGCCTTATTGAATTGTAGAGTAAGATCTTTGATCATATCCTGTGCATTTGATGTCGCATTTTCCATAGATAGCATACGGGCTGCCTGCTCACTTGCATAGGACTCTAGTAAATATTTCCACATCTGAACATTAAGATGTCTGGGAATCAGCGTATTGACCAATTCTTCTTTTGAAGGTTCATACAACCTGTCTGATGGACCACTTTCATTTGTTTCATAATTTAATGGGAGAAGCGTTTCTGATCTCACTTCTTGTTGTGCAACATTCACAAAATAGTTATATAAAACATGTATCTCATCTACTGCGCCATTTGTAAAATGGTCAATAGCACTTCTCCCGATCATCATAGCATTATCAAATTCCATCTCTGCCCAAAAATCCACATGGCTTTCTATAATGTTATAATTCCTGTATGTAAAATGATCACGGGCCTTTTTACCAATACAAAAAATATCCACCTGATCTTTTCCAAATTCATCGATCTCTTTTTGGGCAATTTTAAGCAAATTAGTATTAAAAGCTCCGGCAAGCCCTCTATCAGCGGAAACAACAACATATGCTTTTCGTTTTATTTCCCTAAGGTCCAATAAAGGAAGTCGTTCCTTATCAATATCAGGTAATAAATGTTCTATAACTTCAGAGAGTGAATCACTATAAGGACGTGCCTGTTCCATACGCTCTTGAGCTTTCCGCATTTTTGCTGCTGCAACCATTTTCATAGCTTTGGTCACTTTCTGGATACTCTTAACTGATTTGATCCGATCCCGTATGTCCTTTAGATTAGCCATAAGTGATTATGCGTTAAATCCTCCCTTATAATCTTTAATAGCCTTTTCAAGTTTTTCTGCTGTTTCATCACTGATCGTACCTTCACTCACAATAGAGTCAAGACTGTCTTTTGCATTTGCATCTAGATATTCAAATAGACCGGATTCAAAATCTGATATTTGTTCTACAGGAAGATCATCTAAATGACCTTTAGAAGCTGCAAATATTATGGCTACTTGTTTTTCCACATCCACTGGCACATACTGATTTTGTTTTAAAATCTCCACCATTCGTTCTCCACGAGTAAGCTGAGCAAGTGTTGCTTGATCTAGATCAGAACCAAATTTTGCAAAAGCCTCTAACTCTCTGTATTGAGCAAGATCCAAACGTAAGGTTCCTGCAACAGATTTCATTGCTTTGATCTGTGCATTACCACCTACCCTAGACACCGATAGACCCACATCAATAGCAGGCCTTATTCCTGAGTTGAATAGATTTGTTTCCAAATAGATCTGACCATCGGTAATAGATATTACATTTGTTGGTATATATGCAGAGACATCACCTTCTTGAGTCTCAATAATAGGCAATGCTGTTAATGAGCCACCACCAAGATCTCCAGAAAGTTTTGATGCACGTTCTAATAATCGACTATGTAAGTAAAAAACATCTCCAGGAAATGCTTCTCTTCCTGGAGGACGACGTAATACCAAAGACATTTGACGATATGCTACTGCCTGTTTTGAAAGGTCGTCATAAACAATAAGAGCATGTTTACCATTATCTCTAAAATATTCACCCATTGCGGCACCAGCATAAGGTGCAATATATTGCATTGGTGCAGGATCAGATGCATTGGCTGCTACAACTGTCGTGTATTCCATTGCTCCATTATCCTCTAATTCTTTAACCAATGCAGCAACTGTTGAGGCTTTCTGTCCAATTGCTACATAGATACAATAGACAGGATTATCTGTATTATGAGTGTATTTTTGATTGATAATGGTATCTATCGCAACAGCTGTTTTACCTGTTTGGCGGTCACCAATTATCAATTCCCTCTGACCTCTACCAATAGGTATCATACTATCAATCGCTTTAATACCCGTTTGTAACGGTTCTTTAACAGGATGTCGCGCCATAACACCCAATGCCTTTCTCTCTATAGGCAATGAATGCTCTGTATTAATAGCTCCTTTACCATCAATAGGTTGGCCTAATGGATTCACCACTCTACCAAGCATAGCATCTCCAACAGGCACTTCTACTACACGACCTGTTCTTTTAGCGAGGTCTCCTTCTTTGACCAAACGAGATTCTCCAAAGAGTACAAGTCCAACATTATCCTCTTCGAGATTTAACGCCATTCCAAAAACACCATTTGGGAGCTCTACTAACTCAGAGCTCATTACGTTCTCAAGGCCTGAGACACGGGCGACACCGTCCCCAACCTCAATGACTTCACCTACTTCTGAGATGTCAACTGAACCATCAAATTTCTCAATTTGTTCTCGAAGTAATTGTGTTAATTGATCAGTTTTTATTTCCATAATTTCCTAAAATGTTAGATTTGCAGAAGTTTAGAACGAAGACTCTGCAATTGGTTCTGGATAGAGGCATCCAAAAAAGTGTTATCTATCCTTAATTTGATCCCACCAATGAGAGATGGATCGATATTTATAGATAGATCTGTCTCTTTTCCAAGCAAATCATTCAGTGATGACCTTAAGGACTCGATCTCAGCTTCACTCATCTTTTCAGCTACGGTCCCCTTAACGGATAATATGTTTTTACTCTTTTTGTACATACTATCAAAAAGACTAGAAATACTATTAAGGTCACTTATAGCTGTACTAGCATGTAGGTAGGATACCATTTCATTGACCAGTGGATGTCCTATTTCACCTAATAGGTCATTTAATATCTCTACCTTTTGATCACCTGTGATCTTCTTTGATTGAAGAAATACACGAAGGTAACTATTTGTATTAACTAGCTGATCAAATGATTTAATAGCATTTCTAACTTCTTCAAGAGCATGGTTCTCTTTAGAGACCGTGAAAAGAGCTTTTGTAAGATCTTTTACAAGAGATCTATGCTTCATATTCTCTCAGATCTTTTAATGACTGTTCTATAAGCTCTTTATTTTCATCATTAGATAGATTCTTGCCAATTACTTTTTCAGCGACAGACATGGTGAGTGAGACCACTTCTTGACGAATTTCACTTATCGCCTTATCCTTTTCAACTTGGATCTGATTTTGTGCTTCGTCTCTGAGTTTATTAGAGTCTTCTTCAGCCTGTGACCTCATATCTACTCTGATCTTTTCAGCGGCAGATTTTGCATCCATTCTTATTTGTTGTGCTTCTGAACGAGCTTCTGCTAAGATCTTTTCAGATTCATCATTCAAGCGTTCCAATTCCTTCTTTGCATTCTCAGCATCTTCTAGTGATGACTTAATAGTATTCTCTCTTGATTCAAGAGCCTGTAGTAATGGTTTCCAAGCAAACTTCGCTAATACATAACATAGTATCGTAAAAGTAATTATGGTCCAAATGAATAGCCCCGGATCAAGTCTAACTAAAGGATTTGGTGCACTGCCATGTCCATGTGCTTCTGTGGACTCATGGAGTTCATTACCCTTGATATTATTTTTATGTTGATCCATAAAATTATTGGTTTCTACTATAGAATGAGCATTAAGAAAGTGAATACTTCTGCTAGAATTGCGACACCTTCAAGAAGAAAGAGTGGTAGATTCACAGCACCAGTGATCTTATCTGCAGCCTCAGGCTGACGTGCAATACTTTCAGCAGCTGCAGCTGCGAACTTGCCAATGCCTAGACCGGCACCTATTACAATTAAACCCATTCCAATTGGGATAAATGAAGTTGCTGTCATTATGATTTCCTTTTTATTTATTTAATGATGTACATGAATAGCCATACCAATAAATACAGCAGTAAGTAGTGTAAATACATATGCTTGGACCAGTACGACAATAATTTCTAAAGCTGAAATAGCAGCTGCCATTGGGACAGATATAAATGATACGCCAACTCCTGCAACTGTACTATGAAACATATCTCCAAAAATGGCCATAAGAGATAAAAGTGCAAGCAAAGCAATATGCCCGCCTGTCATATTCGCAGCCAAACGCATCGTAAGTGCAAATGGTTTGACAAATAAACCCATTATTTCGATAGGAATTAAAATGATATATACAGGCCAAGGAAGTCCATGAGGAACAAGATTTTTCCAATGTTGAACAAATCCATGTGCCATAATACCTGCAGCCATTATCGAAAAGAATGTGATCGTCGCTAAAGCACCAGTAACATTAAAATTACCCGTTGCTGTAGCACCACCATGTAATAAATGATTAATAAAATTGTCATGAGCATATGCCTCACCAAGGTTTGGCTCTAACAAAAACCGATTTGTCGCTCCCAGGAGATCAAAGATCGGTACCATACCTATACCATTCGCAAATAAAATAAAGAAAAAGAAAGTGAGAATGATAGGAGACCATGTCATGACCCATTTATCTCCTACATTTGGCTTTACAATAGAATCTCGTATGAACTGTACAATTGCTTCTAGCGCATTCATCCAACCTTTAGGGACTTGATCACCTCTATTTAAGAAAGCCCTAACTGGAATTATAACTGCAACACCTACGATCAAAGCCACCAACCACAGCATGAATACGTGTTTGGAAATACTAAGGTCGATACCAGAATAATTATAGATGCTTTGTAATATGGGGTAATCAGCTTTATTCCATATGTGATGGCCAGGCGTGGTATTAGAGACATGCCCAATTATAAAATCTCCAACTTGGTCTTTCACACTTTTGGAGGATTGGCTTGCTGCTGCTGCGATCATTCCATTATTTCTTTACTTTGGGTGGTGATATATGTTTCTGAAATACGTTTGATTATAACCGCTTCAAATACATGAAGCCCAATAAAAAAGCTGGAAAAACTACAAATAAATGGAATCGGTTGGAAAGAATAATGTTTAAATAAAATTAAAATTGAAACTCCATAATAGATCATCTTGATAGCGAATCCTTTGGCCAATGTTTTTGTTAAAGTAATAGAGTCTTTCTGATAGGCTGAAAAAATAAAATACATTGTTACAATACCTGCTAACGCTGGCAATAACCATCCAAAAAATAATTCAATAACATATGTTTGAAATAAGAACATGGCTATCCCTAGGATAAAAAGAGATACCACCAGACCATGAATAAATTCTTTCAATACTTTTTAGTGGTCATCGTTTTTATCAGATGATAGAAACCGATAATAATACCAGCAGCTAAACCAATAAGGGTCATTACTGGAGATGTATCCTTATGAGAATCAATATACCATCCAATAAAAGTAAATAATAGAATTGACGCGATAAGACCATAGGATGCAGCTGCAGCTGGGCCAGATTGTTTTATGACCTTCTGAAAAGATTCAAATGATTTGCCAATATCAAGTCCAGGTCCATTTTCAGTCTCAGCCATATCTATGATTCCAATGAAGGTGGCTCATCATCAATAATAATATCACATTTCCCTTCAAATTGTGCTCCATCTTCAATAAGTAATTTTCTATATATAATATCACCCTTTAAGATGCTTTTTTTCCCTAATACAACTTGTCCATCAGAATGAATATTACCATTAACTGTTCCTCCTACTCGAATATCACTACCTTTTATATTCCCATCTACAGTAGCATTCTGTGCAATTCGCACTGGTCCATTTGTATCAACATCACCATTTACTTTGCCATAAATAATGATGCCCTCGTTAAGATTGATCGGACCTTCTATCATCGCATCAGCACCGATCATTGTGTGTACATTTTGAAAATTTATCTTACTCATTAGATGATGTCAGATCAAATATTCTGTATTCTGGAAAATATATTAAAGGATCTACTGCAATAAACTCACGCCATACTTCAAAATGTAAATGAGGTCCTGATGATATACCTGTGTTACCAACCAGGCCGATCACATCTCCTCTATTAACAAAATCCAATTGTTCTTTTAAGTTTTGTTTATTGTGACCATAATGGGTGAAATAATCATCCCCATGATATAGAATTATCATGTTACCAAATTCATATGTCCAGCCTGAGAACACTACCACGCCGGAAGCCGCTGCGAGTATAGGTTCGCCTTCTTGCGCAACAATATCGATACCATTATGGCTCTCTTCAATAAAAAGACCTGCCTTAGAAGGACTTTGAGTGATATATCCTGCAATAGGTGCTACTGATGGTATGTTTTCAATATAGGATACTTGTCTTTTGGGCAATTCAAATATCCCTGCTGTGGAATCAACCACTACAGGTTTTGGGTCTATATCTAATGTTGCGCCTAAAGAAGTACGTACAAGATCATCCATTTGTTTTATTCTTTCCAAATCCCGCGTGAGTTCAAGAATCTTCGTTCTTTCAGAAACGAACTCGTCATGGCGTTCTTTTATTAAACTATAATCTGAGATCTTAGGAACAAAATATATCATGATACCGAGACCACACAAAAAAATGATCGAAAGAGTTGAAATAATAAATAAATAAAGAATTTTTGAAAAATGATAGGAAGTAGTCCCTTTCTCACTTTCTGGAATAAACATAACAGTATATTTATTTGATCCCATATCTATTCTAAGCAATTGTGTTTAATAGATCAATTATTCGTTCAAGGTCATCATCTGAAAAATAAAAGATCTCAATGTTGCCACCTTTTTTTGAGTATCTTAATCTTACCTTTGTACCTAATATCTCGATTAATTGATTTTCCAATGCAGCAACCTGGGAAGACTTTGATCTTATTCTGACTTTTTTACTTTTTTGAATATTTTTGGGGCCTTTCACCAAAGACTCCGCAGCACGGACACTGAGATCTTTTTCTAAAATTGTCTTCCAGACCCTTATCATCTGAGGTACTGTCTTCCCTTGTAAAATAGCACGACAATGCCCAGCTGAAACATTACCCTCCCTCAAACTTTTTCGAATTTCAGGCGGTAATTTTAATAACCTTAAGGCGTTAGAAATAGTAACTCTTTTTTTACCAACGGATTTTGCAATGGCCTCATGCGACATTCCAAATTTTGAATTAAGCACAGCATATGCTTCCGCTTCTTCTAAAGCATTTAGATCCTCTCTTTGAATATTTTCTATTAAAGCGATCTCCAACATATCAGCATCATCTTTTACCTTTATGATATATGCAGGAATCATCTTTTTTCTTGATTTTTTGGATGCTCTCCAGCGTCTTTCACCTGCAACCAATTCGTATCCAGATTCTATTTCTCTAACAGTAATTGGTGTTATAACACCTTTCTCTCGAATTGACATAGTTAATTCTTCAAGAGCAGATCTATCAAAATCCCTTCTTGGCTGATTTGGGTTCGGATGAATATCTTTAACCGGAATCTCGGTTACACCAGGCATTGAGGTTGAAACTCTTTTAACTGGGCTTTTCTTTTTTTCTTTTTCAGGTCTAATCAGTGCTTCCAGACCTTTACCTAATCTATTGACTGACACGCTGGAGTATCTCCTCCGTTAAACTCATATAATTTTGTGCTCCGGTTGAATTAGCATCATATAAAAGAGCAGGTTTCCCAAAACTTGGAGCCTCACTCAAACGAACATTACGATGAATGTATGTTTTAAACAATTTATCCTTGAAAAAGCTGTTTACTTCATTCACAACCTGCTTCGAGAGATTTAACCTACTATCATACATGGTCATTAAAATACCAACAATTTCTAAACCTTTATTCAAATGGCGCTGGACCAACCTGACCGTATTCAATAACTGCCCTAAGCCTTCAAGTGCATAATATTCGCATTGGATGGGTATGACAAGAGCATCTGAAGCTGTTAATGCATTAATTGTCAATAGGCCAAGAGATGGTGGACAATCAATTATGATCATATCATACTGTTTTTTTATTGACCTTAATGCTTTTTGAAGTTGGTACTCCCTAGCCATGATGCTTACAAGCTCGATCTCTGCACCTACAAGGTCATTTGTAGAGGCAATAATATCTAAATGAGGGAATGTAGTGGATGTAACGACATCTTTGATCCCATCACCCTTAAGCATTACGTCATATATATTACCATTTATCTCATCAAATAATTCTGCTAATCCAGTAGTAGCATTTGATTGAGGATCAAGATCAATGAGCAAAGTACGGACCTCCGATACCGCTAGACTTAATGCTACGTTGACAGCGGATGTGGTCTTACCCACACCTCCTTTTTGATTTGTGAATGCTAAGATCTTTGCCATTTAATGATACAATAAAATCAGGGGGCAAAATTTATGATACCTTTTTCAAATGCTTTAAATAAAAGATAAAGAAATTAGATTACTTTTAAATTGCATTAACTTTAGGTTCAAATAATTTACAATAATTGATTTCTAATATATGAAAGCACTAGTAAAAAAATCTCCTGAACAAGGAATTTGGCTGGAAGATGTTCCTGAGCCTCAATGTAGTACTAATGATGTAAAAATAAAGATCACACATACTGCAATATGTGGAACAGATCTTCATATTTTTGATTGGGATGATTGGGCAAAAAGGACACTTGAACTCCCATTGATCATTGGACATGAATTTTGTGGTGTTATTGAAGAGGTTGGACCAGGTGTGACGAATTATAGGCCTGGGCAACGTGTATCAGGAGAAGGGCATATTACCTGCGAACATTGCAGGAACTGCAGGGCAGGTAAAAGACATCTTTGTGATCAAACGATCGGTATAGGGATACATCGAGATGGAGCGTTTGCAGAATTTTTAGTGATTCCCGAATCAAATGTTTTTCCAATACATGATGACGTTCCTTCTGAAATAGCTTCTTTCTTTGATCCTTTTGGGAATGCTGTCCATAGTTCATTATCATACGAAATGGTAGGAGAAGATGTGCTTATCACTGGGGCTGGCCCCATAGGTATTATGGCGGTTGCTATTTGTAATTTTGTTGGTGCTCGCAATGTAGTTGTGACTGACATAAATGACTATAGACTGGAATTAGCAAAGGCAATGGGTGCTACAAAGGTGATCAACATATCTAAAAACTCGATTGAAGAGTTTTACTCCCAATTAAATATAACAAATGGTTTTGATGTTGGTCTAGAGATGTCAGGTAATCCTGATGCATTCAATAGTATGCTAGAACATATGTATCATGGTGGAAAGATCGCGCTCTTGGGCCTTCTTCCAAAGTCTACCAATATCAATTGGGATAATATTATTTTTAAAGGGCTAAAAGTAAAAGGCATCTATGGCAGGGAGATGTATGAAACATTGTATAAAATGACACAAATGCTTAAAAGTTGATTGGATATATCCATGGTTTTGACACATAAGATAAATATAGATGACTATGAACAAGCATTTAATATCATTGGATCAGGTGATTGTGGAAAAGTAGTCCTTGAATGGTAAATGAATTATAATAAAAAATATTATTCAGACGTCTTAAGCAGTATCAAAGATGAAGGTCTTTATAAAAAGGAACGCACCATCTCTACACCCCAAGGTGTAGAGATCATAACTGAAAAAGGCGAAAATGTTCTGAATTTCTGTGCAAATAATTACCTTGGACTTGCAAATAATCCAGCTTTGATCAAATCAGCAAAATCTGCAATGGATGATCATGGTTTTGGAATGGCATCTGTACGATTTATTTGTGGAACACAAGATCTACATAAAGTTTTAGAAGAAAAAATATCAGAGTTTTTTGGAACTGATGATACGATCCTCTACACTTCATGCTTTGATGCTAATGGTGGACTTTTTGAAACAATCCTCGGGCATGAAGATGCTGTTATTTCAGATTCATTAAATCATGCATCTATCATTGATGGTATACGTTTATGCAAGGCAAAAAGATTTAGATATGAAAATAGTGATATGCTTGATCTTGAAAAAAAGTTGGTGGAGGCAAAAGATGCTAGATTAAAACTGATAGCAACTGATGGTGTTTTTTCAATGGATGGTTATATTGCAAAATTAGATGAGATCACCGAATTAGCTGAAAAATATAATGCAATGGTCATGGTTGATGATAGCCATGCTACAGGATTTATTGGCAGTACTGGTAGGGGTTCTGCTGAATACCATGGTGTCATGGAAAAGGTTGATATATTCACTTCAACCCTTGGAAAAGCTTTAGGTGGTGCTTCAGGAGGCTTTACCACAGGAAGGAAAGAGATCATTTCGCTTTTAAGGCAAAGATCAAGACCTTATTTATTTTCAAACACTGTTGCTCCTGCGATCGTTGCAGCAGGAATTGAGGTCCTTGATATGATATCCTCCAATACAGAACTTCGTGACAGGCTAGAAAAAAACACCATGTATTTTAGGGATAGGATGTCAGAGACCGGATTTGATATTATGGAAGGCGTTCATCCTATTGTACCAATTATGCTCTATGATTCTATAACTGCACAAAATATGGCAACTCAAATGTTGGAAGAAGGTATTTATGTGATTGGTTTTTATTTTCCAGTAGTACCTAAAGGTAAAGCCAGGATCCGCGTGCAGATATCCGCTGCAATGAATGAAGAACATTTGGATAAAGCGATATATGCATTTACAAAAGTAGGAAAAGATATGGGGATCATTGCTTGTTAATATTAATGTCTGTACTCTTGCCACCCAGAGGAGGGCTAGAGTATATTCACCGGCTTTTTTAAAGCTAATATTTGATTATATAAATGCAAAACAATCTAACACCTAGATATATAGTTATTGCCGTCATACTTGGCTGGGCAATTTGGTCACTATGGCCTACCTGGGAATACCAGA
>CAYOJL010000069.1:9519-11456 GCA_964404235.1 uncultured bacterium | reverse complement strand
GTGGTCTATGAAGAAATTACTTATGAAGGGTATGGGCCTGGAGGTGTTGCTATTATGATGGATGTGATAACTGATAACAAAAATAGATCTGTCGCTGACATCAGGCATGTATTAGCAAAATTTAAAGGTAGTCTTGGAGAGAGTGGAAGTGTATCATGGATATTTGAAAAACAAGGTCAAATTATCTTATCAAGTGAGTCATATGATGAAGATATTGTATTTGAATTTGTATTAGAAGCAGGGGCTGAAGATTTTCAAACAGATGATGACATTTTTGTCATTTCAACAACACCTGAATCTTTGATGCAAGTTAGAGATTCATTAGAAGGTAAAGGATATGATATCAGGTCTGCTGAGATAGATATGGTGCCAAGATTATTTCAAAAACTTGATGGAGAAGAATCAGAGATGGTATTGACTCTTTTAAATGCTCTAGAAGATAATGATGATGTTAATAAACTTTATTCAAACTTTTATTTTGATTAGAGACCAATATAATGGGTTATTTTAGTGCGAGTGCTAGGTGTGGATCCCGGACTTGGTATCACAGGATTTAGTATTTTAGAATCTAGAAAAAGTCAACTACGTTTGGCAGCTTATGGTACTATAAAACCAAAACCCAAAGATAGTCTTCCAAAACGACTAAACTATTTATTTGAAGAAGTGAATAAGATTCTTGATAAATTTTCACCAGATGTATTAGCCGTTGAGGATGCTTTTTATAGTAAGAACGTAAAATCAGCAATGATTTTGGGTCAAGCAAGAGGCTCAATTATCTTATCAGCTGCGCAGGCAGATATACCAGTATTTGAATTTGCTCCTAGAAAGGTAAAAATGTCAGTCTGTGGTAATGGAGCAGCATCAAAAGAACAGGTTTCATATATGGTTACAAAGATTTTAAAATTAAAAGAGCCTCCTAAACCTCTTGATGTTTCAGATGCCATGGCAGTTGGAATCTGCTATATAAATCAGGCAAGATTTTTATGATTAATGAATTAAAAGGTATATTAGAGAAAAAATCTCTGACACATGCGATAATTTTTGTAGGAGGTGTTGGATATAAACTGAAAATGTCAATCAATGGACTTGAATCATTGCCAAGTAATGGTAATGAAGTACATATTCTTACTCATTTACATGTAAGAGAAGATATCCTGGACCTTTATGGATTTACAGATTCAAAAGAACGAAATACATTTAGTTTACTAATATCAATAAGTGGTATAGGGCCAAAGCTTGCATTAACCATACTATCTGGAATAGATCCAAGTGAGCTTAAAGATAGGATTATTAATGGTGATGTTGCTGCGCTGACAAGTGTTCCTGGTGTGGGGCCAAAAACTGCTAAGAGGATTATTATAGAACTGAAGGAAAAATTTATTAAATCGGATGATTCATCGCTTGGCTTCGATGAGGAGATTGGACAAAAATCTGAATTATTTAAAGATGTCATAAATGCACTAGTTTTATTAGGCTATAAACAAAACCATGCAAAAAAAGCATGTCGTGATTTAGAGGAAAAAGGTGAGATGGATGGTCAGATTGAAGTAGTTATTAAAAAAGCATTGAAACTACTGATGTCGTGATGAAACTAAACAAAAAACTAGAACAATTAGGAACAGAGACCGCTTTTGCTGTCTCTGCTGAAGCTAGATCTTGGAGCGAAAAAGGTCATAAGGTTTTTCCTTTTCATCTAGGCGATATCAATATAATGACACCTGAAAATATTCGCGAAGCCACTTCAAAGTATTTAAATGATAATAAGAATGGATATTGTCCTTCAGAAGGAATTGCAGAACTGCGCGATGTTCTTTCATACGATATAGGTTCCAAAAGAGGAGTTAATTATAATATTGATAATGTAGTGATTCAACCTGAAGCCAAACAAACAAATAGAAAATAAATTCAACATAAAATGAATAAAGACAATAAGTTAT
>CAYOJL010000069.1:0-9509 GCA_964404235.1 uncultured bacterium | reverse complement strand
GCAAACCAACAATATGGAAATTCATTGCAACGATCATGAATGAAGGCGATGATGTGTTATACCCTAATCCTGGATATCCTATATATGAATCACAAATTCGATACCAAGGAGGAGTTCCAATACCATATAGCTATGATGAGACAAAAACTGGGTTTGCAATTGATATTGAAAAATTAAGATCATCTATTACAAATAAAACCACCGCGTTCATTTATAATAATTACCAAAACCCATTAAGTGCTTCATCTAGTATGCATGAGATGGAAGAATTAGCAAACCTTGCAATTGAAAATGATCTTTGGGTCTTAAGCGATGATGCTTATTATGAAATAAGATATACCGATGAACCTCCTATTTCGATCGTTAATATTCCTGGAATGAAAGAAAGGACAATAATTTTATATACATTCTCAAAAAGATTTGCAATGACGGGTTGGCGTATAGGAGCATCAATAGGTCCAAAAAAGGTCATTGAACAAATTGCAAGGTTCAATATTAATGACGAATCCTGTACAAATCATTTCATTCAACATGCTATGGCAGAAACACTTGAAGATTCGGATTCTTATTCAGAACAAATATTAAATGAACTAAAACATAGAAGGGATCTATGTTTAACGGGTCTCAACTCTATTAAAGGAATCAATGTTCCTAAACCAGAGAGCACTTTTTATCTATTTCCAAATATAACCAATGTAATGGAAAATAAAGGTTTTAATGATATAGACGATTTTAGAATTGAAGCCTTAAAAGCTACTGGGGTTTCATTCTGCGCTCGTCATCATTTTGGTACCCCGATGGATCACGAAATAAAAAAATATATCCGTCTAGCATATTCTGGTATTATTCAAAGTGATATTAAAGAAGGTCTTAATCGATTAAAGACATGGATTGAGGAATAATGATAGATAAAAAAACAGAACTCTATGATAGTCATATTTCCCTTGGAGGAAACATGGTATCTTTTGGTGGTTATTTATTACCAACTCATTATTCAGGTATTAACCATGAACATGAGATAGTTAGATCTAAAGTAGGCTTATTTGACGTGAGCCATATGGGAGAGTTCATCATTTCAGGTAATGATGCTTTATCCTTCCTTCAAAAGATCACAGTTAATGATTTAGAATTATTAAAAGTTGGACAAGCACAATACTCTGCTATGTGCTACGAGGATGGTGGGATTATAGATGACCTAATAGTATATAGACAAGAAGATGAATTTATGATGGTAGTTAATGCCGCCAATAGAGAAAAAAACATTAAATGGCTTGAGAAAAATTGTGAAGGTAATGTTCATATAAAGGATATAAGTGATGATATGGGTCTTATTGCAATACAAGGTCCAAGATCTAGAGATATTTTGCAAACATTAACAGATTCTAATTTGAGTTCCGTAGAATTCTACTTTTTTATTAATGGAAAAATAAATGGATATGAGTCCATAATCTCGAGAACGGGATATACGGGTGAACTTGGATATGAAATTTATACCAATTCTAATAATGTTATTGATGTATGGAATTCTATTATGGATGCTGGTTCAGAGTATGGAATTGAGCCGGTAGGTTTAGGCTGTAGAGATACATTAAGGATGGAAATGAAATATCCATTATATGGTAATGATATTGATGAAACAACCAACCCAATAGAATCAGGTCTTGGCTGGATAACAAGATTGGGAAAAAAAGATTTTATTGGAAAAAATACTATTCTTGAAAAGAAGAAAAAAGTTGAAAGGCGTTTGGTCTGTATAGAAATGACCGAGAAAGCTATACCGTGATCTGGGTGTCAGATCTACATAGATAATGAATTAGTAGGAAGTATAACTAGTGGTACTATGAGTCCTTCATTAGGAAAAGGTATTGGGATCGGTTATGTAAATACCCCACATACAGAAGCTGGTATAAATATTTATGTTGATATTCGAGGTAAAAGGAAAAGTGGCGTGATCGTCAAACCTCCATTTTATAAAAAAGGTTCTTTAATGGATTGAACTGCAAATTACCTTATAATAGTTACGTCTATTGTCTTTGACTTTCCTTTTTAATAATAGTACAAAAAATCGTATAATCTCTATCTATAATTCCACATATCAGAAGTACAATTCATGGAGAATGAACGTCGTTTAGAAATCCTCGGTATCCTTATAATTGCACTAGCCGTTTTTATTTTAGTCAGTTTAACCGGCTATAATGCTAATGAGGAACCCTCCATTGTCTTTTTCAAAGACAATAAAGTAGTAAATCCAATGGGCCCTTTGGGAGTGTTAACTTCCCACTTATTTATAAAGTTGGGCTTTGGTTATGCTTCTATCATTTTACCAATATTGGGACTTGTCTGGGGCTGGTTTTTATTTGCTAAAAAGAATTGGAAAGAACTTATTCGTGGTTCACTTTATGGATTAGGTTCTATGTTTCTTATATCTATTACAGTAGGTGTTATAAGTATAATGGTATTAGGAGAAGATGTATCTGACAGGTGGTCTAATTCGGGTATGGTAGGGGGTGCTATTGGACAGTTTTTACTTGATTGGCTTTTTTCATGGGGGACCTTTTTATTAATTGTATCCAGTTATCTAATGTTGATTCGTGGATATTTTAATCTTGATTATTATGGACCCTTTGCCATAATGAAAGAAAGATGGGATATTTGGAGAAAAGATTTATCTGATAAGAAAGATCAAAAAGAAAAAGAGAAAGTAAAACGTAAACATACTCAAGAGCTCAAAGCAAAAATAGACTTACAAAAAGAAAGAGATGGATTAGAAAATGATGTAATTGAAGAAGACCCTAGCGAAGAACAGACAGATGAAGAGCTTGGTTTTTCAGGAGATACTAATGAATCTGAAGATGGAATGAACGAATTAGACACTGAACGATCAAGTGAAATAAATAATGATGATTTAGAGCGCAATACTACATTAATAGAAAAACCAGTAAAGGAGATAACGTCAAATAAAATAGATGAAAATATTAGCAGTGAAGAATTAAATATTGAAGAGGTTATTGAAACAGAGGAAGTAGATATTGATGAAGTTGCAGAAAGAAAAAAACCAAAACGTAAATACCAACTTCCATCTTCTGATCTCTTAGATGACCCCGTAAATATATCTGATAATCTAAGCCGTGATGAATTGGTAGAACGAGCGAATTACTTAACACAATCCATGGCTACTTTTGGTGTGGAAGGTAAGGTCGTGAATGTTCATCCTGGACCCATTATAACGTTATTTGAGGTTGAGCCAGCTGAAGGCGTTAGGGTCAATAAATTTGTTCAATTGTCAGATGATCTGGCAAGGGTAATGGAGGCAAGTAGTGTTAGGGTGATAGCGCCAATTCCTGGTAAATCATCTGTAGGGATTGAAATTCCAAACCGTAATCCAGCTACAGTTTATTTTAAATCAGTAGTAAATAGTCCAGAATTTGCTGAAGCGAACTCTCTTTTAACGCTAGCCATAGGAAAAACAACCTCTGGTGAGATCAGTACATTGAATTTATCAAAAATGCCTCACCTGCTTATTGCTGGAACAACTGGCTCAGGGAAGTCTGTTTGTATCAATACTATTATCTGTTCTATTCTATATAGTTCCACCCCCGATGAGGTAAAATTTGTTATGATAGATCCAAAAAAGGTAGAGATGACACTATATAAACAATTGGAAGGCTATCATTTATTAAAGATGGAAGATATTTCTGAGCCAATAGTGACATCTGTTGATAATGCAATATTAGCGCTAAAGGCGCTGGAAAAAGAGATGGATAGGCGTTACGATGTACTTGCTGATGCTATTGTTAGAAATATTAGTGAATACAATCAGAAGATGAAGGATTCAAATGAGTCCATAATGCCATATATTGTATTAGTAGTTGATGAACTTGCAGATTTGATGATGCTCTCTGCCAAAGATGTAGAGGCACCTATTGCTCGTTTAGCTCAACTTGCACGTGCTGTTGGTATACATTTAGTAATAGCAACACAACGTCCTTCAGTTGATGTCATTACTGGTGTCATAAAAGCTAATTTCCCATCAAGGATTGCATTCCAAGTTGCCAGCAAAATTGATTCAAGAACAATTATAGATCAGCCTGGTGCAGATAAATTGATTGGTCGTGGCGATATGCTTCATCTTGGCACTGGAAGTTCAGATGTCTATAGAATGCATAATGCATTCTTGTCTCTGGAAGAAATTGAAGCTGTTATGAAGCATGTATCAGAGCAACCAAAACCCGATGAGCTGGTTCTTCCATCAGTTAGAGAAGCACAAGTCTCAGAATTTGGCGGTGATGTTAGTGATGGTGGTAATGATGAATTATTCAATGAAGCGGTTGCATTAGTCGTAACGCATCAGCAGGGTTCTATTTCTTTATTACAACGTAGACTTAAAGTCGGTTACTCAAGAGCAGCAAGACTGATAGACCAAATGGAACAGACAGGAGTTGTTGGACCTTTCACAGGTAGTAAGGCTCGGGAGGTCTTGGTCGATGAAACTTATCTGGAAATGATTCGGGATTCATGATTTGTGAAAAATATAATTTTTATTATTTTTTTGCTGATTGAATTATTATGGTCTCAAAATAGCGCATATAAAAATTTTCAGTCGTATATGAGTATTGCTGGTGGTCGTATATTAAATATTCATTTTTATCAGGAACAATCAGGTAGTTATTTTGAATCTGATGGATTGTTATACTATTTTAGTGATATACACTATGTTTTTGATATGAAAGATCAACGTATTACATATAATAATGATATGATCACTACTATAAATAAAACCACAAAACAGATAATCTATGATATGAATATAGAAAATGATATATCAGTTCTTGATATATTATCAGGAAAGGAAGATGGGTTAAAGATAGGAGAAGTAATTCTTGAAAAAAATGGTTATAAAATTCCTTTTCTATTGAGTGAATGGGATATAAAAGGTACACTATGGGTTGCCCCTAGGACTGGTGAGCCAAAAAAGATAATGTTAGACTCTTACAATGATATGCAGATTATAATTAAGATAAATTCTTCGGAACTAGGCCATAAGAAGCAGATTCCATATATAGACATAAGTGAATATGAAAAAATAGACCTACGTGAATAAATATTTTAAATTGCTTTTTGCTGCTATATTGAGTGCAATTGGTCTGTTCCTTGCTTTCAAAGGTGAAGATTTAGATGAGTTAATGCATCAATTAATGCTTATAGATATCAACGGCATAATTCTTGCATGTTTTTTATTGATTCTAAGTTGTATTGTAAGGGCTTTTCGTTGGCAGTTATTAATGCGGCCATTTGATGATATTTCATTGAATACAGTTTTTGGTGCAACAATGATTGGTTATTTTGGTAATGGCGTATTCGCTTTCAGATTAGGAGAATTACTTAAAGCATATTCTATCACAAAGAATAATAATTTAAAACTAATGCAGGCATTTGGTACTGTAATCATTGAAAGAATATTAGATATCATTGTTGTTATTATGCTCTTTGCTTTATTGATTCCTTGGTTTCCATTCGATGATAATTATATCAAATATGGTGCATTTGGTTTTACGGGCATAACTATGGTAATTATTTTTTTACTATTTTTAACAGTGAAGTATAATTGGCTGCAAAACATAGAAAAATTTGAAGTATTTAAATCAGTATATGGTCGAAAAATTTTATTATCTATAAAAAATTTATTTGATGGATTAACAATACTTAACCGCACAAATGATTATATAGTAATTATTATTTCAAGTCTATTGCTATGGTCTATATATTTTATTGAAACTATCGTCCTGATAAATGCATGCGGTCTTGAATTAGGGATCCTTGACGCTGGAATAATATTGTTTTTAGGTAGTATTGCCATTGGTATACCTGCGCTCCCTGGCTCAGCAGGTACTTATGATGCAGGAATAAAATATAGTTTGATGATAGTGTTTAGTATTGCTAGTGAAAAGGCTTTGAACTATGCTATTGTTTCGCATGCAGTTGCGTATTTCCCATTAACAATTATAGGGTTTTTCTATTTTCTAATTGGAAATGTTAAATTGAATGAATTAAAGCAAATTGATACAGTTAAGTGAAGAAATATAATTGCATATTTTTAGATAGAGATGGGACATTAAATCCAGACCCCGGATATATCAGTTCAATTAATGATTATTCGTTTTATGATTTTACCCTTTCTGCATTATCAAAAATTGCCAATCTAGGCAATCGTTTTTGTATTGTTACTAATCAATCTGGGATAAGTAGAGGTTTGATTAAGCCTGATGATTTACAAGACATACATAGGTACATTAAAAAAGAATTCAAAGACAATTTACTTCCTCTCTTGGGTGTCTATGTTTGTTTTGACAATCCAGCCCAGGCTACTGTAGAGAGTACGCCTGGGCCAGGTATGTTTTTAGAGGCTGAATTAGACCACGACCTTTTATTAATGGATTGTTTAATGATAGGTGATTCAATTGATGATATTAGAGCTGGAGAAATGTTGGGAATGGATACAATGCTAGTCCTCACAGGTCGTGGTCAAGAAACGATGGGTAATCTACTTGATTATGAGATGCCAACATATATTGTTGAAGATCTAAGTCATGGGGCAGAGACACTATGCAATTAAAAGTAGGCATTTTGATGGGGGGGCCAAGCGAGGAGCGGGAGGTTTCGCTATCTACTGGTAGGGCAGTTATGGATGCATGCCAAAGTATAGGTTATGATTCAACAATAATTACGTTTGATCAAGATTACAAGTCATGTATAGATAATATGAAAGAGCAAGATATTATTTTCAATGCATTACATGGCGGAATTGGCGAGAATGGAAAAATTCAAGCTTGGATGGATAAAAATCAAATTAAATATACTGGTTCAGGATCTTATTCATCTGCCTTATGTATGGATAAGGCCAAAAGTAAAACAATTGCTAAACAAAATGGTGTTTGTACTGCAAAATGGCAGCTTATACATGATAAAGATGATCCGATATCAATAGAAATGCCATTTGTATTGAAACCAAATCAACAAGGTAGTACTTTTGGATTATCAATTGTTTTCGATAAAACAGAATTTTTACCGGCGATTGACAAAGCATTCCAATTTGGACATGAGGTTATAGTAGAGGAATATATTAAAGGAAGAGAATTGACGATTCCTATAATTGGCAATGAAGCATACCCAGTGCTAGAAATAAAGCCATCTCATGACTTATATGATTATGAATGTAAGTATATCCCTGGAATGAGTGAATATATATGCCCTGCTAACTTAGAAGATAATACTAGATCTAGGATTCAAAAAGACACAGAATTACTTTTCAATCACTTTGGATGTAATGTTTATGCCAGAGCTGATTTTATACTTGATCATAATGAAGTACCATTTTTTTTAGAAATGAATACATTACCTGGTATGACATCGACTAGTTTAGTCCCAAAGTCTGCGAATGCTAATGGGGTTTCTTTCGAAGAATTAATAAAAATGATCATAATGCTGAGTATATAAATGGAATTACGTTTCTATAATTCTTATACAAGAAAAAAAGAAGTTTTTGAACCAATAAGAGATGGCAATGTAGGGCTTTATACATGTGGACCAACAGTATATGATTATGCACATATAGGGAATTTTCGGACTTTTATGTTTGAAGATCTTTTAAAACGATGGTTAGTACATTTAGGTTATAATGTGAACCATATTATGAATATTACAGATTTAGATGATAAGACAATTAAAAAGGCAAATGTGGAGGGCGTTGAGTTAAGAAAAATAACCAATCAATATACATCATATTTTATGGACGACCTCAAGTGGTTAAAGATTATTCCTGCTGATGAATTTCCAAGAGCAACTGATTATATAGATAAGATGATTGATATGATTCAAATTCTATTAGATAAAAATTTTGCATATAAGATGAATGACGGATCCATTTATTTTGATATTAGTTCTTTCCAACAATATGGACACCTTACAAAAATAAATTTAAAGCATCAGAAGCAGACTGAAAGGGTAAATGATGATGAATATGATAAAGACTCGCCACAAGATTTTGCGTTGTGGAAAGGATGGAAAGAAGAAGATGGGGATATATCATGGAATTCACCTTGGGGAATAGGTCGTCCAGGTTGGCATATAGAATGTTCTGTGATGAGTATAGATGCATTAGGAGATCATTTTGACATACATTGTGGCGGTGTAGATAATATGTTCCCTCATCATGAGAATGAGATTGCACAATCAGTATGCTCAACAGGGAAAGGATTTGTCAATTATTGGTTGCACTCTGAATTCCTTTTGGTCGATGGTGGTAAGATGAGCAAATCATTAGGTAACTATTATACAATTAAAGATTTAATAAAGAAGGGATTTACACCCGAATCTATACGTTACCAATTATTATCGGGTCACTATAGAACTAAAATATCATTTTCAATCAATAAAAAGCACGAGAGTGATAAAATCGTTGATAGAGTATCAGAATTTTATGCATTGCTTAATAAAAATAATCAAAAAATATCATTAGATAATTCATTGCCTGATATCTATTTTGAGTTTAGTGAAGCAATGAATGATGATTTAAATACTCCTCGAGCTCTTGCAATATTTTTTGAATGGATGAAATCTGAATCAAAGAAAATAAAAGATAACTTATTAAGTGCAGATGAAATATCAGCTGCTTGGAATTTTTTAAAAATATTTAATTCTATTTTTGGTTTTGTAAAAGTAGATCCATTAATTATACCAAATAAGATTAAAGATATGTTGAGTAATCGAAAAAAAGCTAGGCAGGATAAAGACTGGATTCTTTCGGATAAGATTAGAGATTCTTTAAAAAATGAAGGATGGATAGTTGAAGACACGTCTGATGGTCAAAAGCTAAAAAAGGTATAGATAACAATATCTATGCCATAAAATAAAAAATATTTTATTTTATAATTTATCCATTGATATATTTTAAATAATATAAGTAAATTGCGAGGCTGTGCACTAGGGTATTATATCTTCGTATAATGAAGATTAGTTCAACAAATAAAAGAAACTAAAACAATAATTATTTTTTTATTTTATGAATGCCACCGTAGCTCAGTTGGTAGAGCAACTGATTTGTAATCAGTCGGTCGGAGGTTCGAGTCCTCTCGGTGGCTCGATATGAGCTGTTTTTTGAAAAAACGATTTTGGGGGAGATGCCCGAGCGGCCAAAGGGAGCAGACTGTAAATCTGCCGGCGTATGCCTTCGGAGGTTCGAATCCTTCTCTCCCCACTCTGCGAGTGTAGTTCAATGGTAGAACCCCAGCCTTCCAAGCTGGTGATGTCGGTTCGATCCCGATCACTCGCTCGAGCTGCCTCGATAACTCAGTTGGTAGAGTACCACCATGGTAAGGTGGGAGTCCCCGGTTCGAGTCCGGGTCGAGGCTCGTCGATTTGAGAAAAAAACTATAATGATACAAGGAGTTTCCAAGCTATGGCTAAGGAAAAATTTGAAAGAACGAAGCCTCACGTGAATATTGGTACAATAG
>CAYOJL010000068.1:0-11703 GCA_964404235.1 uncultured bacterium | reverse complement strand
AACTGGTATGAAGGCCTTTGTGGGGATTGCAATCACCTTGATGCTAATTCCTCTAATTGACAGGCTCATGTACAGGATGAGGAGCGATGATCTTGGCTTCTGGGACACTCTCTTTGGCGGCGTGTGGTTAGTAACCGCGACCAAGGAATCCAGCGACTCTGGAATTATTCAGAGATTGCAGTCTATTGGTGACTATGCTGAACAAAGAGGAATGCTAACAGAGGAAGATACAGACTAATCACTCGGGCTCTGAATCCTCATACCTCTGCTTTGCCAACTCTCTCATATCCTCGTGGTGTACTCCGTCGTCTATCCCCTCTTGATCTGATTCATCGACAATCTCAACACCTAGTAGCGTCTCAATGACGTCTTCCATAGTAATCAGGCCAACAGTACCTCCAAAGTCGTCCTTGACCATGAGCATCTGTATCTTGTTTTCCAATAGGACATCAAGTGCCTTGTCAACAGAATCATCCTGCTTACATGAAAATATATCTCGAGATATGTCGTTCATCGTGATGCTGTGCTCATCAACGGCTGCCCTGCGCAGTATCTCGCTTCTAAGCACCATCCCATTGATTTCATCAATACTATCGCCGGTGACAGGCATTCTACCATAGATCATGATTGGTATTCTATCTAAGACATCGTTGACTGTCTCATGTTCATGTACAGTAGTAATGACCACTCTAGGAGTCATGATCTCATTAACAGAAATCTCCTTTAGACGTAGTACATTTTGTATCACAGCCTCCTCATCCTACTCAATCTGGTCGGATTCTTCGGCTATGTCTGCTAGGACTGAGAGTTCGGTTCGTGTAACTGTCTCAGTCTCTACAGCCGGAAGAAGTGAACGAGTCACTTCTATTGGCTTGACTATAATCCAAAGTAGAATCATCATGTAATTCAGAATATGGAATGTAGGAACTGTTAGTTGCCTCCAGTAGATAGCCCCAATAGTCTTAGGAAGTATTTCACTTAGCAATAGAATAGCGATTGTTAGTATGGCCGCAGATGCAGCAACAACATACTCTCCTTCGAATGCTTTCTCGACCTCAGAGCCAACTCCCAAGGCACCAACAGTATGTGCAATTGTATTGAGAGTTAGAATTGCAGTGAGTGGTCGTTCGGGGTCATCTTTCCAATTTGACCATGCATCAATAACATTCTGATGCGTATCTGATAGGGATTTGATGTGACCGTGTGATGTGGATAGAAGCACAGCTTCTAGAATGCTGCAAAGGAACGACGCCCCCAGCGCAATCAACGCATAGGTAACAATCAATGTATAGTCACTCAAATTCGGTGCCTCTCAGATTTCCAAATTGTGGAACAATGGAATTAGTACATCCCTGACCCTGCGGCGGGCGATTATGACATAAACGTGTGGCTTCCCCAATCCGACAGATGGAAGCCAGTTCTGACCGGGTTGCCATATTCATGGCGTGGCCATATGCAAATGGTCCGCTACATCTTGGACACGTAGCGGGCAATTGTCTCCCTGCAGACATTCAGTACAAGTATGAAAGAGCGCGTGGACGTAAAGTACTGATGTGCAGTGGTTCTGATGAGCATGGTACTCCTATTACTTTGACAGCAGAACAAGATGGAGTGACCCCCCAGGAAGTTGTCAATCAATTCCACGATATTAATAGTAAATCACTAGCAAATCTAGGTTGCTCCTGGGTACACAATGTAGATCCACGGGGCATTGAATATGGGGGTGCTCTATACAACAGAACCTCTGATCCAATGCACAAAGACATTGTCAGAGAGGTCTTTCATGACCTACTAGAGGCTGGTTACCTAGAACGAACAACTATGCAGCAATACTGTTCCATCTCTGAAGGACAAGTCAGATTTCTCCCTGACAGGTATGTTGAGGGTTCTTGTCCAATATGCAGCGCAGATGGAGCTAGGGGCGACCAATGCGATGATTGTGGGGGCACATACGAGGCACATCAACTACAGAATCCTGTATCCAAGCTCGACCCATCTGCCACAGTAGAGATTCGCGATACTGATCATATGTTCTTCAGATTGGACTTGTTTCAAGAACAGCTATCTCAGAGATATGAATTGCAATCAAAGATTTGGAAGCCCAACGTACGTGCTATGACAAAGAATTGGCTTGATATGGGCTTGCGTCCTAGGGCAGTGACCAGAGATATTGATTGGGGCATCTCCCTACCATTGGAAGGCGAAGAGTGGTCATCAAAGCGTGTTTACGTTTGGTTCGAGGCTGTACAAGGATACTACACATGCGCACGCATTTGGGCTGAAAGGTACGCTATTAGTGCAGGACACCCTAATGGCACTGATGCATGGGAAGACTGGTGGAAAGTAGATTCAGATGGGAATATTCCCAAACATATCTATTTCATGGGTAAAGACAACATTCCCTTTCACACAATCATCTGGCCTTCTATCATCATGGGCATGAACTCTGCCTCAACTGGTAACTCCCCCTCTAGTGAGTTACGACCTGGCGATCTAGTCCTGGAAAGCAATGTGCCAGCGAATGAGTATCTTATGTTGCAAGGTGGCCAGTTCAGTAAAAGCAGAAGGCATGGAGTATGGCTACCTTCATTCCTAGAGAGATATGATCCTGATACATTGCGATATTACCTATCAATAAACATGCCCGAGGGGCATGATTCTGATTTCAGATGGGATGAGTATGTAGACCGCGTAAACAACGAATTAATTGGTACATACGCGAATTTTGTACATAGAGTGTTGACACTGGCTCACAGACTTCCAAACGATTCAACTAATCCGCTAGAGAAGTACTATGATCAATCGCTCCATGAAGATGAGATTTCACAGGTTAATCATCACTTGCAATCAGCTACAGAATCTCTAGAAAGACATCGGTTCAAAGAATCATTACGATCCATCATGTCAATAGCGCAACTCGGCAATTCAATTCTACAAGATTCCGCGCCATGGAATCACATCAAGTCTCCAGATTTATCTGAGGCTAAGAGTTCGATGTCCTCGCTGGCATATTGTTGGTTACTGTGCAGAGGATTGGCGGTCAATCTGCGTCCATTCATTCCATTCCAATCTGATAGACTGTGGAAATTACTCGGTTGTACAGATGATATCGATACTGTAAACTGGCTAGACTCGTTTAATTGTAATACATTTTCTTGGAATAATGACAATCCAACTCCACTCTTTGAGCGGCTCGATCTAGAATCAATTCTTGATCATGAGAAATCTTTAGCAGATAGCAAGGACAATGAATCATCACTCGATGAGGGTAATTCAGGAGATGGTCTGATCGACTTCGAGGATTTTGTCAAGGTGGAAATGAGAACTGGGAAAATCCTCTCTGTCGAAGATCACCCTAACGCCGACAAATTGTTCGTCGTTAAGATTCAGGATGGCCCCGATTCCACCAGAACTGTCTGTGCTGGACTAAAGGGACACTACACGGCATCTCAACTGGAAGGGCTAGATGTTGTATTCGTTGCAAATCTCCGACCTCGTAAGTTGAGAGGTGTGATTTCCGAGGGAATGTTACTTGCTGCTGATGACGATGATGGTAACGTCAGAGTATTAACTCTAGACTCTGGCATGCCGCCGGGTTCACTGATCAGATGATTTTGGTTGATCAAAGTACTCCCATTGCATACTAACCAGCTCTTCAGTTGATTGAGATGAGCTATACGAGTCAAGTGGGTTTCTATTCAATGACAGAAATTCATTACCGTATGGCAACCTTGACAAAATCTTCTCTGCTTGAGGTTCTCGACCTAGAATAATCAGTGATGCAGCAATGGCTTCAGCAGTTGATAGTCTACCGGGTTTACCCCAAGAAACAGGATTTGCGGCCAACAATACAGGTAAGGTTCTACGTACTAGTTTTGTAGAGTTCTTAATCAACTCGATTGAAGGCTCCATTTGCTTCCATGAACAGTCTAGTGCTACGACAGAACCGCCCATATCGATAATTCTACGGTCTTCTGGACCTTGGATTGAACCACAGGTAGGGTCAAGCAGTATTCCCCTACTAGGGGATCGCTTTGTGTCTGGGTGTAACTTTGCCAACCCATCTGCTGAAATCATCCTTGCAGTGCACTTGTTTGGATCGTCTTGGTTAAGATGAATGATGTGTATCGGAACCTCGTTCATTCAATCACCCTGCTGTAGGAATTCATCCAATGCATCTGCAATAGTCATACCTCTTGATGAGGAACGTGAGACCATTGAATCCCTACCAGCATCGGATTCTTCTCTTAGATCTACATCGAGCACCTTCTCCAGTTTGTTGATTAAATCATCAGTAGGCCTAGTACCAGATTCAGCTCTCTGAATCGAATTGATTCTCACATTCATTCTGTTTGCCAATTCCTTTTGACTCCAGCCCTTGGATTCCCGGGCGTTCCTGAGTCGGATATGAAAATCATTGGATAATTCCTGCTCGTGTTGGACGTGCTTTGTTCGAGCCGGCTGCTTTCGAATATTCTGAGGTCTATCCTCAAATGGGGATTTGTGTATCTCGATTCCCATTGAATCAATACATTTTGAGCAAACATCGAGAGTTACGTTGGATACTATACCCCTATTTGTAGAAACGCCTTCTACTCCACACAGTTCGCACACTGCCATGGGCCCCACAGGGGGCATTACCGGATTACTCTTAGGGAAGGAAGCATCAATAATGCAGATGCTCTATTCATATTCATGGCAGAGGCTCAGGATACGCCTCGGAGCGATGATTCCAGCTCTTCAGATCCTTTAGTGCAACTTCGTAGAGAATACAAGGATCTGTCAAATAATGCTCAGCAGTTATTGACTGAGAAATTGTATCTAGAAAATGAATGCGCCCGTCTTAAGAAGAGAGTCAATTCATTGGATGAAGAGGTTCGCACCCTTAGAAAACCTCCATTCGTGGTAGGCCACGTTCAGGACAGAGTAGAGGATAATGTAGTTGTAAGGAGTTCTAACGGAACTGTATTCTTAGTCACCATGAATAGCAGGATAGACCAAGAGAAGATCAAACCGGGTGCTAGAGTTGCTCTGAATCAGGATTCACTCTCAATTATCGAGGTTTTGGGTGATTCCTGGGATCCAATTGTAACCAGTGCTGAGATCATTGAAAGACCCAATAGCAGCTTTGATGATCTTGGTGGGTTGGATGTTCAAATCAAGGAGTTACGTGAATCAATTGAGTTGCCATTAAACCGGCCTGATGCGTTCAGAGAGTTTGGCATCACCCCACCTAAGGGTGTTCTAATCACGGGTCCTCCAGGCACTGGAAAGACTGCTATGGCTAAGTCCATAGCAAACTCAACTGATGTTACATTTCTCGGCCTGGTAGGTTCTGAATTGGCACAGAAGTACATAGGTGAAGGTGGCCGAATTGTTAGAGAATTGTTCGACCTGGCTAGAGAACGCGCTCCGGCGATTATTTTCATTGATGAAATAGACTCTATCGGCTCCAAGAGATTAGATGTTGCAACATCTGGCGACCGCGAGGTGCAAAGAACATTGATGCAATTGCTCGCAGAGTTAGACGGATTCGATGCTTTGGACGATGTCAAGATTATAGCCGCTACAAATCGGCCTGAATTGCTCGATCCGGCACTACTGAGGCCAGGTAGATTTGACAGGGTAATCAATATTGATTTGCCAAACGTTGAAGCCCGCAAATCTATATTCAATGTTTATTGTAGAAATCTACCCAAGAAAGACAATATCGATACTAGGAAACTTGCTGTATCGTCAGAAGGATTCAGTGGTGCAGAAATAAAATCTGTAGTAACAGAAGCAGCCATTTCAGCAATTGCCGATGGTAGGGAATTTTGTCTCGATAATGATTTCTCCGGCGCTATGACTAAGCTTCGAGTAATGAGGGAGTCTGGAGCTGATTCACCTGATGGACTATATGGCTAATCAGCAATGCTCATCAGCGAGCGCTGCGACCCAATACCATGACTCAGCGCTTGGTAGAGTGTGTTCCGAACTTTAGTGAAGGTAAGGACCGTGCAGTCATCGATTCTATAGTTCAACCGATTATAGATAATCAAGCCGTTTCTTTGCTTGACATTGACATGGGTTACGACTTCAATCGTACCGTAGTTACCATGGTCGGAGAGCCGGAAGCAGTACTGCAGACTGTAATAGAATGCACAGATTTAGCTTTACAATTAATTGACATGAGACAACATTCCGGGGAGCATGCAAGAATGGGCGCTGTGGATGTTGTCCCATTCATACCCATCTCTGGAGTAAGTATGTCAGAATGCATTGATTTGTCCCGTAGATTTGCCATTGCGGTATCCAAACAGCATTCACTACCAGTGTATCTTTATGCAAACTCAGCTGTTTCCGAAGATCGAGTAAAGTTACCAGATATCAGAAAGGGAGAATATGAAGGTCTATCCGAAAAAATCGTCACGAAACAATGGTTGCCCGATTACGGCCCTTCACAGTTTATGCCAACAATGGGCGCTACAGCAACAGGAGCAAGGAGTCTATTGATCGCCTATAATGTCAATCTCAATACCGATGACAAGTCTATGGCTAACACTATCGCATCCATTATTCGAACTAGTGGATCTATCGTAAAGGATGAAGATGGTGTGACTATGCGTGACGATGACGGTAAACCAGTCAGAAATCCTGGATTATTCAAAAAGTTGCAAGCCGCAGGATGGATGTATGATGATGAGACTGCTCAAGTATCGATGAATTTACTAGATTATTCAATAACAGGATTGCATGATGTTACAGATGCCATACGTAATGAGGCTGCCAAGATGGGGCTGATGGCTGTTGCTGGCGAATTAGTTGGTTTGGTACCTCTAGATGCAATGCTAGGTGCAGGTCGCCATTACAACAATGGTAGAGATTCAAACGATGTTGCCTTGGTTCAGCATGCCATACATGGACTAATGCTAGATAAGTTGAGTGATTTTGACCCGAGTGATAACATCATAGAATGGGCAATACAGACGTGATTGAATGAATGACGGATATTTGGAGATTTTGAATTCCATCGCATCATCTAATCCCACACCCGGCGGGGGGTCGGTAGCAGCATTGAGTCTGGCTCACGCACATTCATTGGCTGCTATGGTATCTCGTCTGACTCTGAAAAGCGATAAATGGTCCGACGGACATGAAATTGCTAATCATATGCTGCAGTGTTCGGATAATCGTATTCACGATTCCGTATTACTCGCTGACAAAGATGCTGCAGCATTCGATGCTGTCATGGTAGCTTACAGATTACCTAAGGGTGAGGATGGATCAAATGCTCGTTCAGAAGCCATTAGAAAGGCCACAATTGGTGCTGCATTAGCCCCACTAGAAACAATACATGCGGCTCTCGGTTTGATGAATGATTTGTTACAATTATCTCGTCACTGTAATGCTAACGCCCTCACTGATTTGGCAGCGTCTGCAGAATTAGCACTCTCTGCAGCAAAAATAGCTCAGTTGAATGTAATGATCAATACACAGTACATCAATGGTGATGATGTAGATTTGATAGATCATGATACTGAAAAAGCAATCAATGAATGTAATGAACTAGATCATGTTTTACGCGCCACATACACGGAAAGACTAGGTTGGTGAGAACATGAATGACTACTCGGCAGGTATCCCTGCAGATTTACCAAGCCCCCCAATCTACGATAATTCAGTGCCACATGCCCCCAATCGCCCTCAAGTATTGAACGAAGCAGATAAGAGATTGGCTGTTGAGAACTCTCTCAGATACTTTCCTTCTGCATGGCATGAAGAATTGGCATCAGAATTCCTCCATGAATTGGAAGAGTTCGGCCATATCTACATGTATCGATTCAAACCTGATTATGACATATATGCAAGGCCTATTTCTGAGTATGGTGCTATTAGCAATTCTGCAGCAGCGATGATGCTGATGATAGAGAATAATTTGGATCCTGATGTGGCTCAGTTTCCACATGAATTAGTTACATATGGTACCAATGGATCAGTATTCCAGAATTGGGCTCAATACCTACTGACAATGCAGTATCTCTCTTCCATGAGGGATGATCAGACACTTGTCATGTATTCGGGCCATCCACTGGGACTGTTTCCCTCATCGACAGATGCACCAATGGCTATAGTTACTAATGGGATGGTGATTCCAAACTATTCTAGTCAGCATGATTACGAGAGGATGAATGCACTAGGTGTTTCTCAATACGGTCAGATGACGGCTGGTTCATACATGTATATTGGGCCTCAAGGCATTGTCCATGGAACTACAATCACCATACTGAATGCTGCTAGGAAATACCTCGACTTGCCAAATAAAGATGATTTGGGAGGAGTTTTGTACGTTACTTCCGGACTTGGGGGGATGTCCGGTGCCCAAGCAAAAGCTGCTGTCATTGCCGGTGCTGTTTGTATTATCGCTGAGATAGACCCAATAGCAGCAAACAAGAGGTATTCTCAAGGATGGTTAACAGAACTCTACGATGACTTGGATTTGCTGTCAGCTCGCGCAAGGGATGCTGTTGAGAATAAAGAAGCAGTTTCCATAGGCTTCCTAGGAAACGTAGTTGACCTGTTAGAATATCTAGTCGAATATGATTTAACTCCAGATTTGGCAAGCGATCAAACCAGCCTACATAATCCATGGTTGGGAGGGTACATGCCTGTGGGTGTAGGATTTGAAGATGGTCGGATGATGATTAAAGATGACCCTGTGTTATTCAAAAAAGAGGTTCAAAATAGCCTTCGGAGGCACGTGGATAGCATCAATGAATTGTGCAATAGAGGTACTGTGTTCTGGGATTATGGAAACGCGTTTCTTCTAGAATCGAGTCGGGCGGGTGCTGATGTATTGGATAATGATGGTTCATTCCGATACCCTTCGTATGTTGAAAATATCATGGGACCAATGTGTTTTGATTATGGATTCGGACCATTTCGTTGGGTTTGTACTTCAGGTAATGTCGATGATCTGTCTGTTACTGACAGAATCGCCATGAATGTTTTACGTGGTCTTGCTGACAACTGCTCAGAAGAAATCAACACCCAATATGAAGATAATATTCACTGGATTTCTGAGGCTGACAAACATGACCTTGTCGTTGGTAGCAAGGCTAGGATACTCTATGCTGATGAAAAAGGACGAACTATGATAGCACAGGAGTTCAATCGAGCTATTGCAGAAGGCCGTGTTAGTGCCCCGATTGTATTGGGAAGAGATCACCATGATGTTGGAGGTACAGACAGCCCATATCGTGAAACTGCAAACATTAGTGATGGATCAATGTTCACTGCCGATATGGCCGTACACAATTTCGTAGGCGATTCATTTCGAGGAGCAACCTGGACTAGTCTTCACAAGGGAGGAGGTGTTGGATGGGGGGAGGTTATCAATGGGGGCTTCGGACTCGTAATAGATGGTAGCGCTGATTCAGAGAAGAGGATTAAATCAATGATATCATGGGATGTAATTAACGGTCTTGCTAGGAGGTCATGGGCACGGAATGATGCTGCAATTAGTACTGTGTCTATGGCAACAAAGTCTGATGATAGGTTGGATGTCACCATGCCTAATATCGTTGATAGTAAGCTGTTAGATAGTGTGTTCAAGTCTCGATGACTCTATTTGAGTATCTCTTGTGGCTAAATCATGCGCGACGTCGAGATTGATGGTAACTCATTGACTCTAGAAGATGCTGTCGCGTTGTCATTGGGTATGGCGAATGCGGTTGTTTCAGAGGACTCTATGAGATTGATGAATGCTTCACGTTCAGCAATTGAACGGATTATTAAATCGGATGATGTAGTCTATGGAATTAACACTGGATTCGGAGCAATGTCTTCGGTTCGAATTGACGGGCATGATCTAGAAGATTTGCAGACGAATCTAATCAAAAGTCATGCCTGTGGAGTAGGCGAACTGATGCAGCCAGATCACGTAATTCTGATGATGGTTATTCGAGCAAATTCTCTGGCCAAAGGAGTATCAGGAATACGCCCTGAGATAGTACAGTTGCTACTTGAAATGGTAAATTCTGGAATTGCACCTGTTATCCCTAGAATAGGGTCTCTAGGGGCATCTGGTGACTTAGCACCCCTATCTCATATGTCTTTGGCGTTATTGGGTGAAGGTGAGTGTATGATTAGAAATGAATCTGGATGGGAAAAAACGTCCAGTCTAGAGGCGCTATTACAAGCTGATCTAAAACCAGTCAAATTGCAAGCTAAAGAAGGTCTTTCTCTGATAAATGGTACTAGCCAAATGTGTGCTTATCTTCTAATTACTATACAGAATATGGAACGCCTGCTAATGGGTGCTGATGCTAGCGCCGCTTGCTCAGTTGAGGCTATCAAGGGATCACATGCCCCGTTCGACGCTAGAATACACCAGAATAGACCTCAGCGGGGACAATCTATCTCAGCTGCAAGGATTTTACAATTCTTGAAAAATTCTGATATCAAAGAATCTCATTCCGATTGCGACCGCGTTCAAGATGCGTACTCCTTCAGATGTTCACCCCAGGTTCACGGTCCGGTAATCGATTTGATTACAGATACAAGAAGTATGTTGGAGATTGAGATCAACAGTGCGACAGACAATCCTTTGGTCTTCGTTGATAATGAATCAGTAGATGTTGTAAGTGGGGGAAATTTTCACGGACAGAATCTCGCACTCGCTAGTGATTCGATAGCAATTGCTTGCCATGAATTGGCCAGTATTTCTGAGAGGAGGATCAATCAGGTCTTGGACCCTCATTGGAGTGGACAGAAAGCATTCTTGGCCCAAACAGAGGGTCTTGAAAGTGGATATATGATTGTCCAATATGTTGCAGCAGCATGCATTGCCGAATTACATTTAATGGCAAATTCAGCTACAACATCCAATGTTCCAGTCAGTATGGGTAAAGAAGATCATGTATCAATGGGTGCAACTGGAACCTATCGCTCTCTGAAGTCAAGTCAACTATTGTCTCAAGTTCTTGCGAATGAACTCATTTGTTCTGCCGAGGCAATTGATAGGATCGATGAGAGTGCTGGAACTGGAGTCTCAAAGATTGTTGATTGGGTGAGAACTATTGTTCTACCATTCAATGGTGACAGGGTCATGACTTCTGAGTGTGAAGATCTATGCAATAATTTGTTGGCTGGTGGTTTACAAGCAATATTCGAGTGATTATATGCAAGAGAAATTGCATATGTCTAGTCATCCGGGTACGAACCCCCCACAGTTTGAGACACTGATACATTCTATTGATGGTAGCAATGTACTATTGGAGTCAACATACTGCTATCCGCGAGGTGGTGGACAACCTGGGGACACTGGACTATTGAGATCTGAGAACGCTGTTTCTGTAATTAACGAGGTGCTTCCTGGTAAGATGATATTACATCCAATAGATAATCCTGACCTATTCGAAACTGGGGATTCGGTTTCTTGTCAGATTGATGTTGAAAGAAGAAACGCACACTCATTGATGCATACTGCCCAACATATCGTCTCAGCCCTTGCAGAAGACCTATGGGGTGCAGAGACGGTTGGTAACCAGCTAACTGTTGAGAACTCTAGAGTGGATCTTCTGTTCGAAGACAAGGAAGTATTCAATCCGGATGACCTTGTGGATGCTACTAATGCCGTCATTTCCTCTAAACTACCAGTAAATATTCACGAATGGGAAAGATCACGTATTCTAGAACATGAACAGATGAGGCACACCAAAT
>CAYOJL010000067.1:0-11787 GCA_964404235.1 uncultured bacterium | reverse complement strand
TGCAACCAGAGATATCAGATCTTATAAAACGAATTCCAAAATTTTCTGGAGCGGGGTGAAATGTGATAACTGTGTTTACCCCTGTATGGAGACCAACTCCCTGGCAAGATTGGGAAGTCCTTATTGTTCTTTGTTTTCTTTCCATTGAATAATTTAATGCTTCGTATTAGCCTGAATCAATGCATCTAGTTTTTGACGTAATCTGCCAACTTCACTAATAAGAGCTTCTCTTTTTTTATAATCTGCAATCTCTCTTGCTGGGAAGCCAGCATAAACCTTGCCACCCTTTAATGATTTTGTGATTCCAGATTTTGATGCAACAATAGACCTATCGCCAACTTTAAGATGCGGAGCAACTCCAACCTGTCCAGCAAACGTACAATAGTCTCCTATTTCAGCGCTACCTGCAATCGCGAAACCAGCTGTGAGTAAACAACCTTTTCCAATCTTAACATTATGTGCAATATGTACCAGGTTATCAATCTTTGTCATCTCACCTATAGTAGTACTACCAATCGTTGCACGGTCAATAGCACAGTTTGAACCAATTTCAACATTATTCCCAATAACTACATTGCCTTCTTGAGGAATTTTTTCATGAACATCATCTACGGTCACATAGCCAAAACCATCACAGCCAATGACAGTATTACTATGTACAATTACATTATCACCTAAAATTGAATTTTTATAAATAGAAACATTAGGAAACAATAAACATTCTTTACCCAATGTTGTGTTTTTTTCAATTATACAATTCGCTCTAATTTTACATCCGTCACCAATAACCACTCCATTCTTAACAACCACACCAGGTTCTATAATCACTGATTTACCTATAGTGACATCTTTTTCTATTATAGCTCTGGAATCAATATAAGGTTCTTCAGAGTCTTGATTAGAAAAAAGTGCCAGTGTTTTGGCCATGGCTAATTGAGGGTTTGCAACAACAATACCATTTTTCTGTTCAAGTAATGAGGCATTATCTACAAAAACAGCATCTGCTTTTGTATTCACTAAGTATTTATTATATAATGGATTACCTAAAAATGAAATTGTGTTTGATTTTGCATTTTGAATCTCTGAAACACCCATTATAATTGTTTCTGGATCTCCAATCACCTCTCCATCCACATGAATAGCAATCTCACTGAGAGTGAGTTTCAATTTATTTTTCAGTTGTTAAATTGCGTAATTCATGTAAAACATCATCTGTCATATCATACTGAGGTTTCACATATAGTAAACCCATGTTAGCATCAATGATATAATCAAACCCCTTATCAATGGCTACCTTTCTAACTGCTTCTCTAACTTTTCCAAGGATTTCATATTCCATTTGTGCAGATTTTTTCATTAGTTCACCCTGAGGGCCTACTTTTTCAGCTTGGTAAACTTGAATGGATCGTTCCATCTGAATAATCTGTTGTTTAATACTTTCTCCTTTATCTAATGCCATAAGACGTTTTACTTCATAATCTTTATTTAAACTATCTAATTGTAATAGCATCCCTTCATATTCCATCTGTACTTTTTGATATTCCATTTGTAGTTGAGATTCTGCCTCAGTGAATTCCTCATATTCCGTACGAATTCTTTCTGATTGAATGTAGCCAATTTTGAGTTCGGCTAATCCACTTGAAAGCATTCCTAAAAAAATTGTACTGAATAAAACATAACGCGAAGACTTTTTCACAGTTTACTCCTTATTATTAAAATTGTTGCCCAAATGTAAGCGTTGTTTTCCAACCAGGTTCTAGTTCTCCATATGTATTAACCCTATCAAAACCATATCCGATATCAAAACCAAGCATACCTATCATTGGCATAAAAAACCGTATGCCAGCGCCTAAAGATCTTTTTAAATCAATTGGCCCACTTCTAGGCAAGCTTAATCTTTCCATTAAATCAACTGAAGACCAAACATTTCCCATTTCAGCAAAGAGCAGACCATAAACTACAGGATTTTCAGCGAATGGCACCCGAAATTCTGTGCCAAATTTAACCATAGCATTACCACCAATGGGATTCCCGCTAAGTGTGACAGGACCGACGCGGTTATCATCATAACCTCTTAATGGATTCCCATAAGGGATTCCATTCCCTCCCATCACAAAACGATCGTAAAAAGGAATATAAGATAGGGTCCCATCTTTTGAAGGAAGATCTTTAATTACCCCAATTTTCATGGAATTCATTAATACAAATTTCCAAAATGTTGGAGTAAACCACTCTAGATTAAGCGTGTGTTTATGGAAGTTTTCTTGCCCCCCTAAAACCCAGCCCGATAGAGTAGAATTAATTGAAAAATGTGAACCAATTGTTGGGAATTCTGGGTGGTCTCTACTATCCCTGCGAATTGTTTGTACAAAACTAATCCCATCAGTTTTTGTTTTACCTCCTGCATAGCTTTCCAAATCTGCTTGACTACCAGAATACGACCTCCTTCTTACCATAAATCGCCAAGTTCCTCTAAAAAAATCATCAGGCCATTTAAATATACGGCCCCAAACAACACTGCCATAGGCACTTGTTGTTTCCAATGGTGAGTAATACATTGCAGACCCACCACCTCTCATATCAAATCCAAGTGAAGCTCCCAACAGGTTTTTTGTATCATTAACCATTGGGTCAGTAAAACTTATTGATGCTCTTCTACTTTTTGGCCTATTGACATTATATCCCTGATACATATAAGTACTTTGACTACCTGAGTTAATTCCTTCATTGTAGCTAAAACTAAAACTTTGACCTTTACCCCGAAAATTCGGCAGTGATAATCCTCCTCCTCCAGTCAGTCCATAATACTGGGAATACCCCATATTTGCACTAGCTTGGCCTGCTGGTTTTTCTTCTACAGTAAATTCTATATTAATTTTATCTTCAGATACAGGTATAATGTTTGGTGCAGCATTTGCAAAATAATTCAACATCATAACCTCACGGTAGCTACGCGCAATTAATTCTTGATTATATACATCCCCTGGAAAAACTCTCAATTGACGCCTTATAACATTTTCTCTTGTTCTGGTGTTGCCTGAAATAGATATCTGGTCGATATAGACTTTATGATTCTCTGTAATCATAAAATGTATATCTAGCGAGTCCTTTTCCACAGGTGTGATTTTTGGTTCCACTCTACTATATATATATCCCCTGTCAAGGTATAGACCTTGGACTCTTGAAAAAACAGCCATATTAAAATCTTCATCGCTATATTTCTCACCTTTATCCAAGGCTAGGGTGCGATCTAGAATCTCCTGATCAAATAAAGTCATTCCTTCCCAAGAAAAATTACGATATCTATATAGTGGCCCTTCATTGACTGTAAGGACTATATTCATTTTCTCACCATCTTTAGAGTACTCGATTGAATCACTAACAAAATAAAAGTCTCTATAGCCTTTATTCCGGTAGAAAGTAGATACAAGGTTCATATCCTCTTCAAATTTTTTATTATCAAAACTCGAACGCCAAAAGAAATACCAGCTCTGTTGTTTTATCTCTTTCATCTGCCAACGCAATCGAAAGTCTGAAAAGGATTCGTTCCCTTTAAATAGAATCCTCCCAATTTTAATTTTTTTATTCTCTTTAATTGTAAATATTATATCTCTTATCAATTCTTTACCTTTTCCTCCAAATAAAATGGTTTCTTCTTGATTGGCAGAGAGTTCTGAGGCTATTTCTACATTAAGATATCCTTTTTCAATATATAAGTCACGAATTAATTCTTTAGTCTCTCGAATAGTATTTGGTTTAATTCTTTGACCTTTAGACAACGGAATCTCGTCTTCAAACTTTCTATCTTTTATTTTTTTATTACCCTCGAAGCTGATTTGACCCAAAATATAATTTTCTTTAACATTTATGGATAATGAAAGTCCTTCATCTGACTCATCATCATATTCTATTTGTACATCTTGAAAAAGGCCTAACTGCCAAAGTCTTTTAATTGCTCTAGGAAAATCTGCAGGGGTAACAGTCTGCCCTTCTCTTAAACCTGAAGTAAATATAATAGTATTCTCAGATGTAACTAGATTACCAAAGACCTTTACCTGTTTTAATTTTATTTTTTCATCTTGACCTTGAGAGTATACAAGAGATGAAAGATATAATAATATGATTATGACCTTCATATTATGTGTTTTACCTGCTCACTAACTTTTCCAAAACGTCGCTCTCTAGATTGAAAATCCAAAATTGCATCCATTAATTGGTCCTCTCTAAATGCCGGCCAAAGTGTATCTGTCACAAATATTTCTGTATAAGCACACTGCCAAAGTAAAAAATTACTTAATCGGTTTTCTCCACTTGTTCTAATTAATAAATCAGGATCAGGAATATCTTTTGTATATAATAAATCAGAAAATTCTTTCTCCGAAATATCATGTGGATTGATAGACCTTTCTTTTACCTTGATTGCTAATAGTTTTATAGCATCAATAATTTCCTGACGACTTCCATAATTCAATGCTAAACAGAGATTTAAGCCATCATTTTCTTTTGTGAGTTTAATTCCATCTTGTAGTCCCTTACTTGTATTTGAAGGTAAAACACTTATATCCCCAATAATTGTAAATCTTACATTCTTTTTATTTAATTCTTTAATTTCAATATTAATTGTTTTTAATAAAAGCGTCATAAGGGCACGAACCTCTGTTGGTGGTCTTTTCCAATTCTCAGTAGAAAATGTATAAAGTGTTAAATGTTTCACCCCAATTTCACCACAAATACGGGTTATTTCTCTAACTGAATTAATCCCCTCTTTGTGACCTGCAATACGTGGAAAAGACCTGGAACTAGCCCAACGACCATTCCCATCCATAATAATAGCGATATGCTCTGGGATATAACCAGAAAGAACCTTATCTCTTTTAGACTGTTGCATAATATTATCGGAAAAAACGGGCGAACTTACTTTGAGCGTGCTATTGATACAACCAGGATAGATTTTGATTTATATTTCTAATTAAAACTAAAACTGAATTAATAGAATAATGTTCCATCTTATCATTCATTTAATAACTGATAAAATTTGGTTAGCAATATCTAAATATATTTCCCCTATATCATTCATTGGATTTTGTGCGGTAAGAGGTATTCCTGCATCAGTAGAAGACATTATTGTTTCAGAAATTGGAATCTTACCAAGTAATGGTACCCCAAGGCGTTCACTTTCTTTTTCACCCCCACCAGTTTTAAATAAATCTAAACTTATTCTAAAATTTCCTTCACTATCGATTGATATTTCCTCTCCATTAATTTGAAGGATTGTATTATCAGGATTAGTTTTTCCCTCTATAGTCAATCCAGACATATTTTCTACCACACCTAAAACAGGAGTATTCACTTTTCTGAACATATCAGCTCCTTTCCTTACATCAGCTAGTGCTATATCCTGAGGTGTTGTAACTATTACAGCTCCTGTCATACGTAATTTTTGAGTTAATGTTAATTGAATATCTCCAGTGCCAGGAGGTAAATCTAAGATTAATATATCAAGCTCTCCCCAATCTACATCACGGAAGAACTGTTCAGTCATTCTAGAAACAAGAGGGCCCCTCCAAATCACTGGTGTATCATTTCCGCTGATGAACCCAAAACTCATTATTTTTAAACCAAACTTTTCAAGGGGAACTAACTTATTACCTTGCGTCATTTTAGGTTGTTCGTTGATACCCAACACTATAGGCAAAGAAGGCCCATATATATCAAGATCAAGCAGACCGATTTGTCTCCCTTCTGTTGCTAATGCACATGCTATATTTGTGGCAACAGTTGATTTCCCAACACCCCCTTTTCCACTTGCTATAGCAATAATATGTTTCACATTATCTATTACATTAGGAATATTCGGCGGTGGTGTGGGTGGAGATGGATTTGTTTTATCTTCTAAATTAATATTTACAGATTTGAAATGAGGCTCAAGCGCTTTTTCTACTTCATGAAAGACAGACTTTTTTTTCTCTTCATTTTGAGATGAGATATTAATGGTAAGTTTAATTTGGTCTTGATCAATTGAAATATTTTTGACCATGCCAAATGAAACAATATCCCTATTAAAACCAGGATAGTTAATGGACTTGAGTTTTTCAAATACTTTTTTTTCATTCATATTTTTCATACAAAAAAAAGCGGCCGTCCAAAAACGGCCGCTTTTTTAGTTTTAAATCCATTTATGTATAATTAACCAGAATATTCCCGGCCAAACCATTCATAATTGATTTTAATATATTTGTTCCATTCTTCAGGGACTTCACTTTCCTCAAAAATTGCCTCTACAGGACATTCAGGTTCACATGCGCCACAATCAATACATTCTTCAGGATCAATATACAGAGAATCGTTTTCTTCTGGTACAAACCCATCTGCTTTTGCTTCAGCACCAGCACCTGTTTTATCATGTGGCCCATGGATACAATCTACAGGACAAACCTCTACACAGGCCGTATCGCATGTTCCAACACAAGGCTCGGCTATTATATAAGTCATTTTAGTACTCCTTTAAGATAAAGATTGAATTCTTTATTGTATATACCCTTCAATTTAAAAGTAAAATTTAACTGTATAAAAATGTTTTGAGAGTAATTTCTTTCTTCAAATCTAAATGATGCTAGAAAAAGAAAAGAAAAATCTTAGAGTGCTTTGGTTAGCACAGACTATTTCGCAGGCTGGGGATGCAATTTATCAGTTAGCACTGCTTTGGTTAGTATTGGAGATGACCCAGTCCAATATAATAACAGGTATTAATGCCATGAGTGCCTATTTACCTGCATTGATATTTGGTCTTTATGCCGGAGTATTTTCAGATCGAATCAATAGATTCAGATTAATGCTCTTTTCTAATGCAGCTCAGGCTTTAACGGTAATGCTGATACCATTAGTTTTATGGAATGAGATACAAAATGCATGGATTATTTGTGGATTGGCATTCCTTCGAAGCTGTTTTAATACTTTGTTTCAACCAGCATTACAATCTTTTGTACCATTACTATTTGCAAAAGAATATATAGTAAAGATTAATGCCATTTTAATCACATCAGGTCAAATCGCATGGATGATTGGACCTTTTATTGCAGGAGCTTTATTATCAATAGTTTCATTAACAAATTTATTTATTATTGATGCTCTATCTTTTTTAGTGGCAATTATTCTTTTACTTCTTATCAATCAACCAAAACAACCAACTCAACAAAAATCACAGAGCCATTGGTTTGATCTTAAACAAGGATTATCATATCTTATTTCTCATAAACCAATATTATTTATGATGATTATTACATTCATTAATAATCTTTTTATAATGGGGCCGGCAATTGTTGGAATCCCTATTCTTGTTAAATCAGCACTAGGTGGTTCTGCATCAGATTTTGCTTTCATAGAAGGGTGTATGGCTTTAGGTGCATTATCTGGCTCTATACTTGTTTCAAAATTGAATGGGCGATTATCTAATGGTGTTATATGGGCCATTGGATTAATACTAGATGGAATCACTTTTTCATTTTTTTTCTGGGCTGATTCAGTACCAGTAGCAATGTTAATGATATTTTTTCATGGCATTGGAATCCCATTAATTATGGTTAGTAGGACATCAATTATTCAACTACATATACCTAATAAATACCATGGTCGCTTATTTTCAGTGGCTCATTTAGGTGTTGTTGGAACTACAGCATTATCATCAGCTCTAGTTGGTATTATCAGTGCCTACATATCTGTTAAACTGATATTTCTATTAATTGGTATAGGTGCTTCTTTATGTGGTGTTTTGAGTCTATCAGTTAATCAAATAAGGAAGCTAAGGTAAATTATATTATGAATTATATTGTTATTGATCAGGGCACGTCTTCTACTAAAGCATTTTTGTTTAATACTGATGGAAAAATTCTGCATAAAAATAGAATAAAATGTTTATTGCACAAACCGAAACCATTCCACGTTGAAACTGACCCTTTATTGATATTAAAAGATATAAAAAAACTTTTTAAAGAGATGGTTGATGTATCGGGAAAATCAACAATAATTTGTGTAGGTATGGCTGTGCAACGTTCCACTTTTCTTTTCTGGGAGAAAGAATCATGCATTCCTGTAACCCCCGCTCTTAGTTGGCAAGATTGTCGTGCAAGCAATATCGCTGAAAATTATCAATCATATGGAAAAAAGTTATGGTCAATTACTGGTACGCCCTTAAGTGCTCATTTTGGTGGTCCAAAATTTTTACACATGATACAACAAGATAACAGATTAGCAGCCCTAACAAAACGAGGGGAATTGTACTTTGGTTCATTAAGTGCATTCCTTATAAACGCAATTACTGGCTCAGCTGCTATGGATGATTCTATAGCATGCAGATCAATGTTATATAATATTCAAAAGGGAGATTGGTCAAGGTTTGCATTAGACCTATTCCAGGTGCCACTATCTTGCCTACCACCATTAGTCCCAATTCAGCATAATTATGGGTATATGTTTGATTCTAATATCCCATTATCCGTTGTGATTGGTGATCAACAAGCAGCATTGATTGGACAGGGAGGACTACAAAATAAATCAGTTGCTACAAATTTTGGCACATCAGGTAGTATTCAATATAATATAGGTAACAAGCCAATCAATGTAAAAGGATTAATTTCTAGTGTCCTATTCTCTAAAAAGACCAATAAAATATTTATGGTGGAGGGCACTATCAATGGATGTAATTCTCTTTTTTACCATTTAGAACAAGTTTTAGGTATCCCACATAAACAAATGGAATGGAATAAAAGAACAAAATTTGAACAAACTGCAGGTGTTTTTATACCAGGGTTTAATGGCCTTGCAGCACCACACTGGAAAAATGGTTTTGAAGATTTACTTATTGATCTTAGTGAAAGACCTGATGAAATCATAAGAGCAGCAATGGAATCAATTGGATTTTTGGTGTATGATATTCTCCAATGTATAAAATCAGCTGGTTTAGACTTACCAATGATTTTAACCGCAAGTGGGGGAGGTGCAAAAAGCAGTCTTTTACAGTTTATTGCAAATATTTCAGGTAAAACAATTAGTCATTCATTACTTAAAGATAAAACGGCTATTGGTGTATACAGGCTTTTAAGCGGTAACAACCTTACTCAAGCACCAAAAGAAACATCGGGAAAAAGATTCTATCCTGTAAGTATGCCTACAATAAAAGGTAAAATAGATAAATGGAAAAAGAATATTAAAATATTGAAAGAAACATAAGGCTGAAGACTATTCTGATATATATAATTTCCTGTTTTGTAATTCAGTCATATTTTTTACTTCTTTTATCTCTTTTACAGCACCTTTGATTTCGCTATTTAGATTTTTAAGAATCTTATCATTTACAGCCATAGAATTACTTAGCTGTATAAAGTCTTCATTAGCAACAATCACTTTTTCTTTTGCTGTTTTCGCATCATCTATTAGTACATCGAGTTGAGTTTCAATTTGATTAACTTTAGTTTGCAGAGAATCAGATTTTTCATCATTATTTATGATTCTTTTATTAATAAGAAGCAGCCCTAACAAAACTATAAGGATGTTAACTGTTAGAAGTATAGTGGTAGTTGATATATTTTCATTTTTCATATTTTAGCAATTAATAATGTTTGGTTTTATGGTAGTTTGAAATGGAATAAGCATGATTATTTCTAAATTAAAATAATCAGTACATGCTCATAATACCAAGCATAATTAATATAAAATATGGAACTAAATCTGCTGCACCTAAATAGTCTTTTACAATCCGTTGACCTGCAAATAATAAAATAATTGTTAAAGCAAGCATTACAAAGCCATAAAAAATCCATAATGTAGTTCTATAAACAAATGCAAAATAGACACCATATACTAAGGTCAGACCTCCGGCTAATTCAAATATTGTCAAGATTATCAATAATAAAGGGGTAACATTTTTCAAAAAAGTATTAGCAAAATGAACTTTAAAAAATTCAAGATTACCTTTACGGTCTAAAACTTTGTCAATACCAGATTGAATGAATGCAATGGCTATAAAAATAGCGATAAGAATTTGACAAAGGACAAGAGGGTCTTTAAATGGAATCCCTAACAGCTCTATTCTATCACCATAGCGCTCTGCTACAGATAGTCCCTGCCCAAATATAATTGTTTGAAAAAGGAACACTCTGAAAATTTGCAATTTTTTCATAAAACACCTCATTTTTCAATTAAAGTTTTAATTCTTTTACGTACAAGGTCACTTATTTCTTCAACTTCAAGATGCCCATATTCTTTTTCCGTTATTGGTGTTCCAAATCGTGTTATTAGAATCCCAGGCTTTAACTTCCAATCATCTTTTTTTTTGGCCTTTAATCCTCCAATTAATCCAATCGGTATAATTGTTACTCCTGTATTTTTTGCAAGATGAAATGGGCCTTTTTTGAATGGGCTTAATTTACCATTTACAGTCCGAGTCCCCTCAGGGGCAATGACAAAAGATATCCCGCTCATAATAGCTTCCTCTACAAGTGATAAGCTTTTTAGTGCGGATTTTAAATGTTCCCGCACTATAGGCACGCCTCCATATAATTTTATTAACTGACCGAAAATAGGGTATTCAAATACTTCTTTTGCTCCAATTGCCGTGATATAATGTCCTATATATGCACCAATCATAAATTGATCAAACATTGATACATGATTAAATAAATATATATAAGGTTGTCCTTCAGGGGGCGGTGGTTCATTTTCTTTTTTAAGCCATTGTCCAGCAAGAAAACACCATATCCAACATATGGGTCGGACTATGATATATAGTTTTTTTCGAGGTATCAAAAGAACGGGAATAAAAAGAAAGATTAAAGAGGGTACAAAAAAGATGTACCATAATGGCCATATCAACACAGAGATAATTGTTTTAAACATTCCATCCTTTATCATTAATTAAAGAGAATAATTTATGATTAGCTTTTGGGAAAGGATATAAACCTATCTGTTCATTTGTAATCCATGCACTATTATGAGAAAAATTAATTTTTTTGTCTTTCTCAATACAATGAAAACAATGAAGAGATATGGAAAAATGGGAATAAGAATGTTCAATACATCCTAATTTATTTTTTATCGTTGGAGTAATTCCACATTCTTCTTCAATTTCGCGTTTAAGTGCCCCTTTCAATGATTCTCCATTTTCTACCTTTCCTCCAGGGAATTCCCAAAGGCCCCCAAGCATAGACCTTTCATTTCGTTTCTGTATATAAAAGGTGTTATTTCTCCATATAATTCCAGTTACAATAATAAAATGAGGATTTCTTTTTTTCTTCTTTGGAAGAGGATATAATTCAGGACTAGCAACCTTATACGCTTTACATATTTTTGAGATTGGACATTTATTACAAATTGGTTTTTTTGGTGTACATAATAGTGCCCCTAACTCCATAAGCGCTTGATTAAAATCACCAGGGTTTAAGAATGGAATTAAATTATTAATTTTATTTTTTATTCGATGTTTATTTCTATTCGTAAGATTTTTTATTCCTAATACCCTAGACATAACTCTTACAACGTTACCATCAATGGCAGGAATAGCTTGGTTAAAAGCAATAGAAAGTACGGCCCCTGCTGTATAAACACCTACTCCTGGTAATGTTATAAATTGATCGAATTCATTTGGAATCTTACCATTAAATTTTTGATCAACAATTTGTAAAGCATTGTGAAAATTTCTACAACGACGATAATAACCTAACCCTTCCCACAATTTTAATAATGGTTCAATTTTTTCATTGGACGCAGATTGTAAAGTAGGATAATGTCTTAACC